>NZ_AP023212.1:1900000-2200000 GCF_016593255.1 Hydrogenimonas urashimensis | reverse complement strand
TCGCTAAAGGCATCGATCCTCTTCGAAAACCCCGACACACCGAACGTCTCGATATAGCGGATCTTCTTTTTGATCGTGAAAGACTCGATGAGCATGAAGACGACGGTAAAAAAGATCAGCAGAGAGTTGGAGAGCATCATGGAGGTGTTTTTTACCAGCGAAAGAGTGAACACAAAGAGTTTCTGGGGCTGCAGCATGGAGAAGAAGAGTTCCTGATCGACGTGGAATCCCCGCTTGTCGAGGTAGAGCATCCACTGGTGAAGATTTTCCGTCATGGCCGCCTGCCAATCCTCCGCATGGGTGAAAAGGTCGGCCACATGGGAGGTGACAAGACCGGTCAGAGAGACGAAGAGCACAAAAACGAAAAAGATGACCAGGATAAACGCAAGAACTTTCGGCACACCTTGACGCATCAGCCACTGCAGCAGCGGCGAGAGCAGCATCGTGATGAAGAGCGAAAGAATGAAAGGGACCACCAAGGATGCCGCCGCCTTCAATCCGGCGATGATGACAACAAGCGCAGCCAGTGTCACGACGATGCGGTTCACTGGTGAGGAATCGGCCAAAATCTCATGCCCCCGTCATGTAAAAATCGAGATAAGTATACCGGCCGTCACGGCCGAACCGATAACCCCCGCCACGTTCGGACCCATTGCGTGCATGACTAGAATGTTGCTGTGATTCTCTTCAAGTCCCACTTTGTTGACGACCCTCGCCGCCATCGGGACGGCCGAAACACCGGCCGCACCGATCAGCGGATTGATCGGTTCTTTGTAAATCAGGTTCATCAGTTTTCCCATCAGTACACCGGCTGCCGTACCGATGGCGAAAGCGATCAGGCCGAGAAAGAGGATACCCAGCGTATCGGGAACCAGAAACTTCTCCGCCGCCAGCTTGGAGCCGACACCCAGGCCAAGAAGAATGGTTACGATATTGATCAGGGAGTTTTGCATCGTGTCGCTTAGACGGTTGACCACGCCCGACTCTTTGGCGAAGTTTCCGAAGGTGAAAGCCCCGATCAGCGGCGTCGATTGGGGTAGGATGAGAATACTCAAAACGAGGATGATCAGCGGCAGAAAAAGCTTTTCGAGACGATGCACTCTGCGCTGCTGTTTCATGACGATCGCCCGCTCCTCTTTCGTCGTCAATGCCCGCATGATCGGCGGCTGTATAACCGGAACCAGCGCCATGTAGGAGTAGGCGGCCACGGCGATCGCCCCCAGCAGGTCGGGTGCGAGCTTGGCGGCGATGAAAATGGAGGTGGGTCCGTCGGCCCCCCCGATGATCGAGATGGCGGCACAGTCTTGCAGCGAAAAACCAAAGAGCGGCGTATACTGCGAAAGCGCCGCCGCACCGATCAGTGTCGCGAAAATGCCAAACTGCGCCGCGCCGCCCAACAGCGCTGTCTTGGGATTGGCCAGCAGCGGTCCGAAATCGGTCATCGCCCCCACGCCCATGAAAATGAGAAGCGGGAAAAACTCGTTGGCGATACCGGCATTGTAGATGATTCCCAAAAATCCGTCGGGACCTGTCATGTCGGCCACCGGAACATTCGCCAGCAGACCCCCGAAACCGATGGGCAGAAGAAGAAGCGGTTCGAACCCTTTGGCGATGGCAAGGTAGAACAGAATCATCGACACACCGATCATGATGATGCGTCCCCATGTCTGGTGAAAACTGCCGATCTTCTCCCCGTTGCCCTCTTTGACACCCTTTTTAGGTGTGGTCAGCGCATAGATACCGGTAGTTTCGTAAAATGACTTGAGAAGATCGATGATCGATTTGTCGTGTGTTGTGACAGGAGATGTATCATCCGCACCCTTGGTCACGTATGCAGGATCCGTATGTTGCGATGCCGTCAGGGTACCGGCGAGAAACAGCATCAGAAACAAAATCGCACCGAAAGCCTTTTTCATGAGACACCTCTACTGAACATGCGCCAGCACCTGCCCTTCCTTCACCGTCTCGCCCGTCTGGACATCGACCTTGACAAGAACACCGGTTTTGGGTGACGGAATCTCGATCTCCATCTTCATCGCCTCAATGATCATGATGACCTCCTCCTCCTGGACCTTCTCCCCCGGTTTTTTCAAAATCCGCAGGACCGTTCCCGGAATCTGCGCGATCACTTCCACCATATTGTGGTCGACTTTCTCATGGCCCGGTGTCGTTGTCTGTGCTGGTCTCGGAGGCTTGGAAGTTTCAGGTGCCAATGCAGCGCTCTCGATTCGTTTGACGGAGATTTCGCCCTCTCCTTCGATGACTTCGACATTGAACTTCTCTCCGTCCACAACGACGGTGTAGATTCCGCCTGCAGATTCCGACTGAGCGGGTGCCGGGGTCGGCGTTCGGGGCTCGCTGGCGACGGCAGGTTCCTCTTTGTGTTCTGTCGTCATGCTCTTTTTGCGGACCATCAGGGGGCTTTCGCCCTTGAGGAAGGCGATTCCCTTCTCCTGGCAGGATGCGGCGATGAAGATATTCTCTTCCGTCGCCTCGATCCCTTCTTTTTCCAGAACCCCTCTCCAGTAGGCGATCGATTTCTTTTCGTCCCGGTCGGCGATATCGAGCGGATTCTCCGTCGTCGGCTCGAGCTCCAGCTGCTCGGCCGCTATTTTGACGATCTCCGGATCGGGCTCGACCGGCGTTTTGCCGAAGTAGCCAAGCACCATACGGCCGTACCCCGGCGCGATCTTTTTCCAGGGACCGAACATCACATTGTTGAAAGCCTGCTGCCAATAAAACTGCGAAACCGGCGTCACCGACGTGCCGTATCCACCCTTTTCGACCACTTCGCGCATGGCACGGATCACGAGGGAGTATTTGTCGAGAATGCCATTGTCCCGCATCATCTGCGTGTTTGCCGTCAAAGCGCCGCCCGGCATCGGAGAGAAGGGAATCAGGGGCGAAACCTGCGTCGCTTCCGGCGGGATGAAATAGTCGCTCAGGCAGTCGTTGAGAACCTCCTCATACTGCAGCACCTTCTCGAGTTCGAGTCCGCCAAGATCGTATTCGCCCCCTTTGACCGCGTGCAAAAGAGTGAGAATGTCGGGCTGGCTCGTTCCGCCGCTCACCGGCGCGACCGCCAGGTCGATGCCGTCGACACCCGCTTCGAGGGCCGCGAGATAGCAGGCGACACTCACCCCCGCCGTCTCGTGGGTATGCAGGCGGATGTGGGTGTGTTCGGGAAGCAGCTTCCTGGCCCGGCTGATGGTTTCGTAGACCTTGTTGGGGTTGGAGGTACCGCTGGCGTCTTTGAAACAGAGACTGTCGAAAGGAAGGTCCGAATCGAGAATCTTTCGCAGCACCTTTTCGTAAAAATCGGCATCGTGGGCGCCGGTGCATCCTGGAGGAAGATCCATAATCGTGATGACCACTTCGTGGCGCAATCCGTGATTGTGGATGCATTTGGCGCTGAAGGCCAGATTGTCCACATCGTTGAGAGCGTCGAAGTTGCGGATCGTCGTCGTGGAGTGTTTTTTGAAGAGTTTGGCATGAAGGTCGATCAGTTCGCGGCTGCCGGTATCGAGCATGACGGTGTTGATGCCACGCGCAAGCGTCTGGAGATTGGCATCGGGCCCCGCTTTTTCACGAAACCTGTCCATCATCTCGAAAGCGTTCTCTCTCAGATAGAAGAATAGACTTTGGAAACGGGCGCCGCCGCCGAATTCGAAATGGCTGATACCCGCCTCCCTTGCCGCTTCGACGGCGGGAAGAAAATCCTCCATCAGTACCCGGCCGCCGAAAACCGACTGGAAGCCGTCCCTGAAGGTCGTATCCATAATGTCGATAAACTTTTTCACGTTGTTTCCTTACTTCTTTTGTAGTGGTGAATGGCCGCAATCATCGCGGCCACTTTTCGTTTGCGCCCCCGTTCATCCTCATGGACCGTTTCGGGCTGCCGAAGCGGCACCGGTGCGCTTTCGTTTTCGATAAAGTAGCGGGTGATCAGATTTTTCTGCAGCCTTAAGACGAGCACAAGAACATAGAGGAACAAAAAGACGATCCCCATTCCAAGAACCGTATATTTCGTCGACTCCGCGACCATATCTTCCATAAGGCATTTCCCCGCAATGTTTAAATTTGAAACCATTTTAACCTAAAAATACTTCCGAAAGTGTAAATCGCTCTTTTCTTACCAAATGTAGAAAAATGTTACATTTGTTTCTTCAAAAGATAGCAAAACGTGCGAACCATCCACCCTTACAGCAAAAAGAGTGTAGAATGGTAATACCTTTTAATTCCTACAGGAGAGTAACATGAGCGACAATTTCAAAGAAGAGTCACTGCAGTACCACAGAGCACGCAACGAATTCGACACCAATGGTAAAATCGGAACACTCATCACCAAACCGTGCGATACGGAAAAAGAGCTTTCGATGGCCTACAGCCCGGGTGTCGCATACCCCTGTCTCGAAATCGAGAAGGATATCAATACCGCCTACGACTACACCAACAAAGGCAATCTGGTCGCTGTCATCAGCGACGGCACGGCGGTTCTGGGGCTCGGAGATATCGGTCACCTCGCCGGCAAGCCCGTTATGGAGGGAAAAGCGGTCCTTTTCAAAACCTTCGCCAACGTCGATGCCGTCGATATCGAGCTCAATGTCAAAGAGCCGGAGAAAATCATCGAAACGGTTGCGGCGATCGCGGATACTTTCGGCGGAATCAACCTCGAAGACATCAAAGCACCCAAATGTTTCGAAATCGAAGAAAAACTCAAAGAGATCTGTGACGTTCCTGTCTTCCACGACGACCAGCACGGTACGGCGGTCATCACCACGGCGGGTCTCATCAACGTTCTGGAGATGACAGGCAAGCCGGTCGAGGATCTCAAAGTCGTCGTTATCGGTGCCGGTGCCTCCGGTATTGCCTGTGCCAAAATGTACAAGCAGCTCGGTGTCAAAAACATCACGATGCTCGACTCCAAAGGTGTCATCCACAGCGGACGCACCGACCTCAACAAATACAAGCAGGAATTCGCCTTCGATACGCCGGACAGAACGCTTGACGACGCAATCAAGGGTGCCGATATGGTTCTTGGCCTCAGCGGCCCCGACCTCATCAGCGCGGAACAGGTCAAGACAATGGCGGAGAGTCCCATCATCTTCGCCTGTGCCAACCCGATTCCCGAAATTATGCCGCCGGTGGCGAAAGAGGCACGCCCCGACGTCATCATGGGTACAGGCCGAAGCGACTTCCCGAACCAGGTCAACAACGTTCTGGGATTCCCGCAGATTTTCCGCGGAGCGCTCGACGTTCGTGCCACGAAAATCACCGAAGGGATGAAAATGGCGGCAGCCAAAGCGCTCGCAGCCCTGGCGAAAGAGCCGGTTCCCGAGCATGTCAAAAAAGCGCATGGCCGAGAAAACATGGAGTTCGGGCCCGAATACATCATTCCTTCTCCGTTCGATCGCCGCGTTCTCGTATGGGTCGCTTCCGCTGTCGCTCAGGCCGCGATCGAAGACGGTGTCGCACGCATCGATCCGGCTTCCTTCAATGTCGAAGAGTACAAAACGAAACTTCAGCGCCTTGCCGATCACCTCGACGGCAAGATCTGATACCTCTTTCCACTCGGGGCCTTGCGCCCCGGCTTCCGTTTCTTCCCGCCCTTCTGTGCCATTGCATAACCCATCCTACAACCGGGTAAAATCCTCAAAAAAAAGATACGATCTTTTTGTTTTTCAAAACAATGAAACAGTCATTGGAATCTATGATGCGGTGCGAACGTGAAGATCTTCGGAAGGGTAAAAGGAAGAAGTCACCTATTCACGCACGGTAGAAATTTTCGCACAGAGCCGCAAAACAGTCGTTTCCACAAAATTAAAAAGTCCTGCTCTTCTCTTTCCCACCGCGCTGCAAAGATAAAGCGCCTTTCCACACAGGCGAAGGCACGCTTTGAAAAATCATTTTTTCTTTTTGCCGACTACGAATGAAATGTTGGCGTTCACCCGATACAGAACGATCTTGCCTTTCTCCACTTTTGCACTCATATCTTTGATATAGATGGATTTGATGTTTTCGACACTTTTTGCAGCCTCTTTGACCGCGTTGGCGGCGGCGTCTTCCCAGCTTTTTTTGGACTGCGCGATCACTTCGATCACTTTGACAACACTCGACATTTTCTCTCCTTTTCAAACGGAATATGTGTCATTATACCGCATATCGGCTTCATGCCCATTCTCTCGTTGCCCATTTGTTATAACCGAATGCAACGCAGCAGTCACCATCATCCAAGGCACCATCGCCGTACCGTCTTTGCGTTGCGAAGGCATCGGCGTAGCTTTGGCTGCGCCTCGCATTATGTGCGTGCTGGTTGGAACATAGGGAGTTACGACGGCGTAATATTAGTTATAATTGAAAACCCCAAACGCTCGGAGGGTCTGCTTTGAAAACGGATTTTCTCATTATCGGTGCCGGTATCGTCGGATTGAGTGTCGCCAGGGCGCTGCAGGAGAGATTTCCCACAAAATCGATCAGCATCATCGAGAAAGAAAGAGATGTGGCAATGCATGCGAGCGGCCGCAACAGCGGTGTACTTCACGCCGGTTTCTACTACACCGCCGATTCGCTCAAAGCGCGCTTCACTCGCGAGGGCAATGCCCGCCTCAAAGCCTTCTGCCAAGATTACGGTCTGCCGATAAACGCCTGCAAAAAAGTGGTGATCGCCCGGAACGAAGCGGAGGTACAGACGCTCCATGAGCTGGAAAACCGGGGGCGCGCCAACGGGGTTGACGTACGCATCATCGACGAAAAAGAGCTCGAAAAGATCGATCCCAACGCCAATACATTCGGTTACGCCCTCTACAGCCCTACCACCGCTACCGTCAATCCGAAAGCGGTCGTCAGAAAACTGAGGGATGTCGTTATCGAAAACGGGGCCAAACTCCATCTCAATACCCGCTACCTCTACCGCACCGGGCTCAACCGGATCAAAACCGATCGGAGCGCTTTCGAAGCGGACGTCATCATCAATTGCGCCGGGCTCTATGCCGACAGGATCGCCAAACAGTTCGGTTTCGGCGACAGATTCACCATTGTTCCCTTCAAAGGCATCTACCTCAAATACAGCGGTGGCGACACTCCCATCGTTACCAATATCTACCCCGTCCCGAATCTGAAAAACCCCTTTCTGGGCGTGCACTACACTGTCACCGTCGACGGCACGATCAAAATAGGACCCACGGCCATCCCCGCCTTCTGGCGAGAAAACTACGAAGGCTTCAGCCGCTTCAGCTTCGACGAGATGATGGAGATTCTGTGGTACGAAACGAAGCTTTTCGTCACCAACCGCTTCAATTTCCGCTCCCTTGCGTTCGAGGAGTTCAAAAAATACTCCAAAAAGCATCTCGCCGCCCTCGCCCGCGACATGGTCAAATCGATCGATGAGAAAAAATTCGACACATGGAGTGTCCCCGGCATTCGTGCCCAGCTGCTCGATACCGAAACTCTGGAACTGGTTCAGGATTTCGTCGTGGAGGGAGACGAAAACTCCATCCACATCCTCAACGCCGTCTCACCCGCCTTTACCTGCAGCCTTCCCTTCGCCGAATGGGTCGTTGAAAAGTATGTCGCAGAAAAAGAAGCGGCGAGGAGTCTTTGACTCAGGTTAAAAACACCCTGAGCGCTATGGCGCCGTGGGCGCCGATAACAAGAGCCTGTTCGATGTCGGCGGTTTTGGAGGGGCCGCAGAGAAAAAGAGCGTATCCGGTCTCGCTCAGATCGATCCGCTCATAGGCTTCGTGCATCGTGGCGACGATGCGCTCGGCCGGAAGCAGGACGGCCAGATTTTCAGCCAGCGTCAGAAGCTCTCTGGGATAGCGGTCCCGAGGATCGATCCAGACCGCCCCGTTTTCCGCCACGCCAAACGAAGCTTCCACTATGGCGAGCCCGACCGTTGAGAGCTTTTCAGGAACAACCACCGGATCGAGGCGTGTATCCACTGCAATCGTCGCATCGGCAAAAGCGGCTGAAATCGCCTCTTTCAAATCGCCACGAACTTCCGTCGCATCACCACCGGCCGCTTTCAGCGCGTTTTTGAAAGCCTCTATGGGGTCGTCAAAACGCATTGCCGCAAAGTCAAAAGCGGGTGGGGCTTCGGGCTCGTCGCAGCGATCTTTCAGATTCGCGAAAATTTTCATCTTCTCCGACATCGTCTCTCCCTGTAGAGTTCTCTGAACGCCTTTTTGGCGGGTATCGGCATCTCCCGCTCCCTTCCCCAGAGGTTGAAGCGGTTATAAAGCAGACCTCTTGGAAGTCTCGGAAGCACCGCTCTTGCCAGCCCCATAAGCATCTCGTAGAGTTTCGGATGACGAAGCAGGAAGGCCGCCATTTTCAGGCCCGCTCTTTTGCCGGCGTAGTCGGGTACCGCAATCGCCTCTTCTCTCTCGTCACAAAGTCGGGCGTGCAGATCGATGCGCACGGGACAGACATTGTCACAGGAAGCGCAAAGCGAGCAGGCAAAGGGGAGCGAAGCAAATTTTTCCACATCCGACGCTCCCGCCAGTACCGAACCGATGGGCCCGGGAACCACGGTGCCGTAGCTGTGGCCACCGCTGCGCCGGTAAACAGGACAGGTGTTCATGCAGGCACCGCACCGGATGCACGAAAGCGCCCCGGCCTGCCGGCCTTTTAAGAGTCGACTCCGTCCGTTGTCGACAATGACTACCACAAGGCGTCCGCCCGGTTTGGGGCGCATGAAGTGGGAGGTATAGGTGGTGATCGCCTGCCCCGTGGCACTGCGTGCGAGAAGACGGGTGAAAACACCCAGTTGCTTGGCTGAAGGAATCACTTTTTCCAGTCCCATGCAGGCGATATGCAGATTAGGAAGCGCGGTGCCGAGGTCGGCATTGCCTTCATTGGTACAGACGACGAAACCGCCCTCTTCCGCCAGGGCGAAATTGACACCCGTGATCGCGGCGTCGGCTTCCAGAAATTTCTGCCGCAGATGCTCGCGTGCCGCGCGTGTGAGATAGTGGGCATCGGCGTTGCCGGGGTCGGTATGCAGATGCTTCGAAAAGAGTGCGGCCACATCCTCTTTTTTCATGTGGATCGCCGGAAGGACGATGTGACTGGGATGGTCGCCGGCCAACTGCACGATCCGTTCCCCCAGATCGGTGTCGGTCACTTCGATGCCCAGGCTCTGCAGATGGGGGTTGAGACCACACTCTTCCGTCAACATCGACTTGCTTTTGACCACCCGTACCGCGCCGTGTTCTTTTAGAATCTCCGCCACGATACGGCGGAGTGCCGCACCGTCTGCTGCCCAGCGTACGTCGATACCGTTGGCCCGGGCGTTGGCCTCGAACCGCTCGAGATAATGACCCAGATGGGCAAGCGTGTGGGATTTCACCTTTTGTGCACTCTCCCTCAGCTTCTCCCATTCCGGCACCGAACGGGCGGCGCGATCACGCTTTTGACGGACGAACCAGAGTGCTTGGTCGTGCCAGCGGGTTCTTTCGATATCGGATACGAACGCGGCGGCGTTTCTTGCATGATCGACCATCACACCCTCCCGGTCATGAGTTGGGCCACATGCACAAAACGCACCGGTATGCCGTCCCGCTTCGCAAGTCCCTCCATGTGCATAAGGCACGACATATCGACCCCTGCCACGATATCGACCCCGTTGGTCCGGTGGTCGGCAATGCGGTCACGTCCCATCATCGCCGATACCGCACTCTCCTGGATACTGAACGTTCCGCCGAAACCGCAGCACTCGTCCCGGGAGGGCTCCACCACCTCCAGCCCCTCGATTTTCGACAGTACCGCTCTGACCTTGCTGAAGGGAGGAATATGCAGTTCGCTCGGAGCGGCCAGACCCAGCTCCCGAAGGGCGTGGCAACTGTTGTGCAGACCCACACGCCCCCGAAAAGGGGTTTGAAACCGGAGATTTTCGATTCCGACCACGTCGTGGAGAAATTCGCAGAGCTCGTAGACCCTTTGCCTAAGAAGAGGGTAGCGGGCATCTTTCACGATCCCGTCGTAGCGATGTTTGACCGCTCCGATACAGCTGCTGCTCGGTGCGACGACAAAATCGAAGTCGGCAAAAATATCGACGAATCTCTCCGCCAGTTTCCGGGCATCATAAACCATGCCGTTGTTCAAAAAGGGCTGGCCGCAGCAGCTCTGGTTTTCGGGATATACCACGTCAAACCCCAGCGACTCCAGCACCTCCAACGTCGAAAACGCCGCCTCGGGATAGAAGTCGTTGACATAGCATGGAACGAAAAGTCCGACCCTCTTACCCATCCAGCATCCCCTTGTGCCGGTAGTTTTCGAGCTGGCTCACATTGCCGCTGACTCCTCCGCTGTGGATATAGAGAATCGGCTGCGTCAGGTTTTCGTAGGCATCAAGCAGTTCGAGCCATGTTTTCGGGGCATAGATCAGATCGAATTCCACACCCGCTTTGCCGAGTCGTTGCCATATCGCATAGTACGCTCTGTTCGGCTTCGCGAAAGGCCACTTGCCCCTCCTGTCCAATACGGAGGGATAGGCGCTCATATCCGGTTCGAGCTCTCTCCACTGCGCCCGAAGGACCTCTGCATCCCCCACCACCGGAACCGTCACCACATCGATGTCGGGAGGGAGGTTTTTGCGCAGATAGAGTGCCGTCGTTCCCGTACCGCTGGGTGTCGCCACGGTCAGCCGCGGCAGTTTCGTCTCATCCTTCCATGCCCGTATCTCCCGGGCGAGTGTCGCGATCCCCTCTTCTGCGATCGGATCGGCGCCGCCCTGGGGGATGAAGAGCGCATCTTCGCCGCAGGCTCTCGCCACATCCGAAACGAGGGGGTAAAACCGCTGTGTCTGCACTTCGTGCAGTTGCATACCAAGGGCCAGTGCCGCCGCCAGATTGCCGGTGGGACGGGACCTCAGCCAGGATGGCAGCATCTTGCAGTAATAATGGAAATCCCAGCCCTTCGCCTGTGCCAGATAGGCGATCGAGAGCATGGCGTTGCTCTGGGCGCCGCCGTAACTGACGATGGTGGTGTAGCGTTTGGGGGAGAGTGTCAACAAAGCGGAGAGTTTTCGGAGTTTGTTTCCGCTGTAGCGCGGATCGGTCAGATCGTCGCGCTTGACATAAAAGAGCCGGCCGTCGATTGTCAATCTATCCACCCGGGAGGGCGGATAGGCCCTTTTAGAAGCGGTCAATGCAATTGAGATCTTCGAATGCTGTTTTGAGGCGCGCAGCCATCGATTTTTCGCCTTCGCGCAGCCATTTGCGGGGATCGTAGTATTTCTTGTTCGGCTTCTCTTCCCCTTCCGGGTTGCCGATCTGTCCCTGCAGATAGTCGTGATACGTCGCGACATACTGCCTGACGCCGTCCCAGAAGGCCCACTGGGTATCGGTGTCGATGTTCATCTTGACCACCCCGTAGCTGATGGCGTCGCGGATATCCTTCAGCTCGGAACCGCTGCCGCCGTGGAAGACGAAACTGACAGGTTTTTTCCCGGTTTTGTACTTCTCTTCGATATATTTCTGGGAGTTGTCGAGAATCTCCGGTCGAAGCACGACGTTGCCCGGTTTGTAGACACCGTGGACGTTGCCGAAGGAGGCTGCGATCGTGAAACGGTCGCTGATTTTGCTGAGCTCTTCGTAGGCGTAGGCGACCTCTTCGGGCTGGGTGTAGAGGAGTTTGTTGTCCACATCGGTGTTGTCGACGCCGTCCTCTTCCCCGCCGGTGATGCCAAGCTCGATCTCCAGCGTCATGCCCATCTTGTCCATGCGTTCGAGATAGACCTTGCACGTCTCGATATTCTGTTCGAGGGGCTCCTCGCTCAAATCGATCATGTGGGAGCTAAAAAGCGGCCGACCCGTTTTGGCGAAATGCTGTTCGCTCGCCTCCAGCAGCGCATCGATCCACGGAAGAAGCTTGCGGGCTGCATGGTCGGTATGCAAAATCACCGGTACGGCGTAGGCTTCGGCGACGGTATGGATGTGCTGAGCCCCGCTGATCGCACCGAGAACCGCCGCTTTGTCACTGTCGAGACCTTTGCCTCCCAGAAACGAAGCGCCGCCGTGGCTGAACTGCACGATGATGGGAGAGTTGACACTCTTCGCCGCTTCCAGCGCCGCGTTCATCGAATTGCTTCCGACGACATTGACAGCGGGAAGGGCGAACTCGTTCGCTTTGGCGATTTCGAAGATTTTCTGGACATCGTCCCCTGTGGCCACACCCGGCTGGACAAAATCTGATATTCTTGACATCTCGACTCCTCTTTGGATTGATGAAATAGTGTTGTTTACCGATTATACTTGATTTTCGCTTTCGCTTTTAACTCCTGAGCGATCTTCTGCATTTTCTTCTTGAATTTCTCCATCTTGAGATTCTGCTTGATCCGCTCTTTGACTTCACTGAAGGGAATCGTCTGTGCCGGCAGTTTCTCTTCGACATAGATGACATGGTAGCCAAACTGCGTTTTGACCGGTGTTTTCGTATATTCGCCCGCCTTGAGCGAGAAGGCGGCATCACTGAACGGTTTGACCATCTGTTTGCGTCCGAATCTGCCAAGATCGCCGCCGCGGGATGCGCTGGGACCGGTCGATTTGCTCTTCGCCAGTTCGATGAATTTCTCTTTGAGTTTGCTTTTGGGCGTTTTGTTCAACGTATCGATGATCGCCTTTGCCTCCGACTCGGTTTTGACGAGGATATGGCGGGCATGGACGCTTTCGGGACGCTGGAATGCGTTTTTGTGCTCTTCGTACGCCTTTTTCGCTTCGGCGTCACTCACCTTGATGGTGTCGAGCTGCTTTTTCATCCAGACATCGAGTGCCAGTTTCTTCTTCAGTTTCGCCAGGGCCTCTTTGTACTCTTTGTCTTTCTCTATGCCGCTTTTGATCGCCTTCTCCTGAAGCAGCTGCTGTTCGACCACCTGGTCGAGAACCTTTTTCTTCACATCCTCCGGAAGAGCGTCGTAGGTGGTGCGTGCACCCATGGCATTCATCACGTCCTGGATATCCGCTTTCGTAATTTTGTGGCCGTTGACCGTGGCGAGCACATCGGCTGCCGGAAGGGAGAGTGCCAGTGCCGCGGCGCTCAATCCTGCTATGACAAGTTTTTTCATTCTGTTCCTTTGATTCGATTTCATGGGTGGCATTGTACTTAAATTCCGATTAATGAAGGTAAACTGAAAATTATTCCATGTTGTGGTAGACGTTCTGGACGTCGTCATCCTCTTCCAGGGTCTCGATGAGCCTCTCCACCTTTTCTGCCGTTTCATCGTCCACATCGATCGTGTTCGTCGCTACAAGCCCGACGGAGCTTTCCAGAATGTTCACCCCCGTCTTTTCGATCGCCTGCAGCAGCGTGTCGAAATCGGCCGGCTCGCTCTCGATGACCAGAACTTCGTCGAACTCCTTGATATCCGTAGCTCCATTATCCAGCGCAACCTCCATCACTTCGTCATCTTTCTCGCCCCTTTCAACGGTGATGACCCCTTTTTTTTCGAACATCCACGAAACGCTGCCACTGGTACCCAGGCTTCCGCCCGCCTTGCTGAAAGCGTGACGGATGTTGGCCACCGTCCGGTTGCGATTGTCCGTCATCGTCTCGACCATGATCGCCACACCGCCGGGGCCATACCCTTCGTAGGTCACCTCTTCGTAATTGACACCCTTGAGGTTGCCCGTCGCCTTGTCGATAGCCCGCTGAATGTTTTCGGCCGGCATCGAAACGGCACGCGCCCGCTCGATCGCAAGACGCAGCGCCGCATTGGTATCCGGATCGCCGCCCCCCGCCTTGGCGGCCGTTGTAATGTCACGCACCGCTTTGGTGAAGAGTTTGCCCTTCTTGGCATCCTCCTTCGCTTTGATATGTTTGACTTTGGACCATTTGTTGTGACCTGCCATTGATCAACCTCTTTTTTGGTGAAATTTGGGCTTATTATACTCTTCGTCGGGTATAATTTCTATAAAAAACGTGAGAAGGCTTGATCGCGACAGCGCGCCGGTGAGAAAGGGGAAAAAGGTAATGCGTGAATGGAATGCTTTGCTTTTGGGTCAACCTCTTGCCCTCTTGCCTTCTCATCCGAAAGGTTGCTCATGAAACTCGCCACGCAAAAAGAGATCGAAGAGATCAAAAAAAGATTGCTGGAGCACTATCCGAGTGCGGAAACCGAGCTGCATTATCGCAATGCCTATGAACTATTGGTCGCCATCATCCTGTCAGCCCAGTGTACCGACAAACGCGTCAATATGATCACCCCGGCGCTTTTTGAAAAGTATCCCGACATTCCCAGCCTCGCCAACGCGGACCTTGACGATGTCAAGGAGTTGATAAAAACCTGCTCTTTTTTTAACAACAAAGCGAAAAACCTGATCAAAATGGCGCAGATGGTCATGGAAAAATACGATGGAGAAATACCGCTGGATGAAAAGGATCTGGTCAAACTTCCCGGCGTCGGCCAGAAAACGTCCCATGTTTTCATGATCGAATACACCCATGCCAATCTGATGGCCGTAGACACCCATGTATTCCGTGTTGCGCACCGTCTCGGACTCACCGACGCCAAAACCGTGGAGGGAACGGAAAAAGATCTGGTAAGAAAGTTCAAAACAGACCTCCATCGTATCCACCAGGCGATGGTCCTGTTCGGACGTTACATCTGTACGGCGAAAAATCCCAAATGCGCAACAGAATGTTTTTTGACAGATCTTTGCAAAAGCAAAGAGAGTTTCAAAGCAAGATAGGGGAAGAGACTTCCCCCGGGGTTTTTATGCGATTTTCTTCTGGAAGAGCTCTACGAGATTGTTTTTGTTCTCTTTGACGAGATCTTTTTTGAGACTCATGAAAAGCGACTCTTTCACAGCCGGTGACACCTTCTCCATGACCCGCTCGAAAATCGTTTCCGGCAGTCCGAGATACCATTTCGGAGGATTGTTGGCCGCCACCGCATCCGAAATATCTTTCGCGATCGCTTCGATCACTTCCGCTTCCACGCGCTTGACGAGTTCATGACGCTCGCCGACGCTGCCTTGGGTGAACTCGCCTCTTCCCTGGCTGCCCCCTTTGAACTGGCCCGCCTCGTCGGTGACGATATCCTGTACTTTCCAGTGGGAAACCACATAGTCTTTCGCATCGATGAGATCGAGCTTTACATTGTCCGGTTTCAGGCCCGCTTCCGCTTCCAAATCGCGCGGCTGCGCTTTGTAGATTTTCATTTCGCCCAGGTCGGCGACGATAACGAGATCTCCTACTTTCATTCCTTTTCTCCTCTGATTGATTTGTCGAGATTGTATCATTCCTTGATTAAATCGATGATAAATCCGCGACGATCCGTTCAACGACATGCATGACTTTTTCGACGGTCGAGAGTTTTACGCGTTCTCTGTCCGAATGGGGATCGAGAATGGTCGGACCGATGGACGCGATTTTAAGGTGCGGATAATCGTGTGCGAACAGAGCGCACTCCAGTCCTGCATGAATCGCGGCATAAGAAGCATCGGGTTCCACGGTTCGATAAAGAGCAAGCACTTTTTCGCTGAAGGGATTGGTCACCGGCTCCCAGGCCGGGTATTTTCCTTCCCGTCTGCAGCTGTATCCCAACGCGTCCCATCCGGCCACGCTTTGTTCGACGAGGCGCTCGAGATCTTTGTTCGCCATGGATCGGGCAGAGAGAGCTATTTCGATCTCGTCGCCGACAAAAAAAACCTTCGCGAGATTGATACTGCTTTGCGGCAAAGAGAGTTCCCGATTCCATGCGCGCACACCGTGGGCGAATCCGAAAAGAGCTTCGGCAAGCCTTTTTCCATCGACAAGCACGGAGCCCGCCTCTTTTCCCGTCTCTTCGATACGGATGTGTGGCGAATCGCTTACGGGCAGGATGCCCTCCGGCGACCACACAATAGCTTTGGCGTGCCGCGGTATGGCGTTGATCCGCTCTCCCCCCTCAACACTCGCAATTTCCAGAAAATGATTTTTCGTCAAAACGCCGGCGAGTTCCGTAATCGCGTTTGGAAGATTGTCGGCTATATTGACCCCCGAATGGCCTCCCGGTGCTTCAGCCGTTATGGCAAACCACGCTCCACTCCCCTCCGCCTCTTGAAACATGGCATCTTTTCTGACGAAAACATCCTCTCCTCCCGCACATCCGATATAGACCTTTCCAAATTCCTCGCTGTCAAGATTGAGCAAATAGGGTGTTCTGATTCTCAAATCGAGATCTCTTGCTCCGAGCAATCCGATCTCTTCGTCGTTGGTAAAAAGAAAATCCGCCCCCGTCCCTTTTTTCATCAAGCAGAGCATTATCGCCACCCCTATCCCGTTATCGGCACCGAGTGAACTCTCTTTCGCGGACATCCAACCCTTTTGCACAACCAGTTCGATGGCGGGCGCTTTTGCGATACATACCATGTCGTAATGGGACTGAAAAGTGACACGGCTCCCTTTTCCATAGGCCATGACGTTGCCGGCACGGTCGATTTCGACACGATAGCCGCACGATGCGGCAAAATTTTTCAAAAAGTGCCGCATCGCTTCGGTGTCGCCGCTGCAATGAGGTATTCGCGAGAGTTGGGAAAAAATATGTATGACGCACTTGTCAGCCATTCAGCAATCCTTGCCTCAATTGGGTCGTGTTTTTCACAGTAATATTATAGAAATTAAACTTACAGAGTGTAGAATGGAAGGTATGAAAAAGATGAAATACTTTTTGATATTGCCGATATTGTTTACACTGCAAGGATGCGTCTACTTCAATGATAACGGTATCGGCACAAGAAAATACAGAGACTGTGTCGAGTATTACGATGCGGAAGGCATTTATCATTGCGAGTGCGACGAAAACCTGGTGGATTATGACGAATTGTTGCAAAAAGGAGAGTAATGAATCCCCTGTCGCGCCTCACCATCAAACAGAAGATGATCCTTCTGATCGTTTTGCCCATTTTCGCTCTTATCTATTTCACCGGCACAGAGCTTGAAAAACATTTCAAATTTACGGAAAAAGTCGAGAAAGTCAAAATACTCGTGCACCTGAGCGAAAGCCTCAGCCGTCTTGTACACGAAACCCAAAAAGAACGCGGAACGAGTGCAGGTTTTACAGGAAGCAAAGGCACAAAATTCGTTACGAAGCTGCCACAACAGAGAAAACTCACCGACGGACGAATCAAAGAGTATCAAGAAACTCTATCGCATATCGACCTGTCCAAATTCCCTCCGGAGCTGAAAAACAGAATCACCGCTCTCAACAAAGATATTGAAAAACTCCCTGCGATTCGGCAGAAAGTTTCTGCTCTGACACTTCCTCTCAAAGAGGTGGTCGGTTTTTATACGAAAATGAATGCCAAAATGCTCAACATCGTCGCGACCTCCTCCAAACTTTCACCCGATGAGCACATTACCAAAGACCTGGTCGCCTATACATCTTTTTTGAAATCAAAAGAGCGTGCCGGTATCGAAAGGGCGGTGCTCAGTGCGACATTTGGGGCTGACAGATTCGCGCCGGGCATGTATATGAAATTTATCACACTGATGGCGGAACAGAATGCCTATATGGATGACTTTCTCTCTTTCGCACCGGATTCGATGGTCAAACTCTACAAAGAGGCGATACGCCACCCTTCCTTTCTGGAAGTTCAAAAAATGCGTGACATCGCCATCGAACATGCCGCAACCGGCGGATTCAATGTCGATGCCGAAAAGTGGTTCGACACGATCACCGGCAAAATCAACGTCCTCAAAAAGATCGACGATCGGATCGCCGCGCAGATCGAAAAAGATCTCGACAGCTTCCACGATACGGCGATCATCGACACGATGATCGGTATTGTCGTCATTCTGATTATGCTCGTCGTCGCAGGACTCTCGGTCCAGGATCTCCAAAAGCGTCTCAACTCTCTCAAATCACTTATCACCAACATCGCTGAAAGCAAGGATTTGACGACGGAGATACGCATCTACGAAAACGACGAATTCGGAAGCATCCGGTCGGCTCTTCGGGATTTCCTGAAGGCGCTTCACGATTTCTCGTCCCACGCGCAGCAAAGCGCCAACGAAAACAAACGGGTCTCCGACCAGCTCGACCGTACTTTCGATTTCATCACGGACAACATTTCGAAAGAGGCCGCCATCGTGGACGAAGGGGCCAGGGAGGCGATGAACCTCAAAAACAAGCTGCTCGCCAGCAACGAAGAGGCCTCGTCGACCAAAGAGAACATGCTCGAAGCGAGCAACAGCCTCCAGGAAACCATCAGCCTGGTTCAAAACACCATCACGCAGATCGAAAACAATGCCGTCGTCGAAAACGAACTGGCCCAGCGGCTGCAGCAGCTCAGCCACGACGCGGAGCAGGTCAAAGAGGTTCTGACAGTCATTTCCGACATCGCCGACCAGACCAACTTGCTGGCGCTCAACGCCGCCATCGAGGCCGCCCGCGCCGGCGAACACGGGCGCGGTTTTGCCGTCGTCGCCGACGAGGTGCGTAAACTCGCGGAGCGTACGCAAAAGAGCCTGGCCGACATCAATGCCACCATCAACATCATCGTCCAGGCGATCATGGACAGCTCCACGGCGATGAACAACAACATCGAAAACGTCAACCGCCTCACCGAAGACGCGTCCCAGGTCGAACAGGAGATCGGCAATGTCTCGAACAAAATGACGGAAGCGGTCAACAGCGTCGAAGGAACCGCCAGAGCCGTCGACGAAGCGGCACGCATCATGGAAGCCTTCATCGAAAAGATGACCGAAATCAAGAAGCTCTCCGAAACCAACAAAGAGAGTATCTTCCAAAGCGACGAAAACGTCAAGCGCATCGGCCAGCTCGCCGACGAAGTTCTGCGCCAAATCAGTCAGTTCAAAGTCTGATTCAGCGGTGGGTTTCCCTCACCCGCTCCTCTATCGCCTCTTTGATCGTTTCGAACGCTTTTCCCATGGCAAAACAGGCCCGCATATCGCAGGCGACAAACCCCTCAATCTCCTCCGCCTCTTTCACCAAAAACGGATAGCCGATGTTCTCGATGGCAACACGATAACGCAGCAGGGTATCCCGTTTTGCCTTGATCGCGATGACACCTTCACTGTAGCGCAGAAAGGCGCGCAACGCTTCCGGGTAGGCGTCGGGGCGGCTCTGCAGAAACGCCCCTTGGGCTTCGAGGCTCCTTTTGACTGGCGAAAGGTAGGCCGGTTCGGCCGAAAGCAGGGCGATGTCAAGTAGATTGTTGAGCATCCGGGAGAGGGGCGAGGTGTAGTAGCTGTCGGAGATGTCGGCGTAGCTTTTGATCTCCCCATCTCCAAGCAGCCACCTCCCCTCGCCTTCATAGAACTGTTTCAATGCGATGTCGCACCACCGTTTCGCATCGCGCAGGTAACGCTCCTGCAGAGTAGCCTGATACATCGTCAAAGCGGCATCGGCCATGAAGGCATAATCTTCCAAAAGTCCCGCCTGCTCGGGCTTTTGACCATAGAGCACCTGATGATAGAGGCTTCCGTCCTCTTTTTGCATCAACTTTTCAAGAGCTTCGTAGGAGCGTTGCGCCTGGGCGAGATAGAGGGGTTCTAGGTCCGAAGCGATGGCCAGGGCTTTGATCGTCATGCCGTTCCACGCCGTGATGATCTTTCGGTCGACAAAGGGAAAAGTGCGCTTCTGCCGCATCTTTTTGAGCACCATTTTTGCTTTGACGTACCCTTTGGGTTCACGCCCCGATGTGCGCCTGGCATGGGAGAGTTCGGAGTCGAAATTCCCCTCTTTTTTGATATCGAAAAAATCGAGTATCTCTTTGGCTTCCTTTTCGCTGAAACCCGACTCTCTCAGTCGATTGTAGGCGTCGTCGTAGCGGTATAGGTAGTAACCTCCCTCCTGATGGTCGCTGTCGGCGTCGCTAGCTGAGAAAAAGAGCCCCTCTTTGGTTCCAAAACGCCGGTTGATCTCGTCCACTGTCTCGATGACCACCGTTTTGAAGCGCTTTTTGCGGGTCATCTTCCACGCTTCCACGTAAAGAGGAATCAGCTCGGCATTGGTGTAGAGCATCTTTTCAAAATGGGGTATGATCCAGGCTCTGTCGACACAGTAACGGAAAAACGCACCGCCAATCTGATCGTACAGACCGCCACTTTGCATCGCATCGAGCGTCTCGATGGCCATCTTCCTGGCTTTTTCACTGCCCATGAGGCGATAGATGTCCAAAAGCAGGCGGATTCTAGAGCTTTCCGGGAATTTCGGCCTCTCCCAGAACCCTTTGAAACGCTCGTCGTAATACTCCCACATATTCTCCACCGCTTTTTCCGCCAGTTCGGTCCCGGCATCGATCCTTTTTGGGGGTATGCGGTTCGATTTTTCCGCCAGTGCGGCAATCGCCTGGGCCCGACGCCGGATTTTCTCCCTGTCGGTTTTGTAGAGTTTTCCAAACAGCGGTATCAGCGTCTGCATTCCCCGCACCCCGTAGGAGTCCTCCGGCGGAATGTAGGTGGTGACATAGAAGGGTTGAAGCTCTTCGGTAAGAAAGACGCTCAGAGGCCATCCGCCGCTTCGCCGATGGATCAGTGCATAGATGCGCTGGAAGTGCCTGTCCAGATCGGGCATCTCTTCCCGATCGACTTTGACAGGAACGAACCATCGGTTGATCAGTTCGGCGATCTGGGGATTTTCGAAACTCTCATGGGCCATCACATGGCACCAATGGCAGGTGCTGTAGCCGATGGAGAGAAAGATAGGCTTGTGCTCCCGTTTCGCTTTCTCGAATGCCTCCTCGCCCCACGGGTACCAATCGACCGGATTGTGCCTATGCTGTTTGAGATAGGGAGAGCTTTCGCCTTCCAGATGGTTGGTGAAAATTTCTGTGGCGAAAATGAATGGAACAAACAGTGTCATCAATAGGATAAAATAGCGTTTCATAACGGTATGATAGCGTAAGGAGATACGGGTGTGTTTGATTCTGACGGTCGTTTTCGTGGTTTTGGGCATTGAGGCTTTGTTGCGAGGAGAGTGGCCCTCCGCCGCCCTCTATGGCTTCATCGCCCTCTTTTTCATCTGGCTGTTGCAGAACAACGTCAAAGCCGTTTTGAGACACAAAGGCAGGTGCGAAGCGTCAGGTTGCTCTTTTTTTGACCTTTTCAAACGAACGAAGAAGCAGCCAGATGATGCAGGCCTCGGTGACCAGCAGTAGCCAGTGCAGTTCGTAGACCTGCCGGCCGTGATCCTCGATGCCGAAGCCTTTCGAGACAATCTGATAAAAAAGCCACGACACCATCATTCCCGCCAGATAGCCCGCCTGCTTCGCCATATCGAGCCATGAGAGTATCTGCTTGCGATTCAAAAAGATCGTCTCCGCCCGCACCAGATAGCTGCCGAACATGAAAGTCAACTGATACCCGGCATAGACAAAAAGCGCCGTGGCGAACCCGTAGGGCATCGCCAGATACCAGCCTACCAGTACCAGCATCACCAGTTCGACGAAAAGGGATATTTTGAAAAAACTCCGCATATTGAGGATTTTTTCGTAGAACTTCGCCACGACAAGCATGCCGACGGCCAGCACGATGCCTCCCACCGAAAAGATCGACGGATCAAGCACCGCGTAGATCGTGAAAATCGCTCCGACCGTCAATCCCATGAAAAAGGAGTTGACCCCTTTGTAACGGATGTACCATCTGGGCAGAATCTTCATTTACCGCTCCGTCAAACGGCAGGAAAAAAGAGACCGGCAACCGGTTAGCAAACGCTTCGCCCCGTTACGGCAGATGTGCACCGGGCATATTCTGTGACCTTTCAATACTCGATCCCTTTTCTTGCCATGACTCCCTGGTCATAATAGTGTTTGATTTTACGCATTTCGGTCACCAGCGTACTGGAGGCGATCAGCCTTTCGGACGCATCCCGTCCCGTCATCACGACCTCAAGACTCTGCGGCCGGTTCTTCAAAAACTCCAAAACCGTATCTTCATCGACCAATCCATAGGAAATCGCCACGGCTATTTCGTCAAGAACCAGGATATCGGGTTTGAAGGTGTCGATTTTCCGTCGCACTCTTTTCCAAAGATCGTGGCACATCGCAATCTGCTTTGCGCTTGGTTTTCCGATGATGAAACTGTCGTCCCAATTTCGCAAAATCTCCACATCGGACCCGCCGCAGCGCTTCAGCATCTCTATCTCGCCGCTGGGAACGCTCTTCATGAACTGAACGAAAAGCACCCGCATTCCCTCGCCCACCGCTCTGAGCGTCAAGCCGACGGCCGCTGTCGTTTTCCCCTTTCCGTCGCCGGTATACAACTGTATCTGACCCTTTTTCATGCTACTATTCTATCGAAGAACTCCTCCCAAAGGGATAAGGTGACAAAAGAGCAACAAGGCGAACTCTACGCGCTGCTGCTGAGCATTCTTGAGAGCTGGTTTCCGATACTGACCATCTGGGCCATCGCCTATGTCGGTGCCATCCATACATACGCCTATGCGATCGTCGTGGCGATACTCTTCTTTCTCGTTCTCTCCCACAGACGCAAAACGCTGGGCAGGCTCCTGGACAAAAAGGCGCGCAGGGACCTTCTGCTCACCGGCCTTTTCATCACGCTGCTTTTTCTCTTCGTCTATATCGGCCTGCGCTACACTACCGCCGGCAATATGTCGCTCATCATCTTCCTGCAGCTCTTTTTCGCCTATCTCTATTTCAACGTGTTCGGGAAGGAGAAGATGGTGCCGGTGCATACACTCGGCGCGTTTTCGATGGGCATCGGTGCGCTGATCGTCCTCTTTCCCGAAAAATTCGGCGGTTTCAACCTCGGGGACGGCCTCATTCTCCTCGCCGCCGCCATCGCACCCATCGCCAACTATTACCAGCAGCGGGCGCGTCTTCGGGTTCCGAGCGAAACGGTGCTTCTTTTCCGCTACCTTTTCGCTCTGCCTCTGCTCTTTCTCTTCGCCCACCTTTTCGAACCGGAGCCGACGATTTCGCAAATCCGGTCGGCCCTGCCCTGGATCGTGCTGAGCGGACTGCTGGTCATGGGTGTGGCGAAAATTCTGTGGGTCGAAGCACTCCATCGGATCTCTATCACGAAACTGAGTGCCATGACGGCACTCATCCCCCTTTTTACGCTGGTTTTCGCTTACCTGTTTCTGGGAGAAGTTCCGACATGCCGGCAGCTGCTTGGCGTGCCCTTCATCCTTCTTGGCGGCATTCTCATCACCCGGCCGCTTCGGAGGCTCAGTAGATAATCGGCTTCTCCTTGTCGTAACTTACTTCGAAAAGAACACGAAGGTCGGCTTTCGATTCGGGCGGAAGCGTCATTTCGATATCGAGTCGTCCCTTCTCTGCCACCCTGTAGCGGATCGGCTTGTCGCTCTTGACTTGCAGAAGTTTCACTTTAATATCGCTCCGGACCGCGACGGGAATACGTTCGACGATTTTCAGATGCTTCTTTTTTCGGGACTGGTTGAGCAGATGGATGACATAGCCATCTTTTTTGTGGAGACTCCCCCCGAAAAAGCTCTCTTTCTCTTTCAAAATCATCTTTTCCCGCCGCACGATCAGATCTTCGTCGACGGAGACGAAGAGGGTATAAAGGCCGCCGCGGTATTCCCCGTAAAGGTTGGAAGCGACCAGTTTGTTGCCTTTGCGAATACGCCACCGATTCGCCTCGATCACGCCTTTGGGCTTGAAACGCAGCACGTTGTAGGCACGCAGGTCGCGATAGGGGTAGACCGTTTCGAAACGTTCCGCTTCCGTTTGCCACGATGCGATGTCGATTTCGACACTCTCTCCGGTGGAAGGAAGCGTGAGATTATCGATCCGGTAGCTTCTGGGCGCTCTCTTTTCAACGGACTCATAGGCCACGTCCGCCATCATCATATTGGCCCCGACCGCCGGCATCGCCCGCTTTTGCAAAACCCGTTCCCTCGACACATGTCTGTCTCGGATGACCCACGGGGAAAAACGCAGGGGCCTTAGTGTCCGATTGAGAGGCTGATAGTAAAGTAGCGCTTTGTCGGCTTCGATGTCGATGCCGCTTCGGTTGCGAAGCCCGATCTTCTGGTGCACTCCGATGCTTTTTTCACCGGTAATCTCGGCTTCGTAAAGCATATCGAAAGAGATGTACCCTCCAGGAAGCGTCACTTTGACTTCACCCCCGCAGGGCTTTGGAAGATGGAGGGGTTCGAACGAAGGTGCCTGCTTCATGAACGCCTCTTTGCGCCACTTCCCTTCCTTCTCGGCGAGCTCTTTTCTCTTCTGCATCGCGGAGTATCTCCTGGCTGCCCCCTCCGCCATGGAAACGATCGCCTTGGCATCGGCGCTCTTTATCTCCGCGCGCTTCATCAACATATCGATATAGCTCATCTGGCGTCCGGCGAAAGCGGCATCGAGGGCCAGACGGTCGATCGCCGCCTTCTCTTTGCAAAGACGACTCTTTTTGGGGCATTCGTTCGACGGAACGAGGGAGAAAGAGCTTCCACCGCACTCCGCGACGCTTCCTTTTGGGGCGAAACCCACGAAACTTCCCTGGGGACGGTAGGTATAGATCGCACCGTCACGGTAGAGTTCGAACGTCGAGGCTTCCAGGGCCAGGCCGATGCCAGCCGCCATCAAAACCGTAGCCAGATATTTCATGATCACTCCTTAGTCGGCTCTTTCGGGCCGTGTAGTCGAAGATGCGCCGCCTTCCATCCGGTGCCCGGATCGTTCGGCATCGCGGCAGACGCTTCCGGCAGCGCAAAGAGACAACAATACCCGATCATCGTACCGTATCACCGTGTATCATTCGTGAAACGATCGCTTCTTCTGTCGTCATTTCGTGCCGCACGACACCCGCGATATGGAGTGTCACGAACAGCAGGAGTGGCTGGAGTAAAAACTCATGCACTTCCTTGACCCAGTGGATAGCCTCTTTTTCGAATCCGAGTGCTTCGTGAAAATAGTAGAAGGCGCCACTGAGCGCCAGCATCGCGATGGTGAAGCAAAGAAGCAGATGGATTGTCGCTTTGATCTTTTCGTGGAAGCTTTCGGCTTCCAGCACTTTCAGAACCGGAAGCTGCGCCTGTTTCGACACCATCAGCCAGATGCGCAGAGCGATCGAGACGCCCAGAACGACGGCAAAGATATAGTGCCATTCCCACATCGGCGCCCGGATCGCCTTGGCGAGGGCGATCGCCTGGTCGGGGTCGATTGCGATGCCGAAAGTTTCGAGTTTTTGCCGAACGATCGCCGCCACACTCTTTTTGTCCAAAAAAGTCTCCCTGAGCAGGACCGTAAAAAGCAGACCGAAAACCGAAAAAGCCATCAGCCAGTGCCAAAGCCTGAAAAGCGGGGTAAACTTACGTTCCATTTTTTTTCCTTAAATACTGTAGTACATCGCTTCCGGATGGTAGACGACGATGGCCGCCGTCGACTGCTCCGGATGAATCTGCCACGTTTCGGAGAGTTCGATGCCGTAATCCTCCGGTCTGAGAAGATGAAAGATGGGACCGTTGAGCTCCAGGTCGGGACAGGCGGGATAGCCGGGAGAGTAGCGCGCCCCCTGATATTTGCGCATCTCCACGTCTCTGAGCGTATGCCCCTCGTCATGGGCGATGCCAAGGTCGAGGCGTATCTGTTTGTGGGCCACCTCCGCCAGCGCTTCGGCCAGCTCCACCCCCAAACCGTGAACCAGGTAGTATTCGTGGAACTTCCCTTCATCGTAGAGCCTGCGCTCGTATTCGCTGATTCTGCTCCCGGCACTCACCGTTGTGAAAGCCACGACGTCGTGGCGGTCGCGGTGAAAATAGTCGGCCAGGCAGCGCCACGGTTTTTTGTGCTGCCTCGGGAAGGTCATCTGCTCCTTGGCCCGCCCCATGACATACTCCAAAGGCTCGCGGTCGGCATCTTCGTCTCGGTGCCATCCTTCGCTCTCGTCGAAAATCAGCAGCGTCGTATCGTCGCTGCGACACGGATAGTAGCCGTAGATGATCGTCGGCTCGAAAAGCCCCTCCTCCAGAAACTGTCGCTTGAGCCGTTCGTAGGCAGGCCACACCACTTCCTCGAGCTGCTTTTCGTACACCTCCTTGCTCATCCCCTTGCTGCGATACCCCCACCGCTGTTTGAAGAGCATCCGGTGGTTGAGCCACTCGAAGGCAATGGCCGGGTCGAAATCCTTTTCGGTCATGACGCGGCGGCCCCAGAAAGGCGGTACAGGCACCGGCACGTCGCGTGAAGGCATCGGAATCTTCTCCAAAGGCGGTATCACGGTCTCCTTTTTCCTTTTGGCGGCCGCTTTTTTCTCTTCGTCGCCCCCCATGTCGCCGGCGAGCCTGGTATCGAAATTCCCCGCTTCGATCCGGCCCATCGCCACGACACCGTCAAACGCGTCCCGGCAGTAGAAGATGGGGCCGTCGTAAATGGGGCGGCAATAGTCGTCCACGAATCCCTTGGTCAGGGCTGCCCCGCCCATAAGAACCGGAATGTCGAGCCCCCGCTCGGCCATCGTTTCCAGGTTCTCCTTCATCACCTGGGTCGATTTCACCAGCAGCCCCGAAAAACCGATGGCGTCGGCATCGTGCTCTTTCGCCGCTTGCAAAAACTCCTCCAACTCCACTTTGATACCCAGGTTGATCACCTTGAAACCGTTGTTGGTGAGGATAATGTCCACCAGGTTCTTGCCCACGTCGTGCACATCCCCTTTGACCGTTCCCAGCACCAGGGTCGTGTCGCTCGCTTTCTCTTTTTTGGGAAGATAGGGATTGAGATAATCCACCGCCGCCTTCATCGTCTCGGCGCTCTGCAGCACGAAGGGAAGCTGCATCTGCCCGCTTCCGAAAAGCTCGCCCACCACCTTCATCGCCTCGATGAGAATTTCGTTGACGATGGCCTCAGGCGGTATGCGGTGGCGCACCTCCTCCACCAGCGGAATCATCCGCTCCTTGTCGCCATCAAGAAGCAGCTTGTGGATCTTCTCCTCGTCGCTCATCTTCATAAAGGCCTCATCCTCCGCCGCCTCATCCACCTTCTCTTTCTTGCCGAAGTGTTCGATGAAGCGAAAGAGCGGGTCCCCCTCTTCCCTTCGATCGAAGAGGAGGTCCTCGCACACTTTGCGGTCCTCTTCGGAGATTTTGTTCATCGGAATGATGTGCTTGACGTTGATGATGACGCTGGTGAGTCCGGCCTCGAGGCAATGGTGGAGGAAAACGGAGTTGAGATAGGGGCGGGCATCTTTGTCCAGGCCGAAGGAGATGTTCGAAAGCCCCAGGGTCGTACCGACTTCGGGGTGGCGGCGGCGCAGTTCGCGGATCGCTTCGATGGTCTGGATCGCGGCGTCGCGATACTCCTCGTCTCCCGATCCGACGGTGAAGGTGAGCACGTCGAATACGAGATCCTCCGCCCTGATGCCGTGCTTCTTCGTGGCAAGCTCGTAGATGCGCTCCGCCACTTCAAGCTTCCGCTCGACGGTTTTGGCCATCCCCTTCTCGTCGATCGCGAGGCAGACCAGCGACGCGCCGTAGCGCTTGGCCAACCCGCACACCGCGTCGAACTTCTCGATGCCGTCTTCCAGGTTGACCGAGTTGAGGATCGGTTTGCCGCCGATACACTTCAGCGCCGTCTCCAGCCCCCTGACCTGGGTCGAATCGGGCATTAGCGGCAGGGGAATTTTCTGGGCGTAAAGGCTGATCACCTCGTGCATGTCCTTTGTCTCGTCCCGTCCCGCGAAACCGACCGAGACATCCAGAACGTGGGCACCCGCCCTGACCTGCTGCTGGCCCACCGTGAGTGTCCCTTCGTAATCGCTTGCTAGCAGAAGTTCCCGGAATGCCTTGGAGCCGGTGGCGTTGGCGCGTTCGCCGATCAGCAGCGGCGGGGGTTCCTGCATCAGCGGCACTGTGTTGAACAAAGAGGCCAAAGAGGCGGGGTGGCTTCCGGAGGCGGGGCGCTGCTCTACCCCTTCCACCGCATCGCAGAGGGCCTTGATATGCTGGGGCGTCGTCCCGCAGCAACCACCCAAAAACGCCACCCCGTCATACTTCGTGAATCCTTTCTGCAGCCTGGCGAACTCTTCGGGACCCATCGGATAGTAGGTGTAGCCGCCGCGGTTTTGGGGCAGCCCGGCGTTGGCGTGGACAGAGATGGGCTTGTGCCACAACTTCGAGAGGGTTTTGACATGTTTCTCCACCTGTTCGGGACCCGTGCCACAATTAAATCCCAACGACAGTATGTTAAACGGCTCCATGATCGTCGCGATCGTCGCCGCATCGGTCCCGATGAGCATCGAGCCGCTCAGTTCGATGGTAACCGAAACCATGACGGGAATTTCCACCCCTTTTTCATGGGCCGCATCCTCACAGGCGTGCAGCGCCGCCTTGATCTGCAGCGGGTCCTGGCAGGTTTCAAGCAAGAAAATGTCGACGCCGCCGTCAATCATCCCTTTGGCCATGACCTTGTAGCCCGCGTACATTTCGTCGTATTCGATGTGTCCCAGGGAGGGCAGTTTGGTACCCGGACCGATCGATCCAAGCACGAATCGGGGCTTTTCGGGTGTGGCATACTGCTCACACACCGATTTGACCAGCTCGCACCCTTTTTTGCTCAGCTCGTAAGCGCGGTCGCCGATGCCGTATTCGTCGAGCACCCAGTCCATCGAGCCGAATGTGTTGCTCTTGATCAGATCGGCGCCCGCCATGGCGTATCGCTCGTGGATTTTGCGAATAAGGCCGGGGGCCGTGGCGTTGAGAAGCTCGTTGCACCCCTCCTTCCCCTTCCACGCTTCGTCGGGTATCTCCATCGACTGGATCTGGGTTCCCATCGCCCCGTCGATGATTACTATTTTTTTCTGCATTAATTCAGTTATCTTATAATTGGTGGACACTTCCCATCCTCAAAAATTTTGGAGTTCTGCCGATATTTAAAACGTCATTTGCCAGATTGAAGACGTTTGCGACTGCGTCTATATTCTACAGTTTGGTTGCTATGATTTGAATAATCTTTGCTGATTAAGGTTACCAAGATGGGAAAAACGATAAAAAACATGAAAACCGGGCAGACGATTACGAAACCCGACCCGGTCAACCAGGAGGTCCTTTTCGACGGCGGCGTCATGATCACTGAAACTGATACGGCCGGCATTATCGTCTATGCCAACCGGAAATTTCGGGAGATGACCGGCTACACGAAAGAGGAGCTCATCGGATCTCCCCACAACATCAACCGCCATCCCGATATGCCCAAAGCGGCTTTCGCCAAAATGTGGGAGACGATCAAACGGGGCGAAATGTGGGAAGGGTATGTCAAAAACATGCGCAAAGACGGCAAATACTACTGGGTCATCGTCTGGATCAAACCGAAATTCGACAACGACGGCAATATCGTCGGCTACATCGCCGGCCGGAAAGTGCCCGACCGCCACATGATCAAAACGGTCGAGAAAGATTACAGAGCGATGCTCGAAGAAGAGAAATAAAAGGCGCCGTCACTTTTTCACCCGCCTTTTGACCGGATAGCGGAGGGTGATCTTTCGGCCCGGAACGATGACATAGTCGTATCCCCTTCCGCTGTACAAGATCGTGGCATCCTTCACCAGAATCTTCTTGAACTGATAGTCCATACTCCCTTTGGAAAAGAGAGCACGCCCGATCTGCTCTCCGAAACTCGGTATCCACGGAATGAATGCGATCAAAAAAGAGAGAAGATAGAAAGCAACCTTCTCTTTTGTCTTTTTCTCCACAAGAAAAACGGTGCCGTAAAGAAATATACCCGGAATCCAGAGCCACCAGAACTGGGAATCGGTAAAAAACTCGTTGTAGAAGATCGGGATCGAGTGGGCTTCGATATAGTTGACGAAAAGGCCTGCATAAAAAAGAAAATCGAATGCCAGCCAGAAAAGTGTACCGAAAAAGAGTATCGTAAAGATTCGGACCATCATCGTATCTTCACCTTTCCGGTTCTGTGAAGATGCCATATCTGCGACGGCGTCTTGTCGGAGAACCCTTCTTTAGATTCTACCACAACATCGCATACACTTTTTGCAAAGGCTTCGTCGAAGGGTCGGCCGTGGAGATTGGCGGAGGTGGAGTAGCACCAGCCGAATTTTGCGATGAAATCGCGATGTTTTCCCTGCACAACCCTGAACGATTGCCCATTGGGGAGTATGAAAGAGCGCTTTCGCGCGCGCCTTACGAACTTTCGATGGGCGGCGGGAACCCGCCCTATCCCTGCCATATCGGAAAACCGGTTTATCGCTTTGAGAAAATGTTTTTCAGGCGGTCTTTGTTTGATGGCGGCAAGTCTGTGGGCAGAACAGGAGAGAAAGCCCACCGTCGTATCGGTCTGGACGAGATAGACGAAATCGCGCCGCATCACTCGCTCAGATAGTCCTGCAGCGCCTTGGGCTCAAGCGACTCTTTTTCCCTGATCTCCCGAATCGCGGCAGCCGTGGCCCGAGCGGCGGCGATGGTCGTGAAGTAGGGTATGTTGAATCGAAGAACGGCCTGACGGATCCGTTTCGCATCGTCCTTGCTCGCCTTGTTGTCGGAGGTATTGAGCACCATGTCGATCTCGCTGTTTTTCAGCAGGTCTTCGACGTTGGGACGCCCTTCGGAAATCTTCAGAACGATCTTGGAAGCGACTCCGGCTTCCTGCAGTACTCTGTGCGTTCCCGAAGTCGCGACAATCTTGAAACCAAGGGCCGTAAAGAGGCGTCCGATCTCCGCCGCCTCCCCTTTGTCGTGGTCGGTCAGGGACATAAAGAGCGTTCCGGATGTGGGAATACGGTTTTTCGAAGCGAACTGGCTTTTGGCGAAGGAGATGCCAAAAGTCCTGCTGATGCCCATCACCTCCCCGGTCGATTTCATTTCGGGCCCGAGAATCAGGTCCGAACCTGTCAGCTTGTTGAACGGAAAGACCGCCTCCTTGACCGCCACATGGTTTTTGAGCTTCGGTTTGAGAACGTTGCCGTCGTCTGTCACAACGTTGAACGTGTCGTAATAGTTCAGCGCCTCGCGAAGGTCGCCTTTTACCATGACGCGGGTGGCCACTTTGGCCAGGGGCACACCGGTCGCCTTGGAAACAAAAGGGACGGTACGGCTCGCCCGGGGGTTGACCTCGATCAGGTAGACTTCATCCTGGAAAATGGCGTACTGGATGTTGAGAAGCCCCTTGACCCCCAGCCCCAATGCGATCGCTTTGGTCTGGTTCTCCACATCTTTGACCAGTTTCTCCGAAATGGTGACGGTGGGCAGGGAACAGGCACTGTCGCCGGAGTGGATACCCGCCTCCTCGATATGCTGCATGATGGAGCCGATGTAGACCTCTTTGCCATCGGAAATCGCATCGACATCCAGCTCGATGGCGTGATCGAGAAACTTGTCGATCAGAACCGGCGACTCGTTGCTGACACTGACCGCTTCGTCCATGTACTCCCGAAGTTCATCCTCATTATACACAGTTCGCATCGCCCGTCCTCCGAGCACGTAACTTGGCCGCACCAGCACCGGATAGCCGATGCGCGAAGCGATGGCGAACGCCTCTTCCTTCGTGAAAGCTGTCCCGTTTTCCGGTTGTTTGAGACCGAGTTCCTGGATGAAAGCCGAAAACTTCTCCCTGTCCTCCGCTTCGTCGATCACTTTGGCACTGGTACCGATGATCTTTCCGCCGATGGCTGCGATCTTCTTGGCCAGTTTAAGAGGCGTCTGGCCGCCGAAATGGACGATGATGCCGTCGGGATTCTCCGTCTCGATGACGTTGCGGACATGCTCGAAATCGATCGGATCGAAATAGAGAATGTCGCTGGTATCGTAGTCGGTCGAAACCGTTTCGGGGTTGCAGTTGTACATGATGGAGGTGATCCCCATATCCTCCAGTGCGAAAGAGGCGTGGACACAGCAGTAGTCGAATTCGATCCCCTGCCCGATCCGATTGGGTCCACCTCCGATGATAAGCACTCTCTTTCGGTTTTCGGCATTTTCGGAAACCGGAATTCTTGACTCGGGAAGAGAGATGATGTTGGTCGAGGAATAAAGGTAGGGCGTAAGCGCCTTGAACTCGGCAGCGCAGGTATCCACTTCGTGGTATTCCAGATCGATGCCAAGCTTCTTTCTGGCGGCGTAGACATCGTTTTCACCCAGGTCCATGTTCTCTTTCGCGTTGATGATTTTCGCGATCATCGCGTCGCTGAAACCGTCGGCTTTGATTCGGCGCAGAATCTCAGGATCATGCAGCGTCTCGATGTCGATCTCTTTTTCGAGAGAAACGATCTGCCCGATCTGACGCAAAAACCAGGGATCGATTTTGCTCAGCTCGAAAATCTCCTCGGTGGTGTACCCTTTTCTGAAAGCCTGTGCGACATAAAGAAGCCGCTTTTCGTTTGGCCGGCGGATTTCGCGCCGGAGAGTCTCGTCGTCGCACACGAGAGGATCGAACCCCACAAGACCTGTTTCCAGCGAACAGAGCGCTTTTTGCACCGATTCTTTGAAAGTCCGGCCAATCGCCATCACTTCGCCCACCGACTTCATCGAGGTGGTCAGCGTCGAATCGGCCTGGGGAAATTTCTCGAAAGTAAACCGGGGAATTTTCGTCACGATGTAGTCGATCACCGGTTCGAAACTCGCCGGCGTGCCGGTGATATCGTTTTTGATCTCGTCCAAAGTAAACCCCACCGCCAGCAGCGTCGCCACTTTGGCGATGGGGTAGCCTGTCGCCTTGGAGGCCAGCGCCGAAGAGCGGGAGACCCTCGGGTTCATCTCGATGACGATCATCCGGCCCGTTTCGGGATTGACAGAGAACTGAACGTTCGATCCGCCCGTATCGACACCGATTTCGCGAAGTATGGCGAAACTGGCGTCGCGCATGCGCTGATACTCCTTATCAGTCAGTGTCAGAGCCGGAGCGACGGTGATGGAGTCACCCGTATGGACCCCCATCGGATCGAGGTTTTCGATGGAACAGACAATGATGCAGTTGTCGGCACGGTCGCGAATGACCTCCATCTCGTACTCTTTCCATCCCAGCAGCGACTCCTCGATCAGAATCTCCGTGATCGGGCTCGCTTCAAGACCCGCGGCGGCAAGCTGCTTGAATTCGTCGATGTTGTAGGCGACACCGCTTCCGCCACCGGCCAGGGTGTAAGAGGCACGGATTATGAGGGGAAAGCCGATATTTTCGGCCGCATCCAACGCCTCCTCCATCGAATAGGCGTATTGGCTTTTGGGCAGGTCCATGCCGATTTTGATCATCGCCTCCTTGAACGCCTGTCGGTCCTCCCCCTTCTTGATCGCCTCGGGGTTGGCACCCAGGAATTCGATGCCCTCGAGCATCCCTTTTTCATGCATGCTCATGGCGACATTGAGCGCTGTCTGTCCGCCCATTGTCGGCAAAATCGCGTCGACTTTCTCTTTTTCGATGATCTGGGCGATCACCTCTTCGGATATCGGTTCGATATAGGTACGGTCGGCGAACTCCGGATCGGTCATGATGGTGGCGGGATTGGAATTGATCAAAACGACACGGTATCCGAGCTCTTTGAGGGTCTTGGCGGCCTGGGTACCCGAATAGTCGAATTCACAGGCTTGGCCGATCACGATAGGGCCGGATCCGATCAGCAGAATGGTGGCAATGTCGTCACGTTTTGGCATGAAGAGGCTCTCCTCCTTGAAATTTTGTTATTTTACAAAAAAAGCTCTTAAAAGTTTACCGGGCAACCACCCAGACATAATCGGGGTGAAGGGTGTCGCCGAAAAGGAGAATTTCGGCGTTCTTGAACCCCTGCATGTTCCGAACCGAAAGCACCCTGCCCACAGGCACGCCGATGGGAAAAATCTGGTCGAGCCCGCTCGTGTAGACCCTGTCTCCGATATTGAGCTTCATCCATTCGGGAATGTATTTGACGACCATATGTTTCGCATCTTTGCCCATGGCGATTCCGGGCGCCCTGTTCTTGCCGATATAGACGGCGAAATTGCACGCTTTGTCGCCGGCGAGAATCATCAGCGGGCGCCGTTTCTCCTCGACCACGATGCCAATGGCGAATCCGGCACGGATGACACCATAGTTTTTCATCGGATTGTATTCGGGGAAATCCTCCAGCCAGAGCTGCTGGAAATTTCCGAGCAGCGCATACCCCTTCGCCCGCACTGCCATGATGGAGAGATTGGTGTCGGGTCTTAGGTGCAAAGATTCGCTGATGGCATGAAATTTCCGGGCGTCGCTGCGGCAGAGGATCAACTCTTTTTCGAGATTTTTCTCTTTTGTCTGAAGCGATTCGATCGTGGCGGCCTGCATCAGATGGCGCGCGATCGCATCTTCGATCTCTTTTTTGGTATCGAAATAGGTGGATTGCACGGTGGAAGAAAATGCGGTGAAAAAGTTTCGGACGGCGGGGCTGTAAAAAATCAGTCCCGCTACGGCCGCCGCAATGAGAAAAAGATGGATTTTCCCGTGAAATCTATTCATACGAGAGTTGCTGGAGCAGATTGATCTCTTCCAGTGCGCGTCCGGTTCCTTTCGCTACGGCAAGCAGAGGCTCCTCCGCCACATAGACGGGGAGTTTGACGATGTCGGAGAGATATTTGTCCAGCATGCGGATCAGGGCACCGCCGCCCGTGAGGACGATGCCGTTTTCGACGATATCCCCCGCCAGATCCGGCGGCGTCTGTTCCAGAATATCCTTCAGCGCGTCGCCGATCTCCCGCAGAGGCTCTTTCATCGCCTCCCTGGCATCTTCACTCGTCAGCTCGATGGAGTTGAGCAGCCCGCTGACCTGGTCGCGCCCGTTGATCATCATTGTCCGCTCCTCGGGCAGCGGCAGGGCGCTTCCCACTTCGATCTTGATCTCTTCGGCGACACGGTCACCGATCAGCAGGTTGTACTTGCGCTTGACGTAGTCGGCGATCGCCTGGTCGATCTTGTCCCCCGCCGTCCGGATCGATTTGCTGATGACGAGTCCTCCGAGAGAGACGACGCCGATCTCCGTCGTTCCGCCCCCGATATCGACGACCAGGTTGCCGTGAGGCTCTTTGACCGGCAATCCCGCGCCGATCGCCGCCGCCATCGGTTCTTCGATCAGGAAAACTTCACGGGCGCCGGCGCTGAGGGCCGACTCGCGCACCGCTTTGCGCTCCACCTGCGTCAGTCCGAAGGGAACGCATACGATGATACGGGGCCGTATGAATGTGGATCGGTGATGCGCTTTTTCGATGAAATAGCGTATCATCTTCTCCGTAATGTCGAAATCGGCGATGACGCCGTCTTTCATCGGCCGTACGGCACGGATGTTGCCGGGGGTCTTGCCCACCATCTCTTTCGCTTCATGGCCGACGGCAAGCACTTTTTCGTGCCCTGTCTTGTCGCTCTGGATCGCGACGACGGAGGGTTCGTTGATGATGATACCCTCCCCTTTCACGAGAACCAGCGTGTTGGCTGTCCCAAGGTCGATGGCCATGTCGTTCGAAAAAATACCGATCAGTTTGTCAAGAAACATTTACGCGCTCTTTTTGCTTTTTTTGATGCGAAGCGGCTCGGCACCGTTTTTGACGACATCTTCGGTCACGATGATTTCGTATCCTTCGAACTCCGGCAGATCGTACATGATATCCACCATGATCTCTTCGATGATGGACCGCAGACCGCGTGCGCCTGTCTTCCTCTGAATGGCGAGCTCCGCGATCGCCTCCAGCGCGGCCGGTTCGAACGTAAGCTCCACATTGTCGATGGCGAAGAGTTTTTTGTACTGCTTGACCAGCGCGTTTTTCGGCTCGGTCAGAATGCGCACCATATCCTCTTTCGTGATCTCGTTCAGTGTGGCCAGGACGTGCAGACGTCCGATCAGCTCCGGAATGAGACCGTAGGCCACCAGGTCGTCCGCCTCCACGTAACTGAGTACCGCCTCGTCCTCCTGTTTGGAGCGTTTCTCCTGGTTGAAGCCCAGCACGTTGCCGCCCAGACGGCGTTTGATGATCTCCGCGAGGCCATCGAAGGCTCCGCCGCAGATGAAGAGGATGTTCGACGTATCGATCTGTATGAAATCCTGGTTGGGATGTTTGCGGCCCCCTTTTGGCGGAATGTTGACGACACTCCCTTCGATGATTTTCAAAAGGGCCTGCTGCACTCCTTCGCCGGAGACGTCCCGGGTGATGGACCGGTTTTCGCTGAGGCGGGAGATCTTGTCCACTTCGTCGATGAAGACGATCCCCTGCTCCGCCTTTTTCACGTCACCGTCCGCCGCCTGGAGCAGACGCGTCAGGATGTTTTCCACATCCTCCCCGACGTACCCCGCTTCCGTCAGGCTCGTCGCATCGGCGATCGCGATCGGCACATCGAGAAATTTGGCGATCGACTGCGCCATCAGCGTCTTTCCGCTGCCGGTGGGTCCGATCAGAAGAACGTTGGATTTTGCGATCTCCGTATCGTCGTCCTCCAGGAGGTTTTGCTTGAATATCCGCTTGTAATGGTTATAGACCGCCACGGAGAGAATACGTTTCGCCCGTTCCTGGCCGATGACATATTGATCAAGCGCCGCTTTGAGCTCTTTGGGTGTCAAAAGTTCCCGGTCGACGGTCTCTCCCTCCTCTTCGACTTCGCCGAAGAGAATCTTGTAGGCCGATACGACACAGTTTTTACAGATATAGACATTGTTTCCGGCCAGCAGCGGATTTTCCACGCTTTCGTGTGCGCCACAGAAACTGCAACTTCTATTTGTCATTGATTTTCCTCTCGAATGGAATGCCGCGTCTGGTCTCCAGAACGAAACGGCACATTTTTTTCACTTCTTCGCTTTCGGTTGTTTCAAGCAGCTTTTGGGCCGTCTCTTTCAGCGGTTTGCCGCGCTCGAAAAGCTCTTTGTAGGCGACCCGGATGGGATCGATGGCATCCCTGGAGAGATTCCGGCGCAGCCCCGTGAGATTGAGCCCCCTGAGAACGGCACGGTTCCCCTCGGCCAGGCAGTAGGGCGGGACATCCTGGCTCAGAGCTGACGCCCCCGCGATCATCGCCAGGTCTCCGATCTTGACGAATTGGTGGATCGGTGTCAATCCTCCGACCACCACCCCGTCGCCGATCTCCACATGGCCCGCCAGTGTCGCGGCGTTGGCGAAGATGCAGCGGTTGCCGATGATACAGTCGTGCGCCACGTGGACATATCCCATGAAAAGGTTGTCGCTGCCGATCTTCGTGATGCCGCCGCCACTTTCGGTACCGGGATTGATCAGCGTAAACTCGCGAATCGTATTGCGGTCCCCGATGACAAGCTGTACATCCTCGCCGTGATACTTGAGATCCTGTGGAATGGAGCCCACGACGGCGTGGGAAAAGATACGGCACTCCCTGCCGATCGTCGTGTCACCATCGATACGGGCGCACTGGCCGATCGTCGTCCCGTCGCCGATTTTGGCCTTTGAAGAGATATAGGCGAAAGGCTCCACGATAACGTTTTCACCGATCTTGGCACCCTCTTCGACAACTGCCAGAGGAGATATTTTCGTCATCACTTGTCCACGATCATGGCTTTGAGCTCGGCCTCCGCCACCAGTTTGTCATCGACGTAGGCTTTGCCGTCCAGTACCCAGATCGCTCCTTTGTGTTTGAGGACGCTGAGTCTGTAAATCAGCCTGTCGCCCGGTCGGACGGGGTGTCTGAATTTGCACTTGTCGATGCTCATGAAATAGACCACCTTGTTTTGCGTGTTCTCCTGTTCGTCGCCGCTCATGCTCTCGAAGGCAAGAATGCCGCCCGCCTGCGCCATCCCCTCGATGATCATGACACCGGGATAGATCGGGTGGCCGGGAAAGTGTCCTTCGAAGACCGGTTCGCTGATCGACACGTTCTTGTAGGCTTCGATCGCTTCGCCTATCTCACACGAAACGACACGGTCCACCAGCAAAAAAGGGTACCTGTGGGGCAGGATTTTCTGAATCGCTACAACGTCCATCATCGTTAATATCACCTCGATTTAAAATTCGATCATTCTATCATATTGTGACTAATATTTCTCTGACATCCTGATACTGCTCACTCTCGATCAGAATTTCGAGTTTTCCCGCGGGAATCTCCTCCAGGACGATCATCGGCGACAGATCCCAAAGCCCCAGCCCGAGCTTTTCCCGGATATGAAGCGCCTCCGTGAAAGAGGGAGGATCGTACACCAGCTCGGCAACGGAGTGCCAAAATCTCTCCGCCAGACGGTTGAAATCCTGAAGCCGGACAAAACGGATCTCTTCCCGGTTGAAGCAGTAGAGGCTGTCGAGTTTTGTTTCGATCTTTCCGCTGGTATAGCGCCGCTTCATGACCGAATAGGGAAGAATATAGGAGGGAATCGTCTCTTTTTTCCGTTTGACCCAACCGTATTTGAGACGGTAGTTGAGAAACTTCTGCCGGACGATACGGTACTCTTTTCCCTCCTCTTCGATCTTCAGCCGTTCCTCATACATGGCGAGGCGCTCTTCGATCGAACCGGGCAGCACACTGCCGTCGACAGGCGAAAAGAGTTCGTCGGCAAGCTTATGCTGCTGATTTCGCTGGATCGTCAGTCCGAACATGCAGCCGCAGTAATCCTGCCGGTAGAGCCTCTCCTTTTTGCTCACCTGCTGCTGAAGCTGCGTGCCCCCGCCGCTGCGGTAATCGACATAGACGAACTCCACGCCGTGGCTTCGGGCGAACCGCTCACCGGTGCGTACGAGCTGCTCCTGGGATTTCTTCGGGCTGACAAGCAGGGTCGTCGTCATCCTTTTTTCGCCGATCTCGCGGGCCTTTCGGGCGCTCATCTCGAAACGGCGGTCGAAACAGATTTCACATCGGGCACCCTTTTCCGGATCGTTCTCATGTCCCCTGACCGCATTGAGCCACGCTTCGTAGTCGTAGGGGCCTTCGATCAGCTCGATGCCGAGCCTCGCGCAGCTTCGCTGCACATCCAGAAGCCGGAGTCTGTATTCGCTGTAGGGGTGGATGTTGGGATCGTAGAAAAAGCCGACCAGCCTCTCTTCGGGAAAATCCTCCCTCAGCTTCTGGAGAAAAAAGTGGCTGTCGACACTGCAGCAGATATGCACCAGCATCCGCTATTTGACACCCGCTGCCTGTTTGGCGAATTTTTTCAGAGCGTTTGCCATTTTCTCCTGAAGTTTCCGCGCACAATCGGAGCCGACATTGTGGCGCCCAAAAAGGTAGCCCGGCGCGTTGTAAGCCACCATCGTCTTGCCCGCACTGTTTTCATAGATGAGCATTTTTTGCGGCAGATCGAGCCCCATCGTTTCGGAACACTGGATAAACGGTGTTCCCATTTTCGGATTTCCGAAGATGACGAGTTTCATGGGGCGCAGTTTTTTCCCTGCTCTTCGCGCGCCTTCGGCATGGTCGATCACTTTGAACAGGGTGAGTCCCTTCTCCCGAACTATCGCGACGAGCCGTTTTGTTGTCTCGTCCACACTATAGCGGCTTTTGTAGGTCACTACCCCGTTTTCTGCCGCCGCGATCGAAAAGAGAATCAGCCACACCATCCACACTCTTTTCATTCACTCTCCTCCAATTCTTTGATCCACTCCTCGACCTCCGCGTCGCTGGGCATTCGCCAGTCTCCCCGGGGCGAGAGGGCGATGGTGCCCACCTTCGGCCCGTCCGGCATGCAGCTGCGCTTGAACTGCTGGGAGAAAAAGCGGCGCAGAAAGACCTTCAGCCACCCTTTTATCGTTTCGCGGTCGTATTTCCCACCGAAGGCACTCTGGGCGAGAAAGAGAATCTTGCCCGGACGGGCACCGCTTTTGATCATATGGTAGAGAAAAAAATCGTGCAGTTCGTAGGGTCCCACCTCCTCCTCCGTCTTCTGGACGATCTTGTCTTCTTTCGGAGGCAGCAGTTCCGGACTGACGGGCGTGGCGAGTATATCGTGAAGGACATCGGAAATTTCGGGATAGACTTCCGCCGTCCAGGCCACAAGATAGCGTATCAGCGTTTTGGGAATGCCGACGTTGATCGCGTACATCGACATGTGATCGCCGTTGTAGGTGCTCCATCCCAGGGCCGATTCGCTCAAATCGCCGGTTCCGACGACGATACCGCCGAGCTTGTTGGCCAAATCCATCAGAATCTGCGTCCTCTCCCGGGCCTGGACGTTTTCGTAGACGATCGTGTGCTCCTTCGGATCGTGTCCGATTTGCCTGAAATGTTCCATGCACGCCTCGGTAATGTCGATGCGCCGCAGGGTAACACCCAGCCCTTCGCACAGTTTCACGGCATTCTCAAGTGTCCGTTCCGTCGTTCCGAAGCCGGGCATCGTGACGCAGACGATATCCTTCGGGTCCCTCCGCATGATTTCGAAGGTCCGGTAGGTCGCCAACAGCGCCAGCGTCGAGTCGAGTCCACCCGATATGCCGAGCACGCATACTTTCGACCCGATATGCTCAAGCCGCTTCTGAAGCGCCGCCGCCTGTATGGCGAAAATCTCCCGACACCGTTTCGTCCGTTCGCTCTTTTTCGACGGTACGAAGGGGTGGGGATCGACGAATCGGTTGAGCTGTTTTATTTCGGGAAGATCGAAAAGCCGAACATGACGGTATGGACGGATCTCGCCATCCGCGAAACTTCCCTCGCTCAGTCGCATCGTCTCCAGCCTTTGAACGTCGATATCGGCGAAAATCACCTGCGATTCGTCCAGAAAACGCTCGCCCCGCTCCAACATCGCACCATTCTCTGCGATCATCACATCTCCGCCGAAAACCACGTCGGTACTGGACTCCCCCATGCCGCAGGAGGCATAGGCATAGCCCGCCATGCACCGGGCGCTCTGCGTACCCACCAGCGAGGCCCGATATTCGCTCTTTCCGACGATCTCGTCGCTGGCTGAGAGGTTCAGAAGGATTGTCGCGCCGGCAAGGGCCTGGTAGGAACTGGGCGGCACCACGGTCCAGAGGTCTTCGCAGATTTCGATTCCGAATTTGACACCCTCTTTGCCACAGAAGAGAAGATCGGTGCCGAAGGGAACCTCCTCTCCCATGAGTGTCACGGTTTCGTTCGTAACAGAGCCGCCGCTGACAAACCAGCGCTTTTCGTAATACTCTTTATGTTCCGGAACGTAGGTTTTGGGCACAACACCCAGTATCTTCCCCTCCTGCAGGAGAAGCGCGCAGTTGTAGAGGCGTCCCAAGTGCCACACAGGCGCCCCGACGACCGCCGCCGTGGCACACGACTGCGACGCTTTCAGCAGTTTTTCGAGCCCTCTGCCCACCGCTATGTGCAGCGCCTGCTGGTAAAAAAGATCGCCGCAGCTGTAGCCCGACACCGAAAGTTCGGGAAAAAGAATGATGGCGGCATTCTGTTCCGCCGCTATTTTCCACAGATCGATCATGTGATCGACATTGAATCCGACTTTCGCGACCCTTACTTTCGGAACAGCCGCGGCCACTCTGCAAAATCCGTACATCTTCTCCCTTTGGCCTTGGGATATCACTTCTCAATAAAAAAAGACTTTTCCGCCCTTTTTTGCTCTTTTAATAGCTTTATAAATTCATACCTATTTTAACATAAACGAAATTTAAATCCGAAAATCGACCGGCAGGGTCGCACCCAATCCACCCGAAATGTTTCAGAAGACGGGCGGCACCGCCAACCGGAAATGTTTCAACGTCGATGCGTTTTCAAATTTGCGACGGCGCCGCGCATAGACTTGCTGAAGTGAGACGGCCGGGCGCCTTATGCGGCCAAAGAGAAGAGAGGAAACCGTATCGAGGCACGCATCTTTAAAAGAGGGTTATTGCCTCGAAGCGTGAATTTCGATCGTTTCGATCGTATCGTTCTGATCGATGCTGTCAAGAACCAGCATGCTGTCTGCGTCATCCTCTTCAATTCCTCCAAAAACGGTATGGACGCCATCAAGATGGGGGCAGGGAGCGAAACAGATGAAAAACTGGCTGCCGCCCGTATCTTTGCCGGCGTGGGCCATCGAAAGGGTCCCCTTCACATGCCTGTGGACATTTTTGTCGGTTTCGCAGGCGATGGCCCAGTCCGGTCCGCCGGTTCCCACGCGCGCCGGATTGCCGCCGGGACCGCTGTGGGGGCAGCCTCCCTGGGCCATGAAACCTTTTATGACACGGTGGAATTTGAGATTGTCGTAAAAACCTTGGTTCGCCAGTGTCGCGAAATTGGCCACCGTATTGGGCACTTCGTCGACATAGAGCTTCAACCAGATGTCGCCTTTGTTCGTTTTGATCTTCGCGTACTGAAAGCGGTTCAGCGTCTCCTGGTCATAATCGTAGGTTTTGAGTTTTTTTCCGAACATGGTCGATCCTTGAAATATTGTTTTGAGGGGGATTATACCATTCTCAACGCATCAGATGGGTTTTGATCAGGACAAGGAGGTGATTCAATCGCAGAAGAATCCTTTTGTGCAGAGGAATGTTCGCCAATTGCAGCTGGCAGAAGAGTTCATTGAGGCCTTCTCGTTCACTTTGCGTCAGATTGCTCATTTAACGACCTTATCTTTTTTACTACGCGTACAATTTCATCATCGTCCAGTTCACCGAGCATCTGCATGAGCGCCCGCGCAGCGATCGGCTGTGCCTTGCCCGTACGCCAATCCTGGTATGTCCGCATCGAAACACCCAACTCTTCCGCCATCGCTCTCTGCGAAATTTTTTTCCCGTTGTTCTTGGCTTCCAGGGCGTTGTGGACAATATTGAAAATGTCGCTGACTTTCATCACAAAATTATACTCGTCAAAGCTGTTATAGACATTAATATGTATTTTTTTTACAGTTTTTTTCTATGTTTATCTATTTATATACTATTTTTAGATATTTTATTACTATTTTCATACAGTTTTCTGTGCATTTATTCCAAATCGTGGGTAACGCATATTTGCTATAATGGTTACCGCAGAGCCATAGGAAGGAATTTTTATGCATCGAATCGTCGTGCTGGGCGGAGGGTATGGCGGATTGCGCGCCATCGAAAAGCTGGTGCATACTCCCCATACGGAGATCACGCTGATCGACCGTAACGGCTATCACTATATGCAGACCGAAGTTTACGGCTATATCGCCGGCACCAAAGATATCGACGAACTCGCGATCGATCTGGAAGCGTGGTGCGAGGGATTCGATAAGCCGGTACGCTTTGTCCGAGCTGAGGTAAAGGGAATCGACACCGAAAACTGCACCGTTCGCCTCGACGGCAAGTCGATCCCCTACGACTCCCTGATCATCGCCACAGGCGCAAAAACCAATTTCCCGCCTTTCATCGAAGGGCTCAGAGCCCACAGTTACGGTGTCAAACGCCTCGATCGTGCCTTCGGCTTCCACCACAGGTTTCAGCATATGGTGGAGCGAAAGCTCGAGGGAGACGACGAAATCATCAACATCGTCGTCGCTGGCGCCGGACTCTCCGGTGTCGAAGTGGCCGCCGAAATGGCCTATATGCTCCGACGCTACAGAAAGATGATCGGAAAGAGAGAGCGTGAGATTCGCATTACCCTCGTGGATGCCTGCGACACGATCCTTCCGGGCATGCATCCCCGTCTGATTCAAAGCGCACTGAAGCGGTTGGAGAACCTGGGTGTCATAGTCAGAACCTCGGCCTTCATCGCCTCGGTCGACGACCGGCGGCTTCACTTCAAAGACGGCGATCGAATTCCTTATACCTTCATCATCTTCACCGGCGGCATCCAAGGAGTCAGCGATTTCGTTCCCGAAACGTTCGAAAAAAACCGGCTGGAACAGTTGAAAGTGACACCCCATCTGAGAGTGAAAGGGCATACCGACATCTACGCCATCGGAGATGTGGCCGAAATCACCGATTCAGAGGGCAACCCGCTCCCGCCCACCGCACAGATTGCGGAAAAAAGTGCCGAATATGTGGCGAAATCGATCTCGAACCGATTGAGAAACGTTGAAACCGCCCCGTTTGCCGCCAAAATGGACGGCCTTTTCATCGCACTCGGCGGCCGTTACGGCGCAGCGGAACTCTTCGGCGTGCGATTCAGCGGCATCGGCGTTTACTACCTCAAACGCATCGTCACGCTCATCTACTATCTTGGCATAAGCCTACGGGTCAATGCCGGCTATAAAGTCCGGAAATGATCCGGAAGCAAAGAGGCGCAGCGGCATACTCCGGCAGGACAAACAAAGTTTTAGGTATTACTTTATATAATCAACTAATTGTCTCTTGTACGCTACGGCATGTGCAAAAAACGGCACAATAATTCAAAATTTGACAGAGGAGAGAGACGGATGAGTCATACCGAGAGTACAATCTATTACCCCAACCGAGTGTTAGCGAAACAGGCACGCATCAAAAACATGTGCGAATACCAAGAGCTGATGGAGTGGGCGAAAGAGGATTACGAAGGATACTGGGACCACTGGGCAAGAGAAAAGATCGACTGGTTCGAACCTTACACGCAGGTACTCGACGAGAGCGACGCCCCGTTTTATAAATGGTTCGTCGGCGGCAAGCTGAATGTCTGTTACCAGTGTGTCGACCGACATATCGACGTGCGTAAAAACAAAGCGGCCATCATCTTCGAGGGAGACAGGGGCGACAGGCAGATTATCACCTATCTCGAACTTTCCCGCAACGTCAACAGATTCGCCAACCTGCTCAAAAACCGGTTTGGCATCAAAAAAGGGGACCGTGTCGTACTTTACATGCCGATGATTCCCGAAGCGGCCTATGCGATGCTCGCCTGCGCGCGCCTCGGTGCGATCCACTCCGTCGTTTTCGGCGGCTTCAGCGCCGAAGCGCTCCGCGACCGCATCATCGACGCCAAGGCCAAAGTGGTCATCACTGCCGACGGCGCTTTCAGAAAAGACAAACCCTATATGCTCAAACCCGTGGTCGACGAAGCCCTGGAAGAGGGATGCGATTGCGTCGAAAAGGTCCTCGTCGTTCAGCGCAACCACGAAGACGTCGTCTGGATCGAAGGGCGGGATTACAGCTACAACGAACTGATCGGCCTTGAGAGCGACCGCTGCGAACCCGAAATTCTCGACAGCGAAGATCCCCTCTTCCTTCTCTATACATCCGGTTCCACCGGCAAACCCAAAGGAGTCCAGCATGCCCAGGCGGGCTATATTCTCTGGGCACAGATGACGATGGAGTGGGTTTTCGACGTCAAGGAGAACGATACCTACTGGTGTACCGCCGACATCGGCTGGATCACCGGCCACACCTACATCGTCTACGGACCGCTCGCCATGGGTGCGACGACGGTGATGTTCGAAGGAGTGCCTACCTATCCCGACGCAGGCCGCGCCTGGAAGATGGTGGAAGAGTACAGGATCAACCAGTTTTACACTGCGCCCACGGCTATCCGCGTTCTGCACAAGATGGGCGAACACGAACCCGAAAAATACGACCTCAGCTCCCTCAAGGTTCTTGGAACGGTGGGCGAACCCATCGACCCGCCGGCATGGAAGTGGTACTACGAAAAGATCGGTGGCGGACGCTGTGCCATCGTCGACACCTGGTGGCAGACCGAAACCGGCGGCCACATGATCAGCCCGCTGCCCGGCGCCACCCCCATCAAACCGGGATGCGCCACTTTCCCGCTGCCCGGGATCATGGCCGAAGTGATCGAACCCGACGGCACACCGGTCGAACCGGGGGAACAGGGATTGTTGTGCATCACCAGACCCTGGCCGAGCATGATTCGGACGATCTGGGGCGATCCGGAACGCTTTAAAAAGAGCTACTTTGGCGACGCGAAAAAAGACGGCGAACCGGTCTACTTCTCCGGAGACGGGGCGACGGTGGACGAAAAAGGATACATCACGATCACCGGCCGCGTCGACGATGTCATCAATGTCTCGGGACACCGCATGGGTACGGCCGAAATCGAAGCGGCGATCAAGAAACATCCCCACGTCGCCGAAGTCGCGGTCGTCGGCAAACCCGACGAGATCAAGGGAGAAAGCATTTTCGCCTATATTGTCCTCAAGGATGTCGAAGACACCTTCGGGGAAGAGGCGGAACTGGCCAGGGAGATCAACGAAGTGATCGCCAGGGAGATCGGCAATATCGCCAAGGCCGATACGATCAAAGTGGTTCCCGGTCTGCCCAAAACCCGCTCCGGCAAGATCATGCGCCGCATCCTCCGTTCCATCGCCAAAGGCGAGGAGATCAAACAGGACATCTCAACCCTGGAAGACCCAGGCATCGTGGCGAAGATCCAGACCTGCGTGATAGGATAACGGATGAAACGGTGGGGCTTTTTTTTCCTGACACTGCTGATACTCACCGGTTGCACGCAACAGCAACGGCCCAAAGAGAAGCTCTATTTTTCGGTCCTCCAGGCCCATCCTGTGCAACAGCAGGCGACCCACTTCGTCGAAGGCGTGCAGGTCTTCACCTCGGATCTTGGGGGCTCTGTTGTCTCCGCCATGGTGGTCAACAACCCCATCCGGGGCGGCAGAGAGGCTCTCATCGCCCTCGCCATTGCCAACAAGACCCAAAAAACCGTGCCGCTGAAATGGGAAGAGATCTCGTTTTTCAATCCGAAAAACGTCGTCAAAATGCTTCCCATCGACGAAGTCTGCGACTACTTTCACCAACCACACCACACCAAGCCGATTCTCGGATCGAGCGTCTTTAGAAACGATCTTCTCAAATTCGGTGTCATCAGCGAGAAAGTGAAAAACTCCAAAGATCTTAAGCCAACGGAAAAGGCCCTTGCCGATATCTACACCGGCATCAAAAAAGATCTCTGTTTCGTCAGGCTCCCCCATAATACATCACTGGCCCCCAACAGCACCACCGTCGGTTTTCTCGTGATTCTTCTGCCGAAAGAGAATTTTGTCCGACGAACCGATTTCATGCTCAAGATACCCGTCGGAGGAGATCTTCACAAACTTCGATACAAACTTCTCCCGCTGGATTAGGATATAATTTTTCAAAAAGGATATACCCATGCAACTCTGTGTGGCGCTTGATCTGCCCTCAAGAGAGGAAAATGTTTCGCTGGCAGAAAGTCTGAAATCTTTCGATATCTGGCTGAAAGTCGGATTCCGTACTTTCATACGCGACGGACGCCCGTTTCTTGAAGAGCTCAAGACAATCAATCCCTCTTTCCGACTCTTTCTCGATCTCAAACTCTACGATATTCCCAACACGATGGCCGATGCTGCCGAAGAGATCGCGAAAATGGAGATTGATATGTTCAACATCCATGCAAGCGCCGGAAAAAAAGCGATGCAGACGGTGATGCGAAGGCTTGAAACATTCAAAAAGAGACCCCTTGTTCTCGCCGTGACGGCACTCACCTCTTTCGACTATCACAGTTTCAAGGAGATCTACGGCTCGGATATCGAGGAAAAAGTGAAACAGTTCGCACTGCAGAGTTACCAGGCCGGACTCGACGGCGTCGTCTGCAGCGTCTATGAAAGCCGGATGATCAAGCACGAAACCGATCGGAAATTCCTAACCCTCACACCCGGCATCCGTCCCTTTGGCGAAGGGAGCGACGACCAGAAACGAGTGGCGGACATCGACAAAGCCAAAGAGGAGTTGGTCGACATCATCGTCGTAGGCCGGCCCGTCTACCAAGCCGACAACCCCGCCGAAACCGTCGAAAAAATCCTCGAAAAATTATCGTAAAGGAAGGAAAGGGAGAGACTCATTCCTTTCCCTCTCTTTTTACCCCCCAATCACTCAAAAGGGACAACGTCCCGTTCAAACGACCAACGACCAACGACTACTTACCAGTTTCCCTGCGGTACCGCCGTCTCCATCCCCCAGATCATCCATCCGACAAACAGCGCGAAGAGTATGACAAAAATGAGCGGCGCATACTTTTGAAACATTATGACTCCTGATAGTGTTTTTCAAATTGTGCCATTGTAGCCAACAAACGATGAAAAAAGGCGGGGAACATCACGGAGCGATCTTTCTTTTAATCTCCAATACAGAGAAGCGGACGGCAGATGATCGTATAACAAAACTTTAAGGATTATATTAACAATCACCCGCTATAATTTCACCCACTTCTTAGGACAGGTGGGTGAGCTGGCTGAAACCACACCCCTGCTAAGGGTGCGTACCTTTCCGGGTACCGAGGGTTCGAATCCCTCCCTGTCCGCCACTTGTTTCTTCTGTTTTCAAAGATTTTATGCGTACATCCATTCAATCCATAATGTGTCAGCTCAAAATCCGTTAATTCATGTTTCAACTCTCTAAAAGTCAGTTTTGAATAAAATTGGACCACTTATACAATTTTGTAACATCGGTTTGTAAAATACGTGTTCAAATATCCAGAGCAAAAGCAGAGAGAGTGAATAGAGCGGACCATAAAAATACAGCATGCAAGGATTGCGGTGTAGTGGTTGCCCTGCCCCTGCACCCCACCTCTTCGCAGTACCGGTGTCCAAGATGCCATGCCCTGCTCTATCGCCGGGGGCAGCCTTTTAGGTACATCATCGTCATGGCCGTTACGACACTGGCTCTTTTTGTTCCTCTGACATTCCTGCCTATTCTTGACCTCGACATTATGGGTCTCAAAGCCCAATCCACACTTTTTGAAGCACTGTGGATGGTTTACAAAGACGGCTACTATCTGATCGCCTTTGTCTCCATGATGACCGGCCTGCTGATACCGGTCATTATGATGGTGCTGCTTCTGCTGATGCTCGTACCTCTTCATTTCGGGTACAGACCCCGGGGGGTCGCCCTGTGGTTCCGCCTCTACGAAAAGATGCGCGAATGGGGCATGGCGGAAGTCTACCTCATCGCCGTCATTGTCGCCATCATCAAACTGCTGGGAATGGGTACGCTGCATATCGGCCCGGGTTTTGTACTCTTCATCTTCTTTTTTCTGACATTCTACATTACCACCGTCTGGTTCAATCCCGAAGATATCTGGTATGAAGATGCGATGGATTACTGACATCGAAGCAGACAGACAACTCTGCCTGCACTGCAGAAAACTCCACCCTCTTACAGTCCGAGTCTGCGATAGATGCGGTGAGCCTGTCCATCAGAGAATTCCCCATTCCATTCCCGTCACATGGAGCCTCACGGTCGCCGCCATCATTTTCCTTGTTCCCGCCAACCTGCTGCCGATGATGATCGTCAAATCAATCGCGGGAGAAGATGCGGGAACCATCATGGACGGTGTCATCTATTTTCTCGAACACGGCGAAGCAGGAATCGGCATCGTCATTTTTACGGCCAGCATATTCGTCCCGTTTTTCAAACTCACCGTACTCTTCTATCTGCTGCTGATCGTCCATTTCGGATGGCGCAGAAGGGCGCTTTTCGGCCTGAAACTCTACCGCATCATCCACTTCATCGGCAAATGGTCGATGCTCGATATCTTCGTCGTCGCGCTGATGGTCGGCATCGTCCAGTTCAAAAACCTCGCCACCATCGTCACGGGACCGGCAGCCATCGCATTTATGCTGGCCGTGCTGATGACGATGTTCGCCACGGAACATTTCGATCCCAGGCTGATGTTCGACAAAGAGATTTCAAAAAAACCCGAAACCAAACAACACGAAGGAATAGATCATGGCTGACACGCACCATCACGGGCACCGTGCCGTCGAAAAAGGGCGCGGCACACTCTGGCTCGTCTGGCTCATCCCCATCGTGGCTCTTTTGATGGCCGGCTGGCTCGTGTACAAACATTACACCCAGAAGGGGGTGAACATCATCGTCGTCTTCGACAGCGGCAAGGGTCTTGAAGTCGACAAGACCCCTCTTGTTTATCAGGGTATAAAAATCGGAACCGTCACCGATATCAACATCGACGCCAACGATCTTTATAAAGTGAAAGCCACGATTACCGTCGACCCGCGTGCCGAAAAATATGTCACACGCAAGGGTACCAAATTCATCAAAGTGGAGCCGAAAATCTCTTTGACCGAAGTGACGGGGCTTGATACGATTCTTAGCGGTGTCTACATCGACCTCTATCCTGCGGGGCGTTCGAAAAATGAGATACTGGCAAAGCCGCGGCAATTTCACTTCAACGGACTCGACCGCTACCCGCCCAAACGGTACGAAAAGGGTCTCTACCTCACCCTGAAAGCACCCAAAGCCGCTGTCAGGCTCAATGCGCCAGTGCTTTTCAAAAGCTTCATCGTGGGCAAAGTCATCGACAAAAGGCTTGAGAACGACGATGTGCTCTATACAGTCTTTATCGAGGACCGGTACGCAAATCTCATCAACAGTGGAACCCGATTCTGGAAAGTCAGCGGTGCCGAACTTCAAGCCAATCTCGCCGGCGTCAAGATCAAGATGGATTCGCTTGCGACACTTCTTGCGGGTGGAGTGGCATTCGAAACGCCTGAAGGGAACTTCTCTTCGAAGCCCAAAGATCTTTATACCCTTTACAACTCCAAACTCGACACCCATCTCGACGAGAACATCATTACCGTCGTGGCCGACAAGGCCTACAATGTCGACCCCAACTTCTCCAGTGTCATGTACAAGGGATTCAAGGTCGGAAAAATCATCAGTCTTCATTACGATACGAAAAAATCCCAGACCGTCTTCAAGATCAGACTGAGTAAAAAATTCAGTCATCTGGCCAATGAGAAGGCATGGTTCTGGATCGTGCGTCCCATTGTCGGAATCCGGGAAGTCAAGGGACTCAATGCCATTTTGAGTGGTCCCTACATCGCTTTTGACACCCTCGATATCAACGCATCGCCCAAAAAAAAGTTTGTGCTGCACGACAACCCGATTCCGTTGAAAGGAAAAATCATCCATCTCTCGGCGATTCATGCAGAATCCCTCAAGAGCGGCACTGCGATTCTGTACAAGGATATACCTATCGGTCAGATCAATAAAGTAAGCCTGCAGCCTGAGAGGAAAAAACTCGATATCGAAGCGATCATTTTCGAAAAATATGCCAGTTTTCTCAACGACTCCTCCATGTTCTACGTCAAAAGCGGCGTCGAGGTGGAGATGTCACTGACTGATATACACATCGAAAGCGCTTCTTTGGAAACTCTTGTGCTTGGCGGTGTGGCGATGGTCACACTCGATCGTAAAGCCCCGCAGACCAGAGACCACTTCTTTATCTTCAAAGACTACAAAAGTTTCCACAAAGCGCGTTATCTCAAATTGGGCGGCGCCGAATACCATATTTTGATGAAAGAACTCGGCTCACTGTCGAAAGGTTCGCCGATTCTATACCGGAAATTCAAAGCGGGTGAGATCATCTCCTACAGATACCTGCCGGAATCGGATATGATCGATGTGCTGATTTTCATACAAAAGCAGTTCAGGACCCGAATCAACGCCTCGACCCGTTTCAGGAATGTCAGCGGCATCGAACTGAAAGTCGATTTCCCGGAGATAAAACTGAAAACCGCTTCCATGGAAACGGTGCTTACGGGCGGGCTGTGTTTCGAGACACCCGATCCGAAAGCCTCCCCGGTAAAAAGCGGTCACCGTTTCCGGCTTTTCGACGAAACGGTTCTGAAAAAAGAGCGTTACGACACTTTCGAACTTTGGCTTTCGGATACACACGACATCAAGCCGGGCACACAGCTGCTCTACAAAAATTTTCCGATCGGCAAGGTGGATCGGCTGACACTCAAAAACAATATGATCAAGGCCGAAGTGCTCATAGAAAAAGGCTATTCCCATCTTCTCCGTAGTGATTCGGTCATCTGGCTCAAAACATTCCAAATGGACCTCAACGGAGTGAGCAATATCGGCAGCGCCGTTTCAGGCCCGGCTCTTGCATTGACGCCCGGAGTGGCGAACGACCGGTCGGCATCGTTCATCCTTTCCGAAACCGCCCCTCCCCCAACCTACGGGAAAACCGGGTTGCGCATCATAGTAGAAGGCGACCGGCGCAGCAGCCTCGATGTCGGTTCTCCTCTCTATTACCGACAGGTTCCCATCGGAAAGGTGGAGTCATGGGTACTCAGCGACGATGCCACCCATGTGGACATCACACTCTTCATTGAACCTCGATACGCGCATCTCGTTCGTAAAAATAGCAAATTCTATATGGCCGGCGCGTTCGGTATGGATGTGAGTCTTCTGGGTGTGAAAATACGCACGGAAACCCTGAAGACGATGATTTCCGGAGGTATCGGCATGGCGGTACCGGACAATCCCGGCCCCGTTGTCGAAGATGGGCACATATTTCCACTTTTCAACGAGGAGAAGGAAGAATGGAAGAGTTGGAGACCGAAACTTTGAAGAATAGGATCTTCTTCACAAGGGAATCATCTTTTATGGGCAAAAAGCATAGAAGGCTCACCTGTTCCAATCTCTCTTTTCCAAGAATCGTTATCGATGCTTCTTAAAAGAGCGAGTACCGACTAAAAGACGATCTTTCCCTCTTCCTGGAGACGACGAATGATGCTCTTGGCCTTGTCGTGTCCGGCGTGGGCCGCTTTGCGGCACCATTCGAGGGCTTTTTCGCTGTTTTGTTCCACTCCCCACCCTTTGTCGTAGAGCATTCCCAGGTTGTACATTGCCCTGGGATGGCCCTGTTCGGCAGCCTTTTCATACCATCTGCGCGCCTTTTCGTAATCTTTCGCGACTCCCTGGCCCTCCTGGTACATGGCGCCGATACAGTTCTGCGCCTCCGTGTGGCCGTACTGAGCCGCCGTTTCGTACCAGTTGGCGGCGCGTTCTAGGTTGAGGGGAGTACCCGCCCCGGCCTCCATCATCTGGGCCGCTTCGAACATGGCATGGACATTGCCGGCCCAGGCCGATTTCATGAAAGCCTCGAACGCCGCCTTCTCGTCTGTGGGACACCCTTTGCCGCTTCGAAGCATCTGCCCCAGGTTGAAAAGAGCCACATGCTGTCCCTGGTCCGCGGCCTTCTGGTACCATCCGAACGCCTCTTCCACATTCTGCTCGCACCCTTCGCCGTTTTCGAGCATGAACCCCACCATTGCCTGGGCGTCGGCATCCCCGTCGATAGCCAGTTCCAAAAACGCGTTGAAAGCCGAAACCCTGTCCCCTTTTTGATACAGATCCGCAGCCATTTCAAAATATTTGCTCATAATACCACTCCGAGAAAAATCAGTCCGACGATTATACGGTAAATCCCGAAAGGTATGAACGTATGCTTTTTGATAAACGCCAAGAACCACTTGATGATTACCAAAGCCACGAAAAAAGCGGTAACGAAGCCGATACCCAGCGCCTGCGCGTCGGAAAAATCGAATTCGCTGTGATGCTTGAGAATATCGTAGGCCGTGGCGGCCAGCATCGTGGGGACGGCCAGCAGAAAGCTGAATTCGGTGGCAGTCTTTCTTTTGAGCCCAATCAGCAGACCGCCGATGATCGTCGCCCCCGATCGCGAGGTACCGGGCACCATCGCCAGGGACTGGAAGAGACCGATGGCAAAGGCCTGTTTGTAACTGACATCCTCGACATGGGCCACGTGGTGTTCCTTCTCCTTGTAAAGCAGTTCGACGAGAATGAAAACGATACCTCCGATGACCAGCATGTAAGCCACCGTCTCGGGCGCGAAAAGGGACTTGATGATCTTGTAGAGCGTAAAACCTAGCACCGCCGTGGGAATGAACCCTACAATCAGCCGTTTCCACAGCTCGATGCTGTGGAATATCTTCTCTTTGAACGCGAAGATCACCGCCAGGATCGAGCCCAGCTGGATTACGACTTCGAAGGTTTTGTGCACATCGGTCTGCGCGATGCCCATCAGTTTCGAGGCAAGAATCAGGTGTCCCGTGGAGGAGACCGGCAGGAACTCCGTCACCCCTTCGACGATTCCAAGTATCAGTGCGTCAAACCACTCCATCACACTCTCCTGACTGTTTGATGTATCCCATATAGACTCCTTCTTTTTTCAAAAGTTCTTCGTGTGTACCCTCTTCGACGATATGGCCGTTTTCGAGAATATAGATATAATCGGCCTTGCGTATCGTACTGAGGCGGTGGGCGATCGTGATCGTCGTACGGGCCGCGAAAAAGGGTTCCAGTGCCTCGTAGAGACGGGCTTCGGTGTGGACATCCAGTGCCGACGTCGATTCGTCGAGAATCGCGATTTTCGGATCGGCGACGATCATACGGGCGATGGCGATACGCTGGCGCTGCCCGCCGGAAAGTTTGATGCCTTCCCGTCCCACAACCGTTTCCAGCCCGCTTTCGAAACTCTCGATCACCGCTCTCATCTGGGCCATCTCCAGGGCATCCCATATTCTCTTTTCGGGAACATCCCGGCCCAGGGTGATGTTGAAACGTATCGTGTCATGGAAGAGTTTCGGGCTTTGAAGCACCAGGTTGACATGGGTCCTGACCCTGTCAAGACCGATTTCTCTGATATCGACACCGTTGAATGCGAGAGTGCCGCTCTCAGGTGGATAGAACCCCACGATCAGCTGCGCGAGCGTCGTCTTTCCCGATCCGCTGGCACCCACCAGCGCCACACGCCTGCCAGGTTTGGCTTCGAAATGCACCGCGTGGAGCACCTGCGTCCCGGGTGAATACCCGAAACTCACATCCTGCAGTCTCACCCCCACCCTTGCTGCTTCGAAGGGATTTTTCCGATGGCCATAAGCCGGCTCGGTGGGCATGGCGAAAATACCGTTGATACGGGCGATGGCGGCCCTGGCATTGTGCAGGGCGTACTGGATACCCAAAATATCCTGCACGGGTGTTACCATGTACCAGAGATACCCGAATACCGCCAGCATCATTCCGATGGAGAGGTCGCTGAAAGCGACAGCCAGGATGCTTGCGGCACGGAAGAGTTCATAGCCCGCCAGAAAGGTCAGATAGGAGATACGGCTTGCAGCGTCGCTCTTCCATCCGAATGCGATACTGCGCTGCCGCACCTCTTTCGCCCTCTCTTGCAATGCACCGAAAAAACGTCGTTCCTGGTTCGAGGCACGGATCTGTCCGAAAAGATCGAGAGTTTCGGTGAGTGCCGACTGAAAAACCTCGATTGCCCGGTTCTCCTCTTTTTTGAGCTTCGAGACTCTGCGCGCCAGTTTCGTCGTGAAAGTGATGACCAGCGGATTGAGGACGATAATGAAAAGTGCCAGTCCCCAGTGGATCCAGAGCAGAACGCCCGCAATGCCAACCAGAGTCAAAACGGAGATGATGAGCCGGCTCACCGTCGAGGCGATGAAAGTGTCGATGGTCTCAACATCGGTCACCAGTTTCGCGGCGATGGAGCCGGAACGGGACGTCTCATAGGCTTTCATCGAAATCCGTTTGAGATGTTCCAAGGCATCGATACGGATTTTGTAGGTGACATCTTTGGAAATCTGCATGAAAATTTTGGTCTGCAGAATACTCAGGGCCGTGTAAGCGAATCTCAGCAAGACCGTGGCCAACAGGATCGTCACGACATAGCCGAAAGTCTGCATCGGCATGATATGGGTGTCGATCCAGTGTGTCAGGGTACTGGAACGGTGCAGAAGCACCTCGTCCACGAGCACCGGAATGAGCAGAGGTGTGGGCACACTCACCAGTGTGGCGAGAATGGCGACAGCATTTCCGGCCACAAGGGCTTTTTTATAGCCCCTGATACGATCGAAAATGGCCGCCAGGGAGAGTACGCCCGGTTGCGTCCGCTCCATTTTATCCATCGATATGCGAAAGAACCCGGGTCAGGTCTTTGGTGTCGATGACGACATCGGCCTCTTTTTTCAATATCTCCTTGGCGCAGAAGGCGATGCGCGTCCCTGCATGGGCGAACATGCTCCGGTCGTTGGCGCCGTCGCCGACGGCAACGGTATCTTCGGCACCGATACCCAGCAGCCGCTGAAGACGCTGAAGCATATCGCCTTTGGAAAAGTCGAACATCATGTCGCCTCCGACCAGTCCCGTCAGGCGTCCGTCACGGGCGTGAAGCACGTTGGAAAAGTCGGCGTCGAAACCGAGCATCTCGCGGGCATGACCCGTGGCGTTTCTGAAACCGCCGCTGAAGACGACCACCTTGTGGCCCCGTTCCTTGAGTCTGCGAACCGTCTCTTCCGCACCCGGCATCAGGGGAAGATTTCGGCAGATGGCGTCGACCTCCTCGACAGAGAGCCCTTCGAGCAGCTGGACACGGGTCGTTAGGCTTTCGAAAAAATCGAGTTCCCCCCGCATCGCCCGCTCGGTGATGACAGCCACTTTCTCCTTCAACCCCAGGGGCTCGGCCAGAAAATCGATGGTTTCCCCATCCATCAATGTCGAATCGAAATCGAATACAACGAGTTTCACACGCTTCACCTTATCAAAAAAGTTCCATCGACCGTCGGCTCCCGGCTGTCGATTTTAAATTAGGTGCTATAATATCCAAACCAAAATAACAGACAGATAACGGAAAACGATGTTCGAACAACTGATAAAAAAACTTCAGGACCCCAAAAAAAGCTACATCACCCTCGAGACGACGCCCCGGCACGACGCCCTTTTTACTCCCGTCATCGAAACGATCGACAAACTGGGCATCGCGAAAAAGGTGGACGGTTTCAGCACGACCGACAACCCGCTGGCGAAACTGAAATTCAACAGCATCATCGCCGCCCACCAGCTGCAGCAGACGTTCAAAAAACCCACTCTTGCGACAATGACGATGCGCGACCGCAACAAAATTGCGCTCCAGTCCGATCTGCTTGGCGCCAACAGTATCGACGTACGCGCCATTCTCGCCCTCACAGGCGACCCGGCCAAAATCAGCGACCAGCCCCAGGCCAAAGGGGTCTTCGAAAGCGACAGCACGATGCTGCTGGACATCATCAAATGTTTCAATGCCGGCATCGACTACGCGGGCAGGGAGTTCGGCATCAAACCCAGACCCATCTATCCCTTCGCCGTCAGCAACGCCTTCGCCAAAAATCCCAATACGCTTCTGAAGAAATTCATCAAAAAGCTCGATCACGGGGCGCTGGGTGTCATCACCCAGCCGGTTTTCGAACGGGAGAACGCTTTGATGCTGCTGGAGCTCTTCGAGGAGGCGAAAATCAAAAGCGGCAACCGCTCAAGCACGCTGATACTGGGTATTTTTCCTGTCACCCGTCTGAAGACGGCACAGTTTCTCGCTTCGCATGTACCGGGTATCCATGTGCCAAAAAACTGGATCGACGCCCTTTATGAGGCACAGAAAAAGAGTGAAAAAGAGGAGGAGAGAGTGGGGCTCGCTCTCAGCCGCGAAATTTTCGGAAGCGTCAGGGAGTTCCATCCGAAAATCCACCTGATGACGGCCAACCGCTTCAGCCTCGCGCAGAAGCTTCTGGAAGAGTAAGAGGCATCAGAAATCGCGTCTAAGAAGGGTTTCGACATTGAGAATCGAAACCAGCTTCTCCTCCTGTTTGCCGACCCCGTAGATGAGATTCTGCTCGTTGTGAATCGTTTCGGGGGCGGGATCGATGGCGCTCTCCGGAATCCGCATCGCCTGCGTGAGCCGGTCGATGACAAATCCGGCGATCTCGTCGTTGTGCTTGATCACCATATAGCGCGTATCCTCGTTCTCTTTCGAGCGTGAAAGACCGAACTTCATCCGCAGGTCGATGAGTGGCAGGACGCTTCCGCGAAGATTGAAGACACCCAGCACGTAAGGGGGTGTTTTGGGAACCCTCGTGTACTCGATGGGTTTGATGATCTCCTGGATCCCCAGAATCGGCACGGCAAACTCTTCGTCACCCACCATAAAGCCCACCAGCTGGATGACGTTCTCTATTTCGCTTTCTGCCGGTGCCTTCTGCTGTTGCTGCTGTTTTTTCAATACCTGTTCGAGTTGTGTACTCATAATCTATGCTCCGCGTCGAGGTTGATGTTTCTGGCGACGACATTCATCAGATACTCCGGTGTGTAGGGCTTGGTGATGTACTCCGTCATCCCCACTTCGACGCCGCGCAGACGGTCGCTTCGGCTCGTCCTGCTTGTTACGGCGATCAGAGGAAGGCTTTTGAACTTGTTGAACTTCCTGATTTCGCTCGCGAGTGTGTATCCGTCCATGCGGGGCATCTCGATATCGACAAGAGCGGCATCGAACAGTTTGCTGCCGTCTTTCATGATATTGAGCGCTTCGACACCGTTCGTCGCCTCCGTCACCGTCACACCCAGCGGTTCGAGGGCTTTTCGCATGATTGTCCGGTCGGTTTTGCTGTCGTCGACGATCAGGATATTGTAGTCGGCCGGCGAACTCTTCTCGCTGGTTGCCTCGCTGTTTTCGAGATTCTGCAGAGAGCTCTTGACACTTTTGGCCATGTTCATCAAAGCGCCCACATCGACAATGAGCGTGACCCGGCCATCGCCCCGGATCGTGGCACCTGCTATCCCCTCGATCCCTTTGAGATACTCGCCGAGCGATTTGATGACGATCTCTTCCTGCCCGACGAGCGAATCGACGATGAGTCCCAGTTTGGACTCCGCCAGCCCGATGATGACCACATAGGCATGCTCGCCCATGCTGAAAACCCGCTCCACATCGAAAATGTCCGCCAGATGCACCAGCGGAAGCACTTCGTCGCGCAGGCGCAGCACACTTCGCCCTTCGACACTCTGAATCTCGTCGGGGGTGATTCGCACCGTCTCCAGAACCGAAGCCAGCGGCACCGCGTAATACTCCTCCTGCACGCTGACAAGCAGCGACTGTATGATCGCCAGCGTCAAAGGAATCTTGAGTTTGAGGGTCGTTCCCTTGCCGGGTTCCGAATCTATCTCGATGATGCCGTTGAGCTTTTCGATATTGGATTTGACCACATCCATTCCGACACCGCGGCCCGAGACGTTGGTCACTTTGGCCGCAGTGGAAAAACCGGGCTTGAAGATGAGCATGAAAGCTTCCTTGTCGCTCATCTGATCCGCCTCTTTTTCGCTGATGAGCCCTTTCTCCATCGCCTTCGCTTTCAGCATGTCGGGATCGAGTCCTTTGCCGTCGTCGACGATTTCGATGATGATATGGTTCCCCTCGTTGTAGGCTTTGAGCTGGACGGTCCCTTTCGCCGGTTTCCCTTTGGCGACACGCTCTTCGGGTCTTTCGATGCCGTGATCGCAGGAGTTGCGAATGATATGAACCAGCGGGTCGCCGATCTCCTCGACGATCGATTTGTCGAGCTCCGTATCCTCGCCGCTGATGACCAGTTCGATCTCCTTGTGAAGCTCTCTGGAGAGATCGCGCACCATCCGGGGGAATTTGTTGAAGACTTTGCCGATGGGCAGCATGCGTGTCTTCATGACCGCAATCTGCAGATCGGTCGTTACAAGGGAGATGGAGGAGACGACCTGGTTCAGCTCTTCGAGGAACTGCTCCCCTTCGTATCGCTCCTCCACGTCGTCGTAGATTTTGAGCAGGCGGTTTTTGCCCAGCACAAGTTCCCCGATCAGGTTCATCAGGTCGTCAAGGCGCTTGACATCGACACGTATCGTCTGCTCCAGGCTGGCTTTGCGATCTTTTGGCGGCTGGGATTTCTCCTCTCTTTTCGGCATCGCCGCGGCGGGTTTGTGCGAAGAGGGTGCGCCCTTCATCGGCGCCTCCCCTTCGATCTTTTCCGCCTCCTGCGCCTTGCGCTTGGCTTCCCGTTTTCTGCGGTCCTCCTCCTGGCGCTCTTTGAGCAGCCGCTCGATCTCGGCCTCGACCTCCTCTTCGCTCATCTGCGAAAGATCCGGCTCCTCGGCTGCTTCGCCCTCTTTCGCGATTTCGGGTACCTCTTCCGTACTCTGCGCCCTGCGCTTGGCTTCCCGTTTTCTGCGGTCCTCCTCCTGGCGCTCTTTGAGCAGCCGCTCGATCTCGGCCTCGACCTCCTCTTCGCTCATCTGCGAAAGATCCGGCTCCTCGGCCACCGGCTCCGTCTCCTCTTCACGAGCCACAGGCTCCTCTTCGACAGGTTCGCCGGCCGTACCGCTCAACACCGCTTCAAGACGCTTGACCGTGGGCGCCACATCGATTTCACCCTCGTCGGTTCCCGTCTGTTTGATATGCTCAAGCAGCGCTTTCATATTGTCGGTCGATTCGAGGACCGTATCCATCACATCGGGGGTGATGACAAGCTCCCCCCGGCGCGCTTTGTTGAGCACATCCTCCATATGGTGTGTCAGATGCGTCAAAACATCGAAGTTGAGAAACGAACTTGAGCCTTTGATCGTGTGGGCCACGCGGAAAATTCGATTCAGAAGGTCAAGGTCTTCGGGGCTGTTTTCAAGTTCGATCAAGTCGTTGTCGAGCTGTTCGATCATCTCGAACGCCTCGATCAGAAAATCTTCCAGTATCTCTTCAAATTCATCCATACCCTAATCCTTTATGAAGCCTGCCTGATATGCGACCGTACGATTTTCGATATTTCCGCATAGAAGACGTTGGCATCGAACTTGACCATATAGCCTTCACCGCCGGCCTCCTTGCCCCGCTCTTCGCTGAAGTGGTCGCTGATCGAAGAGTTGAACACGATCGGGATCTTTTCGAATCTCGGATCCTCCTTCGCCTTCGCGGCGAAGTGAAAGCCGTCCATGCGGGGCATTTCGACGTCGGAGACGATGATCTTCATTTTTTCCGAAATATCCTCTCCATAGTGGCCGTACAGCTCCTCGAGCTTTTCCATTCCTTCCTCTCCGTCTTTCGCTTCGATCACGGTAAACCCCATCTTCTGCAGCGCGTCCTTGACGATCTTCCGTGCCGTAAGACTGTCGTCGAGCACCATCGCCATGCCGCTGAAGCGGTCGATGGCGACTTCACTGTCGACATCGGGCTGATAGAAGCCCAGATCCTCCACGACGCTCTCGAGATCGAGGATAAGGAGCACTTCGTCGTTCTCGATGCGTGTCACACCGGTGATTTTGCTCTTGTCGAGAATTCCCTCGCCGGAGGAGAAAGAGGCCGGCTCGATGTCGCTCCAGCTGATGCGCCGAATCCGTTTCGCCTCGTGCACGACAAAACCGATGAGAATGTTGTTGAACTCGGCGATAATGACCCGAGGATGGATCTCTTTGTTTTCAGGGGTTTTAATCCCCATCCATTTGGCGAGATTCACGACCGGAATGACAACGCCGCGCAAATCGAATATCCCTTCTATATATTCGGGAACGCCGGGCAGTTCCGTCAGTTTCGGGTATTTGATGATCTCACGTACTTTGGCGACATTGATACCGTAGATTCCTTCGTAGGTTTTCCCGTTCTCCTCTTTGAAGATACGGAAATCCACGAGTTCCAGTTCGTTGGAACCGACTTGCAAAACATCATTTTTAGATCCCATTGCGATCCTTTACCTTTTCGAATGCCAATCCTTCGGCATCGGTTTTCATAATCGTATAACTACCGTCGCAGGCGAACGCCGGCAGGTTGATATAGTCGATATCGCCATAGTTCAACCGGACATTTTGATGGAAATGGCCGTCAATCCATATATCGAACCTGTATCGTTTTTGTAAAGTTTCCAGCCGCTTTCGCGTCCTCTTTTCGAAATCTCCGATGCGGTAGCACGGCTTTTTTTTACGGTTGTAATCTTCGAGCCATCCGATGATCTTTCCGCCGGTGAGCGTATCGATCAGATTGAGAGCCCTGTTGACCCACGGATGACGTATCCATGCCGTATAGATCTCATATCCCAGGCCCTGCAGAATGTCTCCGTGATGCAACGCTACGGTACGACCTTCGACAGAGAGGATCAGGGGCTGTTTTTGGCGCTCGACGATACGTATCGCATCGGCGAAAATCCTTTTGAGCCCGAAATCATGGTTTCCCTCGAGATAGAGAATCTCCGTTCGCAAGCTTATGCGTTTTAAAAGATCGACCATTTTGCGATTTGGTTCAATCGAATTGGGTGCGTCGCCAAAGAGAAGATCGAAAATATCGCCCATCAGTACCAGTTGTGAGGGCAGATCGCTCTCCTTGACAGACGCGAGGAAGTCGTAGAGTCTGGGCTGGTAGCTGGCGTAATGGGCGTCGGCGATGAACCAGGCGCCCGGTTTCAGCAAAAAGGGGGCATCGGGATTGCGGGAGAAGATCGGGGAGTCTTCTCTTGCCTCTTTTTTTGCGATCCCGTTGTGTCGCATACACTCTTTCCAATGTTTATGGGACACAGGCAATTTTCGGAATACCGAGCGTCTCGTCAAGCCCGCTGATGATGTTGGCGTTGACCACGGCCTGGGAGCTGGCACCCCGCAGCAGGTTGTCGATGGCCGAACTGATCACGAGGCTTTTGCCGTTGACGGTAGCGAAAATATCGCAGAAATTGGTGCCGGCAACCGATTTGATATCGACGGGTGAGGTGCGGATGCGGATGAAGGGCTCGTCTTTGTAAAAATCGTTCAGCACATCGATGGGATCGAGATCGGTTTCCAGCTGCATATAGATGCTGCAGAGCATGCCTCTTGTTACCGGAAGGAGATGGGGAACGAAATTGACCTGTACCTGCGTCAGAAAAAGGTCGTCGATCTTTTCGGCGATCTCCGGGGCGTGACGGTGCCTGATCGGATTGTAGGCGAAAATGTTTTCGTTGATCGTCACGTAGTGGGTCGTCTCCGAAAGCTTTTTGCCCGCTCCGCTGACACCGCTTTTGGCATCGATGAAAATCGGCGTCTGTGCTTTGATATAGGGTATGAAAGGGAGCAGACCCAGCAGCGAAGCGGTCGGATAGCATCCGGGATTGGCCACGAGTCGGCTCTTTTTGATCGCTTCCCGGTAAAATTCCGGCAGACCATAGACCGCTTCGGAAAGGTGGGCCCTGTCTTCATGGGGACAGTAATGCGCTTCGTAGGTATCGAGTTTGAGGCGGTAATCGGCGGAGAGATCCACGACTTTGACGCCCCGCTCCAGCAATCCTGCCGCGAATCCCATCGCGGTCTTGTGGGGAAGGGCGAGAAAGGCGATCTGCGCCACCGCAGCCACTGCCGCGGCATCGGCCTTCTCGACCGGCATCGAAATGACATTTTTCAAAGAGGGATGGAGCGCGTCGATCGTCGTTTCCCCCTCGCTCGTCGCCGCATACACCAGCTCGAATTCGGGATGTCGAAAAAGAATCTTGATCAGTTCCAGGCCGGTATAGCCGCTTGCGCCGATAACTGCTACGGGAATCATCGCCTATACACCGAAACAGATATCTTTGTAGCAGACCTGCTTGATCTCGTACTCTTTCTCGCCGCCCGGAAGCCGCATGCGCACCTCGTCTCCCGGTTCCTTTCCGATGAGCTGGCGCGCCAGCGGCGAATGGTAGGAGATAAGCCCCCTGTCGGGATTTGCCTCGCTGGCCCCGACGATCGTGTAGGTCACCTCCTCGTCGGTATCCAGATCGATCAGGGTCACCGTCGAGCCGAAACTGATGCGTTTGTGCTCCAGTGCGGCGGGGTCCACCACCTGCGCACGTCCCAATATGTCCTCCAGTTCGGCGATACGCGCCTCCATCAGCCCCTGTTTCTCCTTCGCCGCATGGTATTCGGCATTCTCTTTCAAATCACCCAATTCACGGGCTTTCTGAATTTCCGCGGCTATCGCCGGGCGGGCGGTCGATTTGAGATACTCCAGCTCTTCGGCCAGCTTTTTGTAGCCGTATTCGGTCATCGGTTCTTTCTGCATACGCTCTTCTCTCCAAATTTTTTCGTTTATTATACCGGGTTCAAAATCATCTTCGCCACCTCATCGGCGCTTCCGTGTCTCAAAATCTCCCTCAACTCTCTGCTTTTGTCGGCGAAATGACCCCGGTCCATCGTTTCGTAGAGTTTCAACAGATTGTCGCTGTTTACGTCATTCTGGAAAATTTCCGGATGCACCGGCGTCTTGCCCTCGAAATCCATGATGATGTTGGCAAGTCCCTTGTATCTGAGTTTGACCAGGGCGTTGCCGATGGCGTAATCGAGCGGCCGTGCCTTGTAGACGAGCACGAAGGGGGTGCCTATCAGCGCTGTCTCAAGCGTCGCCGTACCGCTGCACACGAAAGCGAAATGTGCCTGGGCCACGGCGTTCTTGGCATCTCTTGCTACCTCGAAACCGGAAATGTCACCGTACCAGCTTTCGATCTTTTCATGGCTGATGAAGGCGGGAATCGAGAGAATTTTCCTGCGACCGCCCAACCTTTCGGCCGTCTCCTTGAAAACAGGCATCAGGCGGGTGATTTCGCTCTTTCTGCTGCCCGGAAGAAAAGCGATCGTTTCGGGGGCTTTCGGCGGATGCCATGCCACATCGATCTCGTCAAGCAGCGGATTGCCCACATACTCCGCGCGTCGGTAGAACCGCCGCTCGAAAGGAAAAATAGACGCAAGACGGTCGCAGTAGCGCTCCACCTTTTTCGCGCGGCCCTTTTTCCAGGCCCATACTTTCGGAAGGATGTAGTAGATTATCTCTTTATGGGGGTATCTTTCCTTGATCGCTTCGGCCAGGGGAAGATTGAAAGCCGGCGCATCGATCAACAGCACCTTGTCGCACTCTTTCGCCAAAGAGACCATCTCCGCTATCGCCTCTTTCCCTTTGAAATATTTCGCCAGCACATCCACGATGCCCATGACGGAGAACTCCTCCATCCCGTAAAGCGGCTCTCCGAGCCGTTTGTCGAAAATACCGTAAATCTCCACCCCCTCCAGCCGATCGAGCAGATACTTCAGATGCAGATTGGCCGAGGGTTCCAGTGCGCTTGTAAGCACTCTCATGGCTGCACTCCCCGTGAAATTGTTAGCAGTAAAAAGCAAGAAGCCGACAGACAAAACAGAATCATTCCGTAATCTCCATGGTATAAGATTGGAGGGTCGAGATGTCGAAACGGACAAGCCGGTCTTGGCCAAGCTCCACGACGAAGAGGTCGCAGCCAGCTTTCACGACTCCCGTGGGGGAGGCCGCTTTCTGCAGCAGTGTCGTCACCCGGCCCGTCAGCGGGTCGTAGACCTTGACCTTGTCGTTGTAGGTGTCGGCGATGAAGATGCGGTGGTTGCCGCAGCCACCGATACCGGCACAAAGGCCCTCGGGATGCTGCAGCCTCGCCTCTTTCCCGATGTCGTCTCGATCCCCGAACGTGAAAAGATCCCATCCGATCAGGGTTTCGACACGACCTTTCTCGATCTTTCGCAGGGCACTCCCTTCGGCATCGATGACATAAAGCGCTTCGTCCAGCCAGTCCAGATCGGTCGGCTGGGCGAAGCACGCCTCATCAACCCTGCCGTCTCTGACATCCTCCGTACCGGAACCGGCAAGCACTTTCAGACCGCCGCCCTCGTAATCCATCTGCCATATCTGGTGCGAACTCGATACGGCGATCTGCAGTCCCTCCCCGTTTCCCGTCAGACCGGTGGGAGAGCGAAGGCCTTCCGCAAGAATCGTCACCGACCAGGTATGCAGATCGATCGCCACGATCCGCCCGGCCGCCCGGTCGGCCACGTAGAGTCTGCCCCCTTTTGCAAAAAGCCCTTGCGGTTCCGCGAACCGTTCGATCGTTTTGAAAATCCTCCCGTGGCGGGTTAGGACATGGACGGCGCCCAAACCGATATCGGAGAGGTAAAGATGGCGGGCATCGGCGTAAACACGGCAGAAGGCAAAACGGGCGTCACCTCTTTCGATCGCTCTTTTCTGCATCCGCTTCAACTCTCTTTCGCCCCTGTACGCGTAAAATTTCTCCAAAATTCCTTCGGCCCTGCCCTCCCCGCTCGCCCTGGCGATTTCGTACCCTTCCGCAGAGGCCAGAATCAGCGTCGGCCAGGCACGGACGGCCATACCGCTTTTGAGTTTTCCATCTGCGTCGTTGATGACTGGATGGTCGATGCCGTACCGTGCGATCATCGCTTTGATCCAGCCATCCTCTTTTTCTCTGTCGAATTTTCCCGTATGCACACCCACCAAAACGAGCTCTTCCGGCCACTCGATGCGCTCGAGTTCGGCAAGTGTGTGAAGACAGTTGACGCATCCGCCCGTGAAAAAGTGAAGCAACACGAACCGCCCTTCGATAAACTCGGCAACCGGTTTTTCGCTCCTAACGTCACGGTACCCTTTCAGAGACGGGAGATGCACAAGAGGTTTTTCGTTGAAAGAGATTTCCATCATGCGGCAATTATAACCGATATTTGCTTCCAACACTTCACAACCGGAATATACTATAATGCGGAAAAAATTCCGGAGAGGCTTTTGAAACGGATTCTCATCACCAACGACGACGGCTTCGAATCGCCGGGGCTTCATGCGCTCGCCGAGGCGTTGCGTCCTCTTGGCCATGTCACGATCGTCGCGCCCACCCTCGAAAAATCGGCCTGCGGCCACAGTCTCACCCTGACCCGTCCGCTTCGTTTCGTGGAGCTCGACGACGACTTTTTCAAACTCGACGACGGGACGCCGACAGACTGTGTCTACCTTGGCAAATACGCCCTGTTCGATGAAAACCGGCTGCCCGACCTGGTGGTCAGCGGCATCAACAAAGGGGCCAACATGGGAGAAGACATCACCTACTCCGGGACGGCTGCCGGTGCGATGGAGGCGGTGCTGCAGGGCATTCCCGGCGTGGCCGTCAGTCAGGTATGCGGCGGTTACGGTTGCCGGGAGATCGACGAACTCGGCTACGAATTGGCCAAAGAGGCGGCTTACGTCGTCTGCAAAAAGATTCTTGATGAGGGTTTTCCGCTGACGGAGCGGCGTTTTCTCAATATCAACGTCCCGCCCATCTCCCCCAACGAGTGCCGGGGTTACAAAATCACCAAAGCCGGCTACAGGCTCTATGGCAACGACGCCCAGGTCCACCGCAACCCCCGGGGCGAAGAGTACTACTGGCTGGGACTCCATCCGCTGCGATGGGTCCCCGACGAAAACCGGCTCTGCGATTTCGAAGCGATCAAAGAGGGCTACGTCAGCATCACCCCCGTTCAGCTCGATCTGACCAGTTACGAAGATTTGAAGCGACTGGAGGGGTGGATTGGATAATTTGGTCGCCGGTCGTCGGTCGTTGGTCCTTCAAACGGGGCCTCGCCCCACTTTTACGTTTGAAACCGGATGGTCATTGGGGGCCTGTTCGCCTACACTATATCCATCGACAAGTGAACAGCGACCGGCGACCGGCGACCCTTTTTTCGAAAGGAAAAACTGATGCGTTTCGAACGTTGCCGGATGCTTTTTGGAGAAGACCACGAAAAACTTGCAAAAGCGAAGATTCTGTTGCTGGGGGTCGGGGGCGTAGGAAGCTTCTGCCTCGACTGTCTCTTTCGCACCGGCATCGAGAAGATCACGATCGTCGATTATGACATCTTCGACGAGACGAACATGAACCGGCAGATCGGCAGCGAAGCGGTGGGAGCCCTCAAAGTCAAACGTCTGGCGGAGCTCTACCCCACTATCACACCGATCGTGGCGAAAGTGGATGCCGGTTGGATCGAACAATTCGATTTCACCCCTTACGACCTGGTACTCGACGCCATCGACGACATCCGCGCCAAAATCGCCCTGGCCCACAAAGTGTGGCCCAAACTGATCAGCGCCACCGGCGGCGCCCGAAAGATCGACCCGACCAAAATCGAGATCGACTCCATCTGGAAAACCCACGGCGATCCTTTTGCGCGAAAGATCCGCTACGAGTTGAAAAAGAGCGGTTTCAAAGGGGACTTTCTCGCACTTTTCAGCCCGGAAACACCCAAATGTACCACCAAGGGAAGCTTCGTCGGCGTTACCGGCGCCTTCGGCCTGGCGATGTGCTCGGCCGCCGTGCAAAAGATTCTGGGCTAAAAAGTTCTGAAAAAGAAGAATTTTCCATAAACTTTCCGGCACACTGACCGATATATCCACAAATCAAACATGCAAACGAATATGTACCATAACTTAATGTAATCGTTCTGTTACTGTCGGATAAGTCGGACCAGAAGTGTTCCCGGGCACGTCAAAACCTTCTCTTCCATCTTTCGCAAACGGTTGAAAAAGGCACTTTTACATACTGCATGATTTGAAAAAAACCCGCTTTATTAGGGATCAATTTCTTTAACTAAGGCAGAAAGATGAACAATATGAGCATGAGACAAATCATCCTGTTGGCATTCGGCGTTATCATTTTGATGTCGTTGTTTGCATACGGTTTTGCTTTCAAAGGTTTTTCGGATGCAGCAAAAAGCGCGGAAGCAATCAAGCATACGGATACGCTGGTATCCCGTATCACGACATTGGAAAAAAATCTGCTGGAATCTGTGCACTTGATCGACAATTATGTCATAACCGGAAACGATACCTATTTTCGTCAATATCATACAAAAAAAGATGCAATTGAGAAGAGAATAAAATCATTGAAAAAAACCACCGAAGACAAGATATTGCGCAAACAGCTCGATTTGCTTCAAGACGAGATTGTGCAATATTTTCAAATTGTCGAACGTATAAAACACGATTCTGCGACGATAGCTGAAGAGATCACAGAAAAAATCATGTTGACACTCGATGAAATGCACAACCATGTTCTAAAGCTACAAAAGAAGACCATCGAAGAAGCGAACAGTAAAATATTTGCAATGAAATCCATGATCCTGCTTGTAGCCGGCGGCTCGATCGCCCTTGCCGTTTTTCTGGCTCTGTATATAAGCCGTTTTATTTCAAAGAACCTCCAAACAGTCCAAGATGCCGCCCACGACCTGGCAAGCAGCGACGGTGACTTGACAAAACGGATCCCTGTCATCGGTAACAATGAAATTGGACAGATGGCAAAGCAAGTGAATCTCTTCATTGAAAAAGTTCAACGTACCATTAAAGAAAGCAAAGAAAACGGAAGCGAGAACGCATCCGTCGCGGCCGAACTTTCCGCTACCGCACTGGAGAGTCGGAAGGCGCGCCGAGGACGAAGCGTCTTTGATCGCCGATACATCCAAAACCGCCGAGAATGCGTTCAACGATCTCAAAAATACGGTCGGTATCGTCAATGAGAGTGAACAAAATGTAAGGAAAGCGGTCCAGACCCTTAAAACAGCCTCTTCTGGACTCTCCAATCTTCTTGAAATCATCAATTTGACAGGATCCAAAGAAGCGGACCTGGCGGAGAGCATCCTTCATCTCCAAGAAGAAGCAAATGGCGTAAAAGAGGTACTCGATATCATCAACGATATTGCGGACCAAACGAATCTTCTGGCACTCAACGCCGCCATCGAAGCGGCACGGGCGGGCGAACATGGACGGGGATTCGCCGTTGTCGCTGACGAAGTCCGAAAGTTGGCGGAGCGGACGCAAAAGAGCCTTTCGGAAATCACCGCCACAATCAACCTGGTCATTCAAAGCATCAGCGATATTAGCGGTCAAATGCAGGACAATGCCAAAGATTTCGAAGCGGCCGTCAATCAGGCATCCAGTGCCGAAATGGAACTTGAAGAGGTCAACGCTGTTCTTCAGGAAGCTGCCAATGTCAGTGCGAAATCTGCACGAAGCTCCAATGCCATTGCCGCGGAGATGCAGGATGTGATCGAAAATATGCGGAACATCACCGGGATTTCGACAGAAAACGCCAGAAGCGTCGAAGAGATCGCCGGAGCGGCGGAACATCTGAGCAAACTGACGGAAGAGCTCCGACACCGACTGGAACTGTTCAAGTCATGATAACCGATACAGCGACTCCATGCGACATCTTGTTCTCGTAGGCGCTTCGACGGGAGGTCCAGGCCTTATTGAAACCATTCTGGATTCGAAGCCGCCGATTTCGGACAACGCCATGATCATCGCCCAGCATATGGACCCGCTTCCCCTGCACTCCTTCGCGAAAAGGCTTGAGCGCCTATGCGGACAAAAAGTGGTATTTGCGAACGAAGACCTCCCTCTTGAACAAGGCACCATCTATCTTTTGGGAAGGACTTCCATTCTCATAGAGAGGTCCGGCGTTTTATGGATAAAGAGGGCAGAGAATCACATCGGTTTTTACAACCCGACGATCGATATCCTTTTCGAGTCGGCTTCCAGGATCGATTCGTACCGTACCACAGCCATTTTACTCAGTGGTATCGGAGCGGACGGTGCCAGAGGAATGAAACGACTCAAAGAGGCGGGGCATACGACCATCGCCCAGGACAAAGAGACATCTGTCGTCTATGGCATGCCAAAAGCCGCTGTAGAACTCGGTGCCGCCGATCATATCATGCCCATAGACACCATAACACGACATATCACGGAGCTTCTTTCATGATAGGATGGCTCAGAAAAAGAGACCTACAAAAAGAGAAAAACGAATCTAGGGCTGAAAAGAGGACCCCCATGTTCAAACAGGAGGAAGCCGATTCCCTGTTGGAACATATAAAAACGCGATATGGTCTCGATTATACGAAACAAAAAAGTGTCACTTACAGGAAAATCGAGCGCTTTGCATTGTCCCATGACCTCTTTACCTACGACGAATTGGCACGGGGCATACAATCCGACAACCGGTTGGAAACCGAGTTGATCAATCTCCTGACTGTCTGCGAAACCTACTTTTTCAGAGAAAAAGATCAAATCGACCATGCCGCCGCTTTGATCCACACGGGAAAGATAGGTTCTATCTTGTGTGCACCCTGTTCAAGTGGCGAAGAGGTTTACTCCCTTCTACTTGCGACAAGAGAAAGAGGCGAGATACCAAAACATTTGAAAATAACCGGTATCGACATCAACACCAATGCTCTGGAAGCTGCCGTTTTGGGGAATTACTCTTCCCGTTCGATCTCCTCCGTTCCAAAAAACCTTCTTGAAAATTTTTTCGAACAAAAAGGAACGCGATACATCATAGAGCCCCGATTCAAAGACCATACGTTTTTCAAACGACAAAACATCTTCGATGCATCGATCTTCGACTTTGGTAAATTCGATGCAATATTTTCCAGAAATATGATGATATATTTTACCGACGAAGAGAAGAGAAAGGCTCTTGAAATTCTTAGAAAGCTTCTAAAACCGGAAGGACTCCTTTTCGTCGGTCACGCCGATATCACTTTCCAACCGCAGGGATACAGAAAAATCTATAAAAACCGCACCGTCTTTTATCAGCTTCAGGAGTGATCGTATCAAAATTTTAGGATATTACCGGTGCCTGCCTGCTCCACGATGACGTCGAGTTTTCGCACATACATGATGTCGTTGCTCTTTTCGACCTGTATCCTGTAGAAGATGCCACAACAGTTGGAGTCGGGTTCGAGTATATGGATTTTATCGTCCGGACTGAGTACTTTGCAGCCCATCTGCATCAGCTGCAGATTCCGCTTTTTGTATTCACCCACCTCGCTCAGTACCTTTTGAAGCGTCTTGGTGTCGGAACAGGCGATCGTCGTACTTCGTATCCGGTCCGCCTGGAGATTGAGCGAAAAAAGAACCAGTGCCATCATTGCCCATTTATACATTGCCATCCCTTTTTTGCTTCCATTCTATCATACAAATGCCGCACTCATGTATCCGACCACCTGTGACGTGTCGCCGCTGGCGTCCGCACTGGTGCGATAGTCGAGCAACACGGGTTCAAGGCCAAGGTTTTTGGCGGCGATCAGCATCGCTTCGACACCGATCTTGCCGCACGCTTCGCACCCTCTTTGCAGTTCGCGCGGATCGAGTTTGCTCACCGCATCAAGACAGATGCTATCAAGCGCTTTCGCCTTTTCGATGTCGTAATAGTGACTCAGATCGGTACTGATGACCACACCGGTATCGGGATCTTTCAGCAGCCACTCGATCACAGGGGCGAGATTTCCGGGGCTTTCATCCCCATAGACCAGCTCCACCACCCGTGCCTCGGGCAGATAGGTCTTGATAAAAGGCATCTGCACTTCGGTACTGTGCTCGTGATGTGCCTCGGGAACGAACCCCAGGGCGAATTTGCCCATCAGTTCCTGCGCCAGTACCCGATCGACAGGAATGTCACCCAGCGGCGTCTCGTACAGGTCGTAGTCGCTCACACTGGTCCCGGCCAGATAGACCCGATGACTCGGACCGATGACGGCTACCCGCTTCACACCGCTGTTACCCAGCAGCCGGTGCGCGACGTTGGCGGTGAATCCGCTGTAGATATATCCGGCATGGGGCACGATCACCGCACGGGTTTTCGTCTGCAGCAGCTCAGGGCGCTGTACGTGCTCTTCCAGCACTTTGTTGAAATGGGACAACATCGCCTTGATCTCTTCGGCCGATCCGGGATAGAACTGCCCGGCGACCGCCGCTTTACGTATGGTCATTGTAAAACTCCTTCCTCTTTTTTGTTTTCGCTATTTCCAGATCCCTTCGATCGTCCTTCCGCATTTGGGGCACTTCCCTTCCATCAGTTTGTTTACCGTTACATTATACCCCGTCCTGTCGATCAGCAATTCACCGCAGTCGGGGCAGTAGGTGTCGCCATGCACCGGAACATTGCCAAGGTAAACATACCAAAGCCCGGCTTTCTCGGCGATCTGTTTGGCCCGCATCAGGGTCTCAACACCGGTCCATTGATGATCGGTCATCTTGTAGTCGGGATGAAACGCGCTCAGATGCCAAGGTACATGACGCCCAAGGTCATGCGCGATGAACTCCGCCATTTCGGTCAGATCTTTGTCACTGTCGTTCTCACCTTCGATCAAAAGTGTGGTCACTTCCACCCAGATGCCGACATCGACCATGCGCCGCAGCGTATCTTTTACCGCTTCGAGTCCTCCTTTGAGCACCTTTTTGTAATATCCTTCGTCCCACGATTTGAGGTCGATGTTGGCGGCATCGAGCCACCCTTTCATATCGTCGATGATCTCGGGAGTCTCGAATCCGTTGGAGACGAAAATATTTTTCAATCCCTTCTCTTTGGCGATTGTGCCGACATCTTTCGCGTAGGGGTAGAAGATGGTAGGTTCGTTATAGGTGTAGGCGATCGATTCCGCCCCATACTCCAGCGCCGGTTCGACCATCTTCTCGGGACTCACATAGACCTCTTCGTTGATGTTCGCCGTCTGGGAAATCTGCCAGTTTTGGCAGAAAGGGCACTTGAAGTTGCACCCCACCGTGCCGAAACTGAGCGCGGTCGTGCCCGGCAGCATGTGGTAGATGGGCTTCTTTTCGATCGGGTCCACGTTCAAAGCGCTCGGATGCCCGTACACCAGGTTTTTCAACACGCCGTTTTCGTTCTTGTTGACACCGCAGATACCCACCTGCCCCTCTTTCATCTTGCAGTAGTGCCTACAAAGCAGACAGACGATACGACTCTTTCCTGCTTCCCTTCGGTAATATTGCATTTTATACGCTCCTCCTGAAGTTTCTTTATGAAACCTCACTCAATCTTGAATCATTGTAGCGCGTTTTGTTCAAAAAGTCAAGAAAACTTTAAGGTTTACACTTTAGAATGGGGGTATGAAAGAGAAACAACACGCCATCGAAGAGGCAAAAAAACTGCTGCGGCACAGCGATGCCCTGCTCATCACCGCCGGTGCTGGCATGGGTGTCGATTCGGGCCTGCCCGATTTTCGGGGCAACGAGGGGTTCTGGCGCGCCTATCCTGTCGCCAGAAAACTGGGGCTCAGTTTCGTCGAACTGGCCAATCCCCATTGGTTCGACGCCAACCCGGCGCTGGCCTGGGCCTTTTACGGGCACAGGCTCCATCTTTACCGCGAGACGGTTCCGCACCCGGGATTTGCTGTACTGCTCGATGCCGCAAAGAAAAAAGAGGAGTATTTCGTCTTTACCTCCAACGTCGACGGCCAGTTTCAGAAGGCGGGATACGACGAAGAGAGGATAGTAGAGTGCCATGGCAGCATCCACCATCTGCAGTGCACCCAATGCCATGCCGGTATCTGGAGTGCCAAGGGCGTGAATATTCCGATCGATATGGAAAGTTTCAAAGCGACGGAGTGGCCGCACTGTCCCCGATGCGGCGCCACCGCCCGACCCAATATCCTGATGTTCGGCGACTGGACATGGGATAGCAGTCGCACCGATGCACAGCAAAAACGCTTCGAGGATTTTCTGCAAAGACTCTACGTCAAAAAACTGAAGCTCGCCATCGTCGAAATCGGTGCAGGAACCGCCGTGCCGACAGTCCGACTGACAGGTGAACGCATCGCAAGGGAGCTGAATACAAAACTGATTCGCATCAATCCGAGGGAGCCGCAGATCAATCCGTCCCTTGGTTACAGTGTTCCCATGGGCGGCCTCGAAGGGATCAAAGCACTGATCGCATAGAGCGTAGAGAGAACCGCCGTATTTGACTTCGGTGATCGAACCTCCCCAGCCGCGGTTGCGGACAAAAGCCGGGTCACCGCTTCCGACGACAGGCAGTTTTGCGCAAACCCATGCCATTTTTTCTCATTATCCGTTATAATTGATACATGAAAAAGATCATAGTGCTGGGCGCACTCGTTTCCCTCCCCCTGTTGCTGACAGGATGTCCGTCGTTGCAATCCTATCTGGCATCCAAACCCCCCGCTTTCGCCAAGGGGTACACGGATGGATGCAAAAGCGGAGAAAAATTTTGGGAAAACAATCTGGCCAACTACAAAATCATCGACCCGGCCCTCAAAGAGGACCCCGACTATAAAGAGGGGTGGGAAGAGGGGTACAACCGCTGCTACAGCGACAAAGAGGTTGAAATCTGGATGAGAAGAAGATAAAGTGATGAGGAAAATAGCGCGATCATTTGCTATCGGATTTTTTTTGCTTGCGTTCGTGGGCTGTTCGGGCAAAGGACCGTCGGTCGATTACGACCCCTCTTTCGAGGCTTCAAAATTCTCCACCTTCAGCGTGTCGGAGAGTTCCGGCTCCAACATCGACCCGCTCAACTCACAGCGCATCCGCAGCGCCATTGTCGGCAATCTGCGGACAAAAGGATACCGATATGCCGACAAGGGAGATTTCACGGCACTCTACGACGTCTATGTCGTCAAGGATGTCCCATCGAATTTCAGTTTCGGTTTCGGCATCGGCAGTTACAGCTGGCATCATGGCGGAGGCAGTGTGGGGGCAACCGTCACACCCTCGAGCGATCAGGTGGAGATACGCATCCATATGTACGATCCGAATGACAAAAAGGTTTTCTGGAGCGCCAAAGTCGCCAAAAAGATACCCGATTTCAACTCCCCCAAAAGCCGTGAATCCTTCTTCAACGCGGTTGTCGATCAGCTGCTGAAAGATTTTCCGACAAGGAAGAGACCATGAGGGTATACACATTGCTGATCGTCCTGTTTTTCTGGCTGGCAGGATGTTCAAGCCTGCGCGTAACGAGCGATTACAACCCCAACTATGACTTTTCGAAACTCGAACGGGTCGCCATCTTCTACCCCAAATCCGATGACAACACGATCTCTCTTGCCCAGCAGCGCTTCGCGAAAGCTATCGAAGATGTGATGCGGCAAAAAGGATTCTTCGTCAGCGACAAAGATAATGCCGATTTTTACATTCTTTTCCATCTCGACGTCACGGAGAAAAGGCAGGTCGTCACCGACTACCAGATGGTGGGACTCTACCCCTACTATCCCGGATACTGGGGATACGGCATGACGGTACCCGTTGAGCGTGAATATACCTGGACCGAAGGGAAATTCATCATCGATGCCGTCGATCCCGAAGGCAACAGAATTTTCTGGCGCGGTATGGCGACCGACCGGCTCAAGGATTTCGACACGCCACAGGAGCGGATAGAGTACATCCGACACATCGTCGCCGAAGTTTTGAAGCATTTTCCGCCCGAAAACCAACCATCCAAAGGAGAAAAATAGATGATACGCACTATCGCAGCCCTTGTTGTGACACTCGTCCTGTTCGCCGGTTGCTCCAGCCACACGCTTGAGAGCAAAAAAGATGAAACCTACGATTTCAGCAAACTCCAAAGCGTAGCCGTTATCCACCCCACCATCGACGATCCCAGAACCACAAGCGCGCAGAAAATCTTCGATCGTCTCATCGCCGAAACGATGAAGAAAAAAGGATACGAGGTCACTGACAAAGCCCATGCCGACTTTTACATCACCTACCATCTGGGCGCTACCAACCAGCGGCAGCTCTCCAACGATTACCGAATCATCGGTATCGCTCCGACCTATTACAGCCCCTATTACGGAAATTACGGATACAGTTACGTCGTCGGCAAATCGACCCAGTCCTATGAAGTGAGCGAAGGGAAAATCATCGTCGAAGCCATCGATCCGCATCATGACAACCTAGTTTTCTGGAACGCCAAGATGACCGACAAGCTAAAAAGATTCAAAACCCCCGAAGAGAGAGAAGCTTTTATCAAACAGGTGGTTACAAAGGTATTCAAAAGCTTCCCCGACAAAAAAGCGTCGAATTGACGCCGTAATTTTTCAGCCGGATTTTATGACACCCGAGCGAATTGGACGGTGAAGGTGCTTCCTCTCCCCACTTCCGAAACCACGTCGATATGGTAGCCATACATCCGGCAGATGCTTTCAACGATACTGAGCCCGATGCCGAACCCCCCTTCCACACGGTTTTCTCTGTGAAAACGCCGGAAGATATCCTGCAGTTTGTCATGGGGAATGCCGCTTCCGGAATCGCTGACTCTCAACCGGCACGCCTCGAGGCGTATCTCCACTCTTCCGCCGCTTCGGGTATATTTGAGCGCATTGTCCAGCAGGTTTTTGACAAGCAGTGCCAGATGGTGGGGATCGGCTTCGACGTAACAGGTCTCCGTCTGCAGTTCCACGTCGATGCTTTTCCGTTCGGCCAGGATTGAAAAGAATTCGACACTCTCTTTCACCACGTTCGCGACATCGACATTCCGGAGATGATCCTTCTTCACACGTTTGTCCTGCAGCAGCATGAAAGTCAGATCTTCGTAGACACGTGCGATCAGCCGGCCGCTCATCTGCAGTGCTTTCAGATAGACCGGTTTGCACTCTTTGGACTCGATCTTCTGAAGAGCCAGAAGCATGGTGGTGACGGGTGTGTTGAGTTCGTGGGTACTGTCTTTGATGAAGCGATCCATCGCCTCGATCTTTTCGCGCATCGGCTTGAGAAACAGTCGCCCCAGGTACCATCCCACCAGTACCAGGAAAAGGTAGGCCGCCAACCCCATGACGATAACACGAAGGGCGCAGTTTCGGATCTTTTCTCCGTAGGTGCAGTCTCGTAATACGATATATTCGATATTCATATGGCCGTGGGCGCTGCGGTCGATATAGTGGGCGCACCCGTTTTGTACGTAAAACTCTCTCTTTAGATCGAAAGGTTCCGAAAGAGAACCGACAATGGGCTTTTTCGAACCATCCAGCAGAAGGTATTCACAGCAGGACGTTTCGGGAATTTTAAAAGGTTTGCCCTGCATCTGGGCCGCTACGGCAGAAGCGGAAATCGTCATCGCCGTCATGCGAAGACCAGAGAGCGTCCGGTCTCGGATCGATTCGGAATCGATCCGATAGAAAAGAAAGGAGAAAGTTACGACGATGACCAGCCCCGCACCCAGGTAGACGCTCATAAAGCGAAAAAGCGAACGTCTCTCATCCGGGTTCAAAGCCATAGCCCACCCCCCTTTCCGTCACGATGTTGGAGACATACTTGCGCAGGGTTTTGATGTAGCTTCGAAGCGTCGCATCAGAAGGCGACTCATCGTAAGCCCAAAGGCTCCCGACCAGCTCCTCCCGGGAGACAATGCGCCCGGCGTTTTTGTAGAGGTAGTGAAGGATTTCGGAAGCTTTGGGGGTCAGCGGTACCGCTTCTCCGGCGACTACAAGGCGGTGGGCAGCCGGTTCGAAAAAGGTATCGCCACCCAAAGCAATCGGTTCACTCTTTCTCAGACCGTAGATTCGTACGATATGTTCGATTCGGGCATCGAGTTCGGCAAATTCGAAAGGTTTTTTGATGTAGTCGTCGCAACCGAGGTCAAAACCCTCTTTCAAATCGGCACTGGTATTGCGCGACGTAATCATAACCGCCGACGTCATATCTTTGCGTTCACGCATCGAAGCGAGCAGTTCGAATCCGTCGATACCTGGGACATTGACATCCAGAAGCAGCAGATCGTAACGGCCTTGCAAAATTGCCTCCTCCGCCTCCTCACCATCGACATAATGCTCCACTTCATGACCCATTCCGCCAAGATGGTCGGCGATCAGCTCGCCCAGCATGGTATCATCTTCAAGCAGCAGAACTTTCATGGATTCATTATACCTCAAACGACGATATTCGATGCCAGCAGCGGCAACAATCCCTCTTTGAGAATATCGCGGGCATCACCCGGTCGGATACGAAATCTCGGGGATATCGTTCCAACCGTTTTCCCGAGACGATTTTTGCCATCGCATGCAGCGAGCAGCTCGCCCATGAAGGGTGTCAGGCGCATCCAGGCACTTTCACCGGAAAAAGTCTGCCACACCAGTGTCCAGTAGACCCCGATCTGCCGATTGTCTTCATCGGACACATCACAGACGAGCTTTTTCAGTCTGGCTCGTTTGCCCAGACGGTAACGTTTCGAAAAATCGACTTTTGCGATTTTCCGCCGTTTGGGCATAGTCAGGCGTGTCAGGGCCACTTCCTGCCATTCGAACCAAAGCAGATGCCGCAGCGGCCGGTCTATACCTTTTTGGACGGATTGTCTGAAATCTGAAGCCATCTGCCAAACAAATGGGGAGTGCGCCGAACCGGAAGCGATAAACCGACGCAGCAGTTTTGTCCACCGAGCCTCGCCGATACGGGACCGAAAACGGGGGAAGGTGCTTCCAAGCGCTTCATCGAAACGGTACCGGACAAGCTGTTCGTAGATATCGCCATGCCGATACTCCGCCGCCCTCCCTTCTCTGATAGCTTCGAAAAAGCGCTGCATCGTCTCATACGCCATCATGTATCTCCTTCATCGTGGCAAACTCTTTCATCAGTGCGTCCAACGGCGGTATGTTGTGATCGCGCTCAAGCATGACGGGCACTCTTTTTCGCGCCATCACCTGACGCAACAGATCCCACACCTCCGTTTTGACAGGTGTGCCGTGGGTATCGATGAAAAGGTCATCCCGATACTCCAGGTGGCCGGCGACGTGACAGTAGGCAACTTCGGATATGGGTAGACGGTCCAAAAAATCCTCCGCATTGAACCGATGGTTGTGGGCATTCACATAGACGTTGTTGACATCCAGCAGCAGTTTTGCTCCGCTGCGCCGCAAAATCTCCACTGTAAATTCCGCTTCTTCCATTGTCGATTCGAGTACCGTATAGTAGGTCGGGTTTTCGATCACGAGCGGACGCTGCAGAAACTCCTGGACGTAGTCGATCTTGGCGACAATGCCATCCACCATCTCCGAAGTCATCGGCAAGGGAAGCAGTTCATAGCTCTGCACCCCATCCAGAGAAGTGAAACTCAGGTGTTCCGAGTAAAGAGCGATCTCGTAACGATCGAGAAAATCCTTCAGTCGTGCAAGATGCGCTTCGTTCAGATGGATCGTATCGCCCAGTGAAAGGGAAAGACCGTGGGCGACCATCTCGAACCTTTCCCGGATGGATTCGAAGCGTTTTGCCTCGATACGGTTCATGTGCATCGCGTTTTCCGGCACCACCTCAAGAAAATCGATCACGTCCGCATACTTCACAATCTCATCGGCGAACGTATCACGAAGCCCCAGACCGCACCCTTTCATCCGAGATTTCCTTCTATTTCATGGAGCTTCCGCATTTGGCGGTACCATCTTGACTCGTCATATTTTTTTTCATTTCGGAGCCACATTTGCCTCTCATTGCCTTTTTTTTGGCTTCTTCACCCATTTTGGCGCCACATCTACCCTGAACGCTCTGGTTCATTTCGGTACCGCCGCCTTTCATGCCGCTGCCACATTTACCGGTACCGCAGCCCCCTGGCGCGGCGACAGCTCCGCTCGTTCCGGCCGCCATGGCGCCCATAATGACCGCCATCGCTCTGTTTCGGCCCATCGCTCTCTTTTTCATTTTCAATCCTTCGTTTTGAGATAGTGCAATTGTAGGCGCTTATTGTGTAACCAATGTGCAAGAAGTTTCCATATTTTTTACACACTCCTTTTCTATACTGTGTATATCGAAGAAAAAAAGGATAAAAAATGCGACAAGAAGAACATGCTACAGGGAAACATTCTTCCCACTCTGCGATGGGCCATAGACACCATATGGAAGAGATGAAACGGAGGTTCATCGTCTCGGTCATCGTCACCGTCCCGATACTTGTCCTTTCGCCTATGATCCAGGGGTGGTTCGGTTTCTCTCTCCAGATTCCCTATCGCGAAGCGATCATCTTCATCCTTTCGACATTCGTCTATATCTATGGCGGCAAACCTTTTCTTTCCATGACGATCGAAGAGATCAAATCCAAAAAACCCGGCATGATGACGCTTATTTCAATGGCAATCAGTGTCGCCTACTTCTATTCGGCCATGTCACTCGTCATGCCGGGCGGCAAAGAGTTCTTCTGGGAACTGGCGACCCTGATCGACATTATGCTGATCGGCCACTATATCGAAGCCAAAAGCGTACTGGGAGCCGCCAACGCATTGCAGGATCTGGTCAAAATGATGCCCAAAACCGCCATGCGTGTCTCACCGGACGGTACGCTCAAAGAGGTAAGTGTGGACGTTCTGCACAAAGGTGATACGATACTGGTGCGCCCCGGCGAAAAAATTCCGGCCGACGGTCGGGTCGTCGAAGGCGAAAGCATGACCGACGAAGCCTTCCTGACCGGCGAATCAAAACCCGTTTACAAAAAAGTGGGCAGCGATGTCTTCATGGGAAGCACCAACCTCGACGGGGCTATGCGTATCACGATCACCAAGAGCGGCAAAGAGAGTTATCTCTCCCAGGTCATCGAATTGGTCAAAGAGGCGCAGTCGAGCAGATCCAAAACACAAGATCTCGCCAACAAGGCAGCGGGATGGCTTTTTTACGGGGCTGTCGGTACGGGTGCCGTCACCTTCGCTGTATGGTCCGCGATCGCATCACCGATGGATGCGGTGCTTAGGAGTGTCACTGTTCTCATTATCGCCTGCCCCCATGCACTGGGGCTGGCAGTCCCACTGGTCGTGGCCATATCGACTTCTTTGGCAGCCAAACGGGGAATTCTGATCAGAAACCGCCAGGCGTTCGAAACACTGCGCACCATCGATGCCATCTGTTTCGACAAAACCGGAACAATCACCGAAGGGCGGCTGGATGTTTCGGATGTGATCGCAAAAGATGACAAATCAAAGCTGCTGGCAATGGCCGCGGCAATCGAACAAAATTCCGAGCACATCATCGCAAAAGCGATCGTGAATCACGCCAAGGAGGCGGGTATCACACCCCAAACAGCCGAAAATTTCATGGCATTTCCGGGCATCGGAGCCAAAGCGAGCGTCCAGGGTCATACCGTTATGGTGGGCGGACCGCAGCTTCTTTCCAAAGAGTCTCTGAAGCTTCCCGAGACCTTGAAATCCTTCGAATCGAGCGAATCGACGAAGGTTTGGGTGGCCGTTGACGGCGAAGTCATCGGAGTCATTCTCCTGACCGATTCCATCCGCGAAACCTCTGTCGAGGCAATCGCCGCATTGAAAGAACTGGGTATCGAAACGTGGATGCTCACCGGTGACAACGAAGCCGTGGCACGTGAAGTGGCCGAAACATGCGGTATCGACCACTACCGGGCCAATCTTCTGCCAGACGAGAAGCTGCGGTTGATTCGTAAGATTCAACAGGATGGCAAAACCGTCGCCATGGTGGGAGACGGTATCAACGACGCCCCATCACTCCTGACGGCCGATATCGGCATCGCCATCGGTGCCGGGACCGATATCGCCATCGAAAGTGCCGACATCATCCTGACCCAAAGCGATCTGATGAGCGTGGTTCACGCCATCAGACTCTCGCTGGCCACGACGAAAAAGATGGTGCAGAACCTCTGGTGGGCGAGCGGCTACAATATCGTAGCGATACCCCTGGCCGCCGGCGTCATGGCCCCGTGGGGCGTCATCATCGACCCCGCCGTCGGCGCGATTTTGATGTCTGTCAGCACCGTCGTCGTAGCACTCAACGCCCAACTGCTAAAAAAAGCGTAAAAGGAGCAATCATGATTGACAAGTCCGATAAAAAACAATATCCGACCAAGCATGAATGCCGCAATCCCCAACAAGCCGAAAATCCGGTGTGTCCCCAATGCGGCAAAGCTGCCCAAACCGTGCCTGCCGTCACACTCAAATACCTTCTCAAGTCCGAGGCGAAAGCCGCACTGGAAACGCTGGAAGGTTTCCGCTTCTGCAAAACCTCGGAATGCGGCGTCGTCTATTTCCGTGATGACATCATTCTGTGGGAAGATGACCTCACGGTACCCGTAGGCATCAAGGAAGGCACCATACCCGCAATGCTCTGCTACTGTTTCGGCTGGAGCCGTGAAAAGATGGCCGACGAGATAGCCCGCACCGGAAAAAGCCACGCATTGGAAGAGATCAAAGCGAGGATAAAAGATTCGGGATGCTGTTGCAAGATTCTCAATCCAAGCGGCCGATGCTGTCTTGCCGACATCGAACTGGCCCTCGACACGGTATAATGAACGACACCCGATCCATGCTTACGATAAAGGAAAGGAGTTGACAGATGAAAAAAATGGTTCTTGTTGCAATGATTGCACTCTCCAGCCTCTTTGCCGCAGATTTCGAATGGGCAAAAAGTTATGAAAATGCCAAACAGATAGCTGCAAAAGAGAACAAACTTGTTTTTGTCATGTTTTCTCAGGAGACGTGTCGGATGTGCAACTATATGAAAGAGAAAGTCTTCGAAGATGAAGATCTGGCCAACTTCATTGCGTTGCATTTCGTTCCAGTCGATATCGATATCAACAAAGAAAAGATTCCCGAAGGCTTCAGGGTAATGGGTACTCCCACTTTTTATATCGTAAAACCTGACGGCGAACATGTCGGTCGTGCCATTATCGGAGGAGCAAAAGCCAAACCATTCATGCATAGACTTGAAAGCTACCTGAAGCGTTGAAACCAATCCTACAAAAAGTGGTCTGCCCACATCATTCGACGATGGGCAGAGGTTTGCATTCCGGGCAATTTTTGATATGAGCCATGATATGGTGGGCGATTGCGTAGCCGTGATTGAGCCCAAGAGCGATCGAACCGCCGGACTCCTGGGTAATGTCCCCCGCGACATAAAGCCCGGGAATGTCGGTCATGTAGTTTTCGTCGTGCACCGGTTTGCCGTCTTCGACGCGAATGCCGGAACTTTGTAGAAAACCGCTCGGGGTCGTGCCCCCGATGGCATAGATCACACGGTCGAAAGTTTCCGGATCTCTCTCTGTAAACAGAACGCGTACTTTCCCATCTTCCGACTCTTCCAGCCCCTCGATGTCGACACCAAGATAGGGACGCACTTCCCCATGGGCGATGGCGTTGGCTATATCGCGCTGGTTGGTGGGATTGGCACGACGAAACGTCTGACGACGGTAACAGATGGTGACATCGTTTTTGTGCGCAAGATCGACGGCGTATTCGATCGCCGAGTCGCCACCACCCACCACCAACACTTTCTCTCCAAGGCCACAGGCATCAAGGGTATAGTGCACCCGTTTGCGTATCGATGGCGGGATTTTGTAATCGGGTTTGTTGGGCTTGCCCATGCGACCGATCGTGACGACCACATAACGGCTTTTGATCGCCCCACCGGGGACGATCACTTCGAAGTGGTCATCCTTCTTGACGATCTTCTGCACCTCCGTGTGGGTGCGAAGCTCCACCGAGTGATGGTCGAGTACCTGGTCGAAAAAATCGAGGGTGCTCTCCTTGGTGCCGTCGACGAAATAGATGTTGCCGTCCAGCTCCACCTTCTGCCCTTTCCAATCCTTATCGACCCGTTTGTTGTCTTTGTAGTATTTGCGAATCGTGGCGTTGTGGTTCTCGTCTTTTTCCAGCAGCAGAATATCCCGGATTCCCAATATGTAACTCTCGACCGCCGTCGCGATCCCCGCCGGCCCGGCCCCTACGATGACCAGATTGTGCATTTTTTCATCCATCTGCAATCCTTCTTTACGTTCGATACCCTAATTATATATCAAAACCAGAACCTCACGCCGGCGACGAAGCGGGTATCTTCTTTCATGCCATAGACCTTTTTTGTGTCTCCAAACCCGTTGAGATACTCCACCCCCACATAGGGGGCGAATTCCCGGACGAACTCGTAACGCAGACGCAATCCCATCGCCAGTAATGAGAAGCCCGAGCCGATGCCAAGAGCAGGCACATCGTCGCTGTAGGCTTCCATCTCGATACGGGGCGTGAGGATCAGCCGCTGGGTCAGCAGCGCTTCGTACTCGAAATCGAAATTGACCCCGACCGCTTCGTCCGAAATTTTGAGGCGAATACGGGTATCGATGAAATAGGGGGCCAGCCCCTGGATCGCCAATACGCCCCAAACCTTGCGCTCACTCCCTGCCGTATCCATCTCCAGGCCTCCCTGCAGGTCCCAAAACGGGGTGACGGCACGGCTGTAGAGCAGTTCGTTCTCGCTCTCCGTTTCGTCACTCTGTACCGCCCCTTCGGAGTAGAAGTAGATTTTGTCGATGTCGTAGCCTGCATAGGCGGCAACGTCCCAGGCGACGGGATCGCCGTCGGTCGCCTGCCACTCCAGGCGGTCGGCAAGCAGCGTGGCTCTGAGGGGATCGTCGTTCATCTCGGCGAAAAGCGATGCGGCCAGCATCGTCGAAATCAGCAGCTTTTTCATCACACCACCTCCACTTTTCTGAACATGCCGAGCATGTGGTAGAGCATGTGGCAGTGGTAAGCCCAGCTCCCTCGGGCGTCGACGGTGACGCGATAGCTGATTTTCGCCCCAGGTTGGACAAGGACCGTATGTTTGCGAACCAGTCGGGTATCGTCTCCGGTCTCCAGGTCGCTCCACATACCGTGCAGGTGCATCGGGTGGGGCATCATCGTATCGTTGATGAAGGTGATGCGCAGCCGCTCGCCGTAGTGAAATCGCAGCGGCTGGGCGTCGGCGTATTTGATGCCGTTGATCGCCCAGATGTAGCGCTCCATATTGCCCGTCAGGTGCAGCACGATCTCCCGGTCGGGCTTCGGGTCGTCGGCGGTGGAGCGGTAGTTGCGCAAGTCGGCGTAGGTGAGCACCCGCCGCCCGTTGTGGCGCAGCCCCACGCCCGGGTCGTCCAGGCGGTAGCGGGGATCCATCGCCGTCATCGTCCATGCGACCCCTTTTCGCATCGGCAGCGGCGTGACGGGCCACGGGGTTTTGTGGGGCATATCCATCTTCATCTTCCCATGGTCCATCTTCATCGTTTCATGGCTCATGCCGCCGGTGGATCTCCAGCCACCCATGCCCATGTCCGCCATCGTCAAGGATTGCGGCTTCTCCATCGGGGGCCGTTTCGCCCGGACGCCGTTTCGACTCGAAAGGGTGCCCCCGACAAATCCCGAGCGGTCGATGCTCTGGGCGAAGAGGCAGTAGCTCCCCTCTTCGGGTTCGACGATGACATCGTAACTCTCCGCCACGGCGATACGGAATTCCTCCACATCCACCGGCTGCACCGGGTTGCCGTCGGCTGCCACGACGCGCATTTTCAGCCCAGGAATGCGCACGTCGAAGATGGTCATCGCCGATTGGTTGATGAAGCGCAGCCGCACCTTTTCGCCGGGTCTGAAAAGGGCGTGCCAATCCTGGGCATCGGTGCGGCCGTTCATCAAAAAGGTATAGGTGTAGGCGGTGACGTCGGAGAGATCCCTATCACTCATACGCATCTCGTTCCACATCTTACGGGCTTTGAAGGCTTCGACGAACCCTTTTTCGGCCACTTCGTGAAAGAAGTCTCCGACGGTTCGCTGGTTGAAGTTGTAGTAGTCGCTCTGGATTTTGAGTTTCCGATAGATCGATTCGGGCTTTTCGTCGCTCCAGTCCGAAAGGGCAATCACATAGTCCCGGTCGTATTCGAAGGGTTCGTCACCGGGATTTCGTGGAAGAATGACCAACGCTCCATGCAGCCCGGTCTGCTCCTGGAATCCGCTGTGGGAGTGGTACCAGTAGGTGCCGTGCTGCTTTACCTTGAAACAGTAGGTGAAGGTTTCACCCGGTGCGATCCCGTCGAAACTGATGTCGGGAACCCCGTCCATCTCCGGCGGCAGGATGATGCCGTGCCAGTGGATGGAGGTGGAGACGGGCAGGCGGTTGGTGACGTGGATCGTAACCTCTTCCCCTTCCCGCCATACCAGCGTGGGCCCGGGCATCGTCCCATTGACCGTCGTGGCGATGGCGGGTTTGCCGGTGATGTTCACGACCGTCCGGTCGATGGTCAGGTGAAACGTGTTGCCCTTCAGGATCGAAGGGCTGCCTGTGGTGGCACCGATCCCATCATTCTCTCCACCATCGGCGAGAGAGCGTGTCGGAGACACGCCATATAAGAGTGTCGCCACGGCAGCACTTTGCAAAAAGGTTCTTCTTGTCATTTTCGACATCGATTGACTCCTGTACGTGATTATTTGCAATGTTATCCAGATTATGTGGAAGATGTGTGTACATCCATTCCACACTCTTTGCACGTCCAATCCTTACAATGGCACCGAGAAAACCCATTCGAAAGGATCGAAAAATGCAAAACAAAATCAAAACGGTGCTCGTCGCCATGGTAGCAGCGGCCATAACCCTCCATGCGGCAGCTTTTCAAAAAGAGGTGAAATACCGGTCGATGAAAGTGGTAATGATTTCCGACAAGCCGCTGACGGTGGGAAACAACCACTTGAAACTCGAAGTTCTCAAAAGCGGAAAACCCCTTCAAAACGCCAAAGTGGCACTGAAAATCTTCATGCCCGCCATGCCGGGCATGCCCTACATGGAGAGCAAAACCATCGCCAAACCAACAGGAGGCGGTACGTATGAAGCCACCTTCAACGCCGCGATGGGCGGTACCTGGCAGGTGCATATCTTTATCACCACACCGGCGAGCAAGAAGTATCGCCTCAAAACCTCTCTGAATCTGTAGGCCAATGATGCGACCGCTTCTATTCTGGCTGCTTTTCGCCCTTTTCGCGGAGGCAACGACGTTGCGGCAGCTCATCGATTCGGCATTGGCGAAGCACCCGAGCCTGCAAGCCATCGAAGAGCGCATCGCCGCCAGCGACTATGCGCTGAAGCGGGCGAAAAATTTCGACAATCCTCTGCTGGGACTCTCCGTCAACAATCTTCGCCTCGACGACTTCACCAACCGCTCTTTGGAGCCGATGCAGACCCAGGCCGTCACGATCACCCAGAAGTTTCCGTGGTTCGGCAAGCGTGACGCGAAAGAGGCGATCGAAGCGGCGAAGAAGGCCATGCTGTTTGCCACGAAAGAGGCGGCGGAAGCGGTGCTGGTGTCACGCATCCGACAAACGGCGTACGATCTGTGGAAAATCGACCGCCTTATCGATTTGACGAAAAAGACGATGGCACTGACGCGCCAAAACGTCGATCTTTACGAAGCCTACACCGCATCGGGCGAATCGGGCAAAGCCCATATGGGCATCATGTCGGCCGAGCTGGTGCTCACCCGCCTGCGCGTAACGCTTGCGAAGCTGCGTGCCGAGCGTTCGAAGCGTCTGGCGCTGCTGTCGTACCTGGCTTTTCAAAAAATCGACGATCTGCGCATCGACCTGCCCCAAAAAGCGCTACCGAGCCTCGACAGACTGATAAAACGCATCGATCGCAGTCCCGACCTGCAAACCCGAATCGCCCAGAAAGCGATCGTCGACAAAAGGTTGGCTTTCGACAAACTTCGTACCGCCATCGATCCGGTCGTCAAAGTGGGCTACTATCACCGCGAATCCTACGAAGACTACCTCTCCGTCGGGGTCGGTTTCGCCCTGCCCATCTACGGAACGGAACGAAGTATCGTCGAGGAGCGGCGAGCCAGACTTCTGGCACGACAAAGCGAGGTGATCGATACCCGCCAAAAACTGCTGGCCGAACTGGAAAAACTCCACGCCAAAGCCCGGAGCGCATCGGAAGTGGCACGGCTCATAGAAAAAGAGAGCCTCCCGAAGATCGACCATATGTTCGATCTGATCCGCTCCGACATCGCCGCCGGCGGTGATCTGTATAAATTCGTCGACCTTGTCGAACAGAAGCTGAATCTTCAGGCGCAAATGATCGAAGCGAAGGCCGACTACTACCGTACCGTGGCGCAAATCGACGCCACTTTGGGAGAAAAACGATGAAAAAATGGCTGATAGGAACCTTGCTGTTGCCCCTGTCGCTGCTGGCCGAACAGCCGAGCGTGGAGCAGCTTTTCAATGTCCAAACGACGCAGGTGAAAAAAGAGACGATCCGATTTTCCAAAACCTTCTACGGCCTCTTCGTCGCCGACGAAGAGCGAATCGTCAACGTATCGCCGAGATTCGACGGCTATGTGGTGAAGCTTTACAAAAAGAGCCTCTATGCACCCGTCAAACGGGGCGAACCTCTCGCCAAAGTCTATGCACCGGCTGTCTTCAAAGCCAAGGAAGAGTACCTAAACGCCCTGCGCTACGCCAAAAAAGCGCCGGCCAGGGGGATGGTCGCCAGTGCCAGACGCAAACTGCAACTGCTTGGCGTTTCCAAATCCGAAATCGACCGGGTGAAGCGCCACCGCAAGGCCGACCCGCTGACGCAGATCTATGCACCGGCCAACGGCTATCTTTTCGAAAAGCATATCCTCGAAGGTGGCGCCTTCAAATCCAAATCGCCGCTCTTTCGCATTGTGGGGCTCTCGCGCATTCGCGTCGAAGCCAAAGTGAGCGAATCCGACATCGTGCCGGTGATGCAGGCCAAAAGCTTTCGCATCACCACCCGGAGCCTGCCCAAGACCTTCGTGGGAAAACACCCCTATCTCTATCCGCGCATCGAGCCCGAAACGGCGCTCGCGACGGTGCGGCTGGATGTGGCCAACCCTGAAAAGAGGTTGATTCCGGGTATGTTCGCCACCGTCCGTGCCGAAACGGCCCCCAAAACGGTGCTGGTACTGCCCAGAACCGCCGTGATACGCAAAATGGGGCGGTGGTTCGTCTTCAAAGCCGGGGAGTTCGAAGGGGAGTACGAACCCGTCGAGGTGACGGTGCGCCCCATCGATCACGATCGGTTCGCTATCCTTTCTGGTGTGAAAGAGGGGGACGAAGTGGTCAACAAAGCCCTTTTCCTGATTGACAGTGACGCGCAGATCAACGGGTTGTTCCAATGATTGAAAAAATTATCGATTTTAGCGTTAAAAACGCCTTTTTGATCCTGATGGCGACCCTTTTCGCCGTCGGCGCCTCGATCTGGGCGGTGCGCCATACGCCGCTGGATGCCCTACCCGACCTTTCGCCGCCCCAGGTGATCGTCGAAGTGAAGTGGAAGGGCCAGAGCCCCAACATCATCGAGGAGCAGGCCACCTATCCGCTGGTGAGCAAATTTCTCTCCATCGCCGACATCGAGACGGTGCGCGGCTTTTCGACCTACGAAAACGCCCTCATCTACATTATCTTCAAAGAGGGCACCGACCTCTACTGGGGACGCAGCCGGGTGCTGGAACAGTTGGCGGCGATTCAGAGTGCTTTGCCGCAGGGGGTCGAAGTCTATTTGGGGCCCGATGCTTCCGGTGTGGGATGGGTCTACGAATATGCGCTGGTTTCGAAGACGAAAAACTTGGCCCAGCTGCGCACTTTGCAGGACTACACCCTCAAATACGCCCTGATGGGTGTCGACGGTGTCAGCGACGTCGCCAGCGTCGGCGGTTTCGTACCGACCTGGCAGGTGACGGTCGACAACGACGCGCTGGTTTCTCACAACCTCTCCATCGCCGACGTTACCCGCGCCATCCGGGCCAACAACAACGACACCGGCGGGCGTATCGTCATCCAGAACGGCTACGAATGGATGGTGCAGGCAAGAGGGTATCTCAAAAACGCGGAGGATATCCGAAAACTGGTGGTGGCGCAGCATGTCGGTGTACCGGTGACCATCGCAGATATCGGCCGGGTGGAGGTGCTGCCGGCCCCCCGTCGTGGCGTGGCCGATCTCAACGGCCAGGGCGAAGTGGTGGGCGGTATCGTCATGGTCAGATATGGCGAAGACGCCTACCGCGTCATCCAGAATGTCAAAAAGCGGCTCGAAGAGATCCGCCCGGAGGGGGTGGAGATCGTCGAAACGTACGACCGAAGCAGCCTCATCGAAAAGGCGCTCGAGACCCTCAAAAGCACGCTGGTCGAGGAGAGCCTCATCGTCATCGCCGTGATCGCGCTCTTTCTGGTGCACCTGCGCAGTTCACTCATCGTCCTGATCGTCCTTCCGCTGACGGTGGGGCTGACTTTTTTGTTGATGAAACTTTTCGGCATCGGTAGCAACATCATGAGCCTGGGCGGTATCGCCATCGCCATCGGCGCCATGGTCGACGCCAGCATCGTGATGATCGAAAACGCTCACAAGGCGATTCACAAAATCGAAGCGCAAAAAGGATCCATCACACCGGCGGAACGAAAAGCCGCCATCCTCTCCGCCGCCAAAACCGTAGGACGCCCTATCTTCTTCGCCCTGGCGCTGGTAGTGGTCTCCTTTCTGCCCATCTTCGCGCTCTTGGGGCAGGAGGGGCTGCTCTTTTCGCCGCTGGCTTTCACGAAAACCTTCGCGATGACGGTAGGGGCGGTGCTGGCGGTGACACTGGTGCCGGTGCTGATGGTCTGGTTCGTCCGCGGGAAGATTCCCAGCGAAAACAAAAACCCGATCAACCGCTTTTTCATCTGGCTCTACCATCCGCTGCTGACGTTTGGCATGAAACTCAAATACCTCGTCATCCTCGCCGCCCTCATGCTGCTGGTCTGGATGGTGCCCGTCTATGAAAAACTCAAATGGGAGTTCATGCCGCCGCTGAACGAACAGACGTTGATGTACATGCCCGTCACTCCCTATGGCATCAGCGTCGACTTGAGCAAGCAGATCACCCAGAAAACCGACAAGATCATCAAGAGCTTCCCGGAAGTTCAGACGGTCTTCGGCAAAGGGGGACGTGCCGACACCGCCACCGACCCAGCACCCTTGGGGATGCTGGAGACCATCATCACCTTCAAGCCAAAAGAGCAGTGGCGCGAAGGAATGACCTTCGACAAATTGCGCCAGGAACTCGAAGATGCGCTGCAAATCCCCGGCCTCGTCAACTCCTGGACCTATCCGATCCGAGGACGTATAGATATGCTGCTCAGCGGTATCCGCACGCCGCTTGGCATCAAGCTCTATGGTGATGATATTAAAACATTGCAACACATCGGCCAGACGATCGAAACAAAACTGCGAAGCCTGGATACCACGATGTCCGTCTTCGCCGACCAGTCGGACGCGGGCTATTTCATCGACATCGACATCGACGAGGCGGCGATCGCGAGGTATGGCATCTCCAAAGAGGAGGTCCTTGCCTACACCCAAAGCGCCATCGGGGGTAAGCGCGTTTCGACGATGATCCACGGACTGGAGCGCTATCCCATCGCCGTGCGTTTCGAAGAGGAAGACCGCCGCGACTTGGAGGTAATACGGAACATCCAGATCAAAACACCGTTAGGCTTCGTCCCCCTAGGCCACCTGGCGAAGGTGTACTACCAGGAGAGCGCCTCGGTCATCAAGACCGAAATGGCCAAACCGGTCACCTTCATCTACATCACCCCCAAAGAGGGCATCAGCGCCGCCGAATACCAACGACAGGCGCAAAAAGCGCTTAGAGGTCTGAAGCTGCCGGTGGGCTACTACTACGAATGGGCGGGGCAGTCGGAGTACCTCCAGAGCGCGATGGAGCGGATCAAGTGGATCGCCCCGACGGTGCTGCTGGTGATTCTGGTGCTCATCTATTTCGCGCTCAAGAAGGTGGTGCCGACGCTGATCGTCTTTTTCACCCTGCCGTTTGCGATGCTGGGCGGCCTGCTCTACATCGATTGGCTGAACTTCAACATGAGTGTCGCCGTCATCGTCGGTTTCCTGGCACTACTGGGCGTTGCGGCGGAGACGGCGATCGTCATGATCGTCTACCTGCAGGAAAGCGTGGAAGAACGGTTGGCACGCGACGGCGAACTGACCCGGCAAACCCTCAAAGCGGCGATCTTCGAAGGCGCGGTGCAGCGGGTGCGACCCAAACTGATGACGGTCTTCGCCATCCTCGCGGGCCTGCTTCCCATCATGTACCACCACGGTGTGGGCAGCGAAGTGATGCAGCGCATCGCCGCCCCGATGATCGGCGGTATCGTCAGCTCGGCGGTGCTGAGTCTGCTGATCATCCCGATTCTCTATCAGATGTATGCAAAGAGGAAGATAGAAGAAAGTTTATAGGGCACTTCTAAAAACCCATGCCCGCCATAGCTTTGCAAGCTTTTGCGCAGACAAGGCACCGCGACGCAGGACTGGCCAAAGCCAATTCAAGGAGCGGCAACGCCGGCTGCGTGAAAGCTTGCAAAGCCCGCAGGGAAGGCAAATAGAGTGCCATCTTTCGTAGAAGCTCTCCTCGAGTTACCTTCGGGGAGCCCTTCGTCGACCTTCTACGAAATCTGATGTTCTCTTTGCCTTCTATGGCGGGCATGGGTTTTTAGAAGTGCCCTATAGTTTTGGTTCTATATTTAGAGGTCTATTTTAAACATTTGTTCAACGGACCAAAGATACACTACTATTAAAAAATTTAATATCAGGATATTTCATGGCAAGTTGTCCCATATCCAACGAGCGCGTCAACGAAAGAGTCGCCCGCATTGTCGGAGGGCTGGTTTTCGTGGCAGCATTGAGCTTCATGTTCCATCCTTCATTGCCATGGTTGGTACTTTTGGTTGTCGATTTTTCGGCTCGCTCTTTTTACAGGCCCTACAGCCTCTTCGCCCAAATGGCACTGCCGGTCGCCAAGCGACTTGGTGCACCGCAAATCGTCGATGCGGCACCGAAAATTTTTGCCGCTCGCATCGGCCTGGCCATGGCTGCCACGGCAATGGCACTGTATCTTGCAGGTTACCTTTCTGCAGCGGCGGCAATCATGGCTATCATGCTCATATGCGCCTTTTTCGAAGCGGCGTTTGGCTACTGCGTGGGATGCAAATTCTACACCATCTATAGAAAACTGGCAGGATGACGACATGGAAATTTTGTGGCAATTCGGTACGGCTCTTTGGGAGCTGACAGGGGCGATGGCGCCCTATATTCTGTTCGGGCTCTTTTTTGCGGGCGTCCTGCATGAATTGGTCCCGGGCGATTTCATTCAGAAACATCTGGGGCACGACAATGTTCTCTCCGTTTTGAAGGCCACGATTTTCGGGATTCCACTCCCAGTCTGCTCCTGTGGGGTGATACCGCTTGCAGCGGCATTGAGAAAAGAGGGTGCCAGCCGTGGAGCGGTACTCAGTTTTCTCATATCGACTCCCATTACAGGCATCGATTCCATTCTGGCGACATTTGGAATGTTCGGATGGCTCTTCACCCTCTACCGCATCATCAGTTCCATCGTCATCGCTTTTGCGGCCGGGGTTTTAAGCAATCTCTTCACAATGGAGGAAGTATCCCAAAAGAGCGAAAAAAATCTCTCGGGCATGACACCTGTTTTTCAAACCGGCGTATCCTCTGCGGGCAACCGGCCGATGATGTTTTCGGCCCAAACACGACAGATGAGTAAAACGGAAGGCGGCTGCGACTGCAATGGCTCATGCAAAAGTACGCCAACGGTAAAATTTTCTCTCCATAACGCGCTTCGATACGGTTTCGTAACCCTGCTGGGAGATATCGCCAAACCGCTGCTGTGGGGGCTTTTGATCGGTGCGGCAATCACGGTGGCGATTCCCGAAGATATCGGCGCATGGCTTTCGAACTATACATGGCTCGGATACCTAATCGTCATCGCTATCGCGGTCCCGATGTACGTCTGTGCCACGGCGAGTCTGCCTATTGCGGCCTCGTTGGTTCTTGGCGGTGTGAGTCTGGGGGCCGCTTTCGTCTTTCTAAGCGCCGGTCCCGCCACCAATACCGTTACAATGGGTGTGGTCAAAAAGATGCTGGGAAACCGGGCGCTGTCTATTTATACATCTACCATCGTCGCGGGTTCGATTCTGTTCGGCCTCACCATCGACTGGTTTTTCGGCTCGATGCAGATCGATCCCCGTTCCGTCGTGCATATAAGCGAAAAGATGGGAATCGTCGCCATCGCTTCATCCATCCTGCTGTGGGGATTGATTCTCTGGTTCATCGTCAAACCGTGGATTGTTAACAAACCTGAATGTGAAGGGGAAAGCTGTTGTGGTTCATGAACTTAAAATTTATTTGAAATCTTTCTTAAATTGACAGCGATTTGCTAAAAGGATACAATCGGTCTATGAATGATTCAGCAAGAGGAGCAGGCGTGAAACGTTTCGTAAAATATTTGCTGCTGATGGCACTCTTCGTCAATGCGGCACACGCCTACTTCATCGCGGCCGAAGAGAGGTGCCATCATGAAACGGTGCAAACGTATGTCATGGAGGTGGACCATGGAAGCGATTGCGGCGACCTGTGCGATTTTCACCATATGTTTCATCTTCAGGCCATTCCTCTCACACCGGTGGTGATGCTATCTAGATTTTCCAACAGATTGGAACTTCCGGAATACAAAGACCCCTGTACCTTCCCACTCCACGACCCCTCCTACCGACCTCCTATAACTTTGTGATTACTTTCATTTAACTTGAAAACCGCGTCTTTTAAGATGCGGATAAACGAGTCGCCAATCTCTATTCGATTCCCTATCGATAAATCGATGTCACTGATATCGCAAATTGAGAGGCAATGATATGAACAACCGACGCAACATTATGTATGTATGAAATAGTGAAGGAACGATCATGGCAAACAGATTCATTGTATTGACAACTCTCCTCTGCATGGAGTCTGCAACACTCTGTATAGCTGAAGGCAACATCACACCGCAAGAACACAACCGCTTCCACAACAGCAACTTTCGTCCCACCATCCGTCTGCAAAAAGCGCGTGCCATGCAAGATCTGGCGGCTATCGACAAAAACGAGGCCAAAACGATCGCACGGAGGGCATGTCCCGGCTCCTCCATAGAGAAGATCGCATTGCGTCATCAAAACAATCTGCTTTACTGGCAGGCGACGACCACCTCGTGCCGGTTGAAAATCGATGCCGTGAACGGCACGATCCTTGAAAAGGAGCGAAAATGAAAACGTGGTTACTTTTATCCATAGGTCTGGTGTCACTTATGGCACAGGATTACCGAACCTTCGAAAAAGAGGTGCTCGAAAAGGCCCCGCAAATCGAAGCGCTTCGCCTCGAAACGGATGTCGCGAAACTGCAAGGCCAAAAGCGTCTGCTCTATGGCAACCCTTCCCTGGAAATCGAAGGGAGCCGTTTCGACGCCGATGAGGGCGGCAGCGACAACGGTTGGCGGGCGGCGATCGCCCAACCCCTTCGGGTGTTGGGGCTTGGAAGCGACCTGCAAGCCTACGCCGACGCGTTGGAAAATATCGCCAAAACCGGTCTGAAACAGGGAATCGCCGGCTTGAAAGTATCGCTTCGTACCCGCTACAGCGACTATGTGTTGGCGGTGCGCCAAAAAGCGCTGATTCAAGAGGCGATCGCCCTGGCCAGGCGGTTGGAGACAATCGCCAAAACCCGTTACGAAGAAGGGGGCGGAACGAAAGCGCGCCTGATGCAGGCGACTCTCGAGCGAATGGAGGCGGAGTCGAAACTTCTGGAGCAGGAGCGTCGCATCCAGGCACGTTACTACGCCCTGCTGGCGGCGGCGCAGACCGTAGAGAAGCCCGAAATCGAAGTCGCTTTTCTCTATCCGATCTCCCGTTCCACGGTGAATGCGACCCCTTCCAACCCTGCGCTCGAGCGCATAGAAGCGGAGGCGAAACGGTTCGATGCGGAGGCGAAGATCGAAGATCGAAGCATAAAAACGTGGCAGATCTTCACCGAATACGATAAAGAGCCCGACCAATCGATCGCGCGTCTGGGAGTTGGCGTCGATCTGCCCCTGTTTAACCGTAATACCCAATCCCGTCAAATCGCGTCGATCCGCGCCCGCCAGAAAAAGCTGGAAGCGGTGCGGTTGCGGCGCACCCAGCGTCAACAAATCGCCTCGCTGCAACGACAGCTTACGACATTGACGAAACGTTACGAAGCGTTACGAAATCAGTTGAAAAAGCAAGAAACCCTGCTGGCTCTCTTTACCGAAGGGTACCGAACGGATCAGATCTCTCTGCTCGATCTGATCCAGACCCAAAAGGGCCTGATTGCAACCAAAACCCGGATGCTCCAAACCGAGTATCTGGCCAATCTCTACCACATCCAAATCGACTATCTGCAAGGAAGACTGAAATGAAAAAGATGATCTCCATCCTATTGGTATCGTTGATAAGCCTTTATGCCCACGAGATCGAAACCGATGTCGCGGTCGAAAAAACGGTGGGCAAGACGGTGCGTACCAACGCCAAAGTGGTGCAACTGAGCAACCAACGCCAGACGATCGTTGCCAGAGTCGCCGGCCATCTGGAAAAGTATTTCGTCCAGCCCGGCGCCGAGGTGAAACGGGGTGACGCGGTGGCGAAAATCAAATCGCTGGCACTCTCCAAAATGACCGCCCGCTATCTGGCGCTTGAAACCAAGCGCCGTTCGGCCGGGGAGCGTCTGGAATCTACCAGAAGGCTCTACGCCAAAGGACTCGCCTCCAGACAGGATCTCAACCGTGAAGCGATGGCGCTCGCCTCTATCGACGCCGAGCTCGATACCTTGAAAAGCCAGCTCACTTCGCTTGGCATCGATGCCGGGCGGCTCGAAAAACCGACCGACACCTTGATCGTCCGCGCCCACATGAGCGGGCGTATCGAAACGCTCCATCTGCCGCTGCATGCCAATTTCGATGCCGAAACCCCCATCGTCTCCCTGGTGCAAAAGAGCGGCTACTACGCCATCGCCTACCTCGATGTCGAAGCGGCGCTGCACGCACCCAAAAAGGTGGAAGGGGTTTTCAGTCTTGGCGACGAAAGGTTCGACTGCCGTTATCTGACGTTGATGCCGAGCGTCGATGAAGAGACCCAGCGGGCACAGATGCTTTTCGCCATCGAAAGCGGCTCCAAACCCCTGCTGCTGAATGCCTATGGGCAGATGCAACTGCAGCTGCCCCCTTTCTTGCGCCGCATCGTCGTCAAACGGACGGCACTCACGATGCTGGAGGGCGAATGGGTTGTCTTCGTTCCCGTCAAAGAAGAGAAGGAGGCGCACACCGATCATGCCGAAGAGGCGCATGAACACGAAGTTCACGAAACGCTTCCCTACGAAGCCCGCGTCGTGAAGGTGCTGGGAAGCTTCGGCGACGAAGTGGCCGTCGAGGGCATCGAAGCGGGAGAGAGCTACGTCAGCGACGGCGTCTGGTTTATTAAGTCGATGCTGCTCAAAGAGGCCGTCGGCGAACATGGGCACTGATTTGGCATTGGGCATGGAGATTTGCTTCGCAAATCGGCATAAGGCATAGGTAATTATGATAAGGATTTTTTATGAAAGAGTTTTTCAAACTCCTGATACGGTATAAATTTCTCGTCATCGCCCTCTTCGTGGCGATCGCGGGGTTCGGGTACCAGGCGTACCGGGCGATTCCGGTGGACGCCTTTCCCGACATCACCCCCAAACAGGTGGTGATCTACACCGAAAGTCCGGGCAATTCCGCCCAGGATATCGAAAAGTTGATCACCTATCCCATCGAGTCCGCGATGGCGGGCCTGCCCGGGGTGAAGATGATTTTGAGCAACTCCATCTTCGGGCTCTCCTACGTGTCGATCTTTTTCGAAGATGAATACGACATCTACTTTCTGCGCCAACTCGTCACCGAGCGCCTGGGCAGTGTGGAGATCCCCGAAGGGTGGGGCAAGCCGGTCATGGGACCCAATACAACGGGCCTGGGACAGGTCTTCTGGTACCGGTTGGCCGTCGATGGAAAATCTTACGACTTGACGCAGCTTCGCGCCCTGCAGGAGTATGTGGTGGCCCCCATGCTCAAGGCGGTCGACGGGGTCGAAGAGGTGATCGGCTGGGGCGGCTTCACCAAGCAGTACGACGTGCTGATCGACCCCAAACGGCTCCAGGCACTCGACGTCACCTACGATGAGATTGTCGATGCCCTGCAGCGCAGCAACCGGAATGCCGGAGGGCAATATCTGGAGATGAACCGCGAACAGTATCTGATTCGCGGAGACGGCTTCTATAAAAGCCTCGACGATATTCGCAACAGTGTCGTCAAGACCAAAGAGGGGCGCGCCGTCACCCTCGGTGACGTGGCGAAGGTGCAGCCCGGCAAAGCTCCCCGTTTCGGGGCTGTGACCGTCGATGGGAAAGAGGCGATGTTCGGGATGGTGCTGCAGCGCAGCGCCACCAACGCCGCAAGGGTGGTCGAGCGCATCAAAGCGAAGCTTTCCCTCGTCGACGCCGCCCTGCCGGAAGGGGTGCACATCGAAGCGATCTACGACCGCACCGAGATCACCCACAAAGCGGTGAGCACGATGACCGGCGCGCTCATGACAGGGGCGGTGCTGGTGGCGATCGTCCTCTTTCTTTTTCTCTTCGAGCTTCGCAGCGCCTTCATCGTCATCCTCTCGCTGCCGCTGTCGTTGCTGATCGCCTTTTTACTGATGAAGTATTACGGTATCAGCGCCAACCTGATGAGCCTTTCGGGTCTGGCCATCGCCATCGGGATGATCGTCGACGGCACCATCGTCGTGGTCGAAAACGCCTTTCGACTGTTGCATGACAAGCCGAAGGATTCGAAACTGCAGATCATCGCCGAAGCGACGGCGGGGGTGGCCAAGCCGGTCATCTTCGCCCTGCTCATCATCGCGGCGGTCTTCATTCCGCTATTGAGCCTTGGCGGATTGGCGGGCAAACTCTACACGCCGATGGCCATCGACATCGTCTTCGTGATGCTGGGGTCGCTGGCGGTGGCGATGCTGCTGGTGCCGGTGCTGGCCTACCTCTTCCTCAAACCCGCCAAAAGCGGTGTCAGCCCCCTGATGCGCGCGATCAAAGTGATCTACACGCCGGTGCTCTCCTTTTGCCTGCGCCACGCCAAATCGGTCACACTGCTGGCGGCGATCCTTTTTCTCGTCAGTGCCATGCTGCTCAGCCGCCAGGGGCGGGAATTCATGCCCGAACTCAACGAAGAGTCGATCATGTACCGCGTCATCGCGATTCCGGGCACGGCACTGGGGCAGAGCGTGGCCCTTTCCAAGGAGATCGAGAACTATCTGCTCAAAAGCTACCCCAAAGAGGTTAAAAGCGTCCTGGCGATGATCGGCCGAAGCGAAAAGGGCGAAACCGCCCAGGGCAACTATATGGAGATTTTGCTGACCCTTTCACCCCATATCGGCGATCTGCCGGGGTTGGCGAAGCGGATGACGGAAGATCTGCAACATCGTTTCAGCTTTGTTCAGTTCGTGCCCACCCAGCCCATCGCCATGCGGATTGAAGAGCTGCTGGAGGGGGTCAAGGCGGAGTTGGCGGTGAAGATTTTCGGGGAAGATCAGAAGGTGATGGACGGCATCGCCACGCAGATTCAAAGGGTGCTTCAATCCATCGACGGGTTGGAGCGTACGGAGGTCGAAACCCAGTTGGGACAGGCGCAGATTACCATCCGTCCCGACTTCCTCGCCCTCTCGCGTTACGGCATCGGTGTGGACGAGGTGATTCAGGTGATCCGCCACGGCATCGGAGAGGAGCCGGTAACCGAAAAGATCGAAGGGGTGCGCCGCTTCGGGGTCGTGCCCAAAATCGATGGGGCCAAAGAGAACATCGACGCCATCGGCGAAATCCTGCTTCGTAGCAAGGACGGCAAAATGGTGCCGCTCAAAACGCTTTGCGACATTACGGTCAAGCAGGGGCCCTCCTTCATCAAACGCGAAAATCTGAGCCGTTATATGGTCATCTCCTTCGAAGTGGAAGGCCGTGACATCGCCTCTTTCGTCCAGGAGGCCGACGCAAAGATTAAAAAGGAAGTGGCCATCCCCAAAGGGTACTACATCCGCTGGGCGGGGGATTTCAAAAACATGCAGGAGGCGACGCAGAAACTGATGGTCATCGTCCCCGTCACCTTCGTGGTGATTCTTCTGCTGCTCTATACCGCCTTCAATTCGTTCAAAAAGTCGCTTCTGATTCTGCTGGGTGTGCCGTTGGGGCTCATCGGCGGTATCGCGGCGCTGGTCATGAGCGGCCAGTATCTTAGCGTTTCGGCGATCGTGGGATTCATCGCCATCTTCGCCATCGCGATCCTCAACGGCATCGTGCTGGTCAGCTTCATCGACGAATTGCGCGGGAGATTTCCCGACGTCCGCCTGGAAGATCTGCTCAAAGAGGCGGCCAGCCTTCGTCTGCGTCCGGTGCTGATGACCGCCTTTACGACGCTGTTTGGCATTCTGCCGCTGCTTTGGGCCACGGGGGTCGGCAGCGAAATCCAATACCCCCTGGCGGTCGTGGTCACCGGCGGCATTATCAGCTCCACGATCCTCACACTGCTGGTGCTGCCGGCACTCTATCTGCTCTTTTACAGAGAAAAAAGCCGATAAAATACCGAAAACGGGAAGGAGAACGACTCTCCTTTCCTTTTTTTATCGTACCCGTCTGGCACGGCCATGACCGGCGGCACATCCGTGTCCTGCACCGCGTCCCCGGCCCGCCACGGTTCCCCGTCCTATGACGACACCATGACCGTGAACAGTACCTGTTCCTTTTTTGTAGTGCAGATGCCCGTTGCCGTCACGCCATACGGCGATACCGGTGCCGTGGGCCACGCCGCTGCCCTGAAATATCCCTTTGCCATGGGCCACACCGCTACCCTGGACGATGCCGGTGCCATGCACCGTACCGTTGCCCGCCATCAGAGAGGGTGTGCCCAAAAGCGCCCCGATTGTCAGGACCGCCGCCATCCACTTTGTCGTTTTCATCTTTGACTCCTTATATGAAATTTTTTCTTTACACTCCTTTATACGGTGACGGAGAGAGAAACATCCCCTTCCTGTGCAAAAATCAGGAAAACAACAAAAAAGATGGCGCGCCTCTTCAAACCGCATCCCCGCGCTCCCGTGCAGGCACCATCAGCTCCTTTCTGAGCCGTGGCCTTTTTTGCAGCATGCGCATCGCTTTTTTCCGCTGTTCATCGTTCAGCGTGTCGAAAAAGGCACGCCAGCGCTGTGCCAGTGCCTCTTTGCTCTTGCGTCGCATCTGTTCGATATCGGCCATCGCCCGCTTCAGTCTGTCGATATCGGGATTTGGCTTTTTAAGCTCCTCTTTGAAGAGCAGGGCCGTTTCACGCTCCTGCCGTCGCAATCGGCGAAGGGCCTGTCGCGAGGCTTCGAGAATCCCGCGAAGCTCTTTTTTCTGGGCATCGGAAAGAGCGAGCCGTTTCGCGGCGAAATCGACCCGTCTTTCGATTTTGTCCATCCTCTGCATCCGTTTTTTTGCCGTCACATAGCCGATCGCGAAAAAAAGATTGAAAGCGAGCGAGACAGCCAGCGCCCCATAGAGCAGTTTCGTTTTCATTGCCACTCCTCCCCATCCACGAAGAACAGGTCGGAACGCTCCTGCAGTACCGAAGCGAGGGGAGCCATATCCTCTTCCATGAAGCTCTGCCATCCGTACTCATCGCTCTCCACCAGCCCCTCTCCCGCTCTGTACCCGCCGAAAGAGACCAACACGAAAAAAAGGAGCGAAGCCGCAAGGCGAAGGGCTGTCGATAGCCGCACCCTTCTGTGCCGGAACGTTTCCCGTTCCCAGACCGAAACCGCACGGCTGAGATCCGCAATTTGGATCTCCGTATCCTTTTGGGGCGGATTTTTTAGCGCCAACACCGTTTCCAGGCACTCGGAACAGCGGTTCAGATGCGCTTCGATGCGCGCACGCTCCTTCTCATCCGCGGTTCCGTCGATATAGGCGGCGAGTTCGTTGAAATCGGGGCATCTCTCTCCTTCCCTCCGACCTTCTTTCCTGAAGCTTTTCCAGAGCGCTTTCTCGTTCATCGTGCATCCTTGTAGTATCGTCTCAGTCTTTCGAGTGCCTTGTGTTTCGTGCTGCGGACAGTCTGCACTTCGACTCCCAGAAAATCCGCCACTTCGTCAGGATCCATCTCTTTGTCGAAAAGAAGCCGCAAAACAAGCTCCTGACGCGCCGAGAGCAGACCCTTGGGAAGATCGATGCGCTCTTCTTCCCGGTCTCTGTCGATCGGCGAGGCGGTCTCCTCTTTCAGCGGCAAATGCCGTTTGCGGCTCCGCAGATAGTCGATGGTTGTACTGCGGCTGACAAGACCTAGCCAGGTCGACAAAGAAGCCCGCTTCGGATCGTAACTCTTCAGGAGTCTGTAACCCTCCCGCACAAGTTTGGTGTAGACACTCTGTACCAGATCGTCGACTTCCGCGGCATCGAAGCCTCCGTAGGCGGACATCGTCCGTGAAACCATGGCGCGGATCAGCGGGGCATAGGTTCGGACAAATCTTTCCCAGCTCTCTTTGTCTCCGTCTGTCAGTTTTTTCAGACTCTCTGCATCCACAATCTCTCCATCGGCGATCTTTCCAATTGTCCATTATACGCTAAAGTGCGCCGAAACATCCCCTGTGTTTCGCTTTCGCGGATGGTTCCGCACAGAAAAAGGACCCAATCGGCCGAATTCAAGGATTTGACACAAATCTGCGGCACTTCGGGGTATAATTGGAAAAAAGGACAGGAGGTGACGATGGCTCTCTCCAACAGTGAAATCGCCGACATTTTCAATCAGATGGCCGACATGCTCGAAATCAAAGGAGCGAATCCATTCAAAGTACGGGCCTACCGCAATGCGGCACGCACGGTGCAGAATCTGGGCAAAAGTCTCGAGGAGCTAGTCGAAGAGGGCATGGACCTGACAAAACTGCCCGGCATCGGTCACGACCTGGCCGAATCGATTCTCGAAATCATCCGGACGGGAAAATTCTCCAAACTCGAGACGCTCAAAAAGGAGTTGCCCGAAGGGCTCGACAGACTCCTGGCCATCGAAGGGCTGGGACCCAAACGGATCCGCCAGCTCTACGATACCTTTCATATCACATCGCTGGAGCAACTCGCCAAGGTGGCCGAAAGCGGAGCTATCTACACACTCAAAGGATTCGGCCCCAAACTGGTGGAAAAAATTCTCAAAGGGGTCCAGCTCGCCAAAAAGTCGGGGCACCGTTTCCGGTTCGATGTCGCCAAACCCTTCGCGGAGGGGCTGCGCCGCTACCTGCTCGATTTCGATGGAGTGCTTAAAGTCGAGATCGCGGGAAGCTACCGGCGCAGGAAAGAGACGGTGGGCGACCTGGATATCCTGGTCGTCGCGAAAAACTGGGAAAAAGTGACCGAATGGTTCGTCCGGTACGAAAGGCTCAAAGAGGTTGTCTCCAAGGGTCCGACACGCTCCACCGTCATCCTGCGCAACGATCTGCAGGTCGATCTGCGAAGCGTCGCCAAAGAGAGCTACGGCTCGGCACTCAACTACTTCACCGGTTCCAAGGCCCATAACATCAAATTGCGGAAAATGGCGGTCGAACGGGGATGGAAGGTGAACGAATACGGCATTTTCGAAGGAGAGAAACGACTCGGGGGCGAAAGAGAGGAGGATCTCTACGAACTGTTGGGGCTTTGCTACATCGAACCGGAGCTGCGGGAAGACCGCGGAGAGATCGAAGCGTGCATGGAAGGAAAACTGCCCAAACTCGTCACCCCCGAGGAAATCCGCGGCGACTTGCATATGCACTCCAAATGGACCGACGGCCATGCGACGATTGAAGAGATGGCGCTCGCCGCCAGGAAAAAAGGGTACGAGTATATCGCCATCACCGACCATTCACGACATCTGAGTGTAGCCAGGGGGCTCGACGAGAAAAGGCTGCGCCAGCAGATGGAAGAGATCGACCGTCTCAATGAAAAGCTGAAAGATATCACGATTCTCAAAGGGATCGAATGCGACATCCTCGAAGACGGAACGCTGGACCTGCCCGACGCCGTGCTTGAGGAGCTCGACCTGGTCATCGGTGCAGTCCATTACAAATTCAACCTCTCCAAAAAGGAGCAGACCAGGCGCGTCGTCAAAGCGATGCAGCATCCTTGCTTCTCGATACTGGCCCACCCCACAGGGCGCATCATCGGCCACCGCAACGCCTACGAACTCGATATGGGCGAAATTTTCAAAGCGTGCAGAAACGAGAATGTCGCACTCGAACTCAACGCCCAGCCCGAACGGCTCGACATCAACGACATTTACGCCAAATCGGCCAAAGAAGAGGGCATCCGCGTCTCCATCGCGACCGACGCCCACGACACCATGTCGCTCGATTTCATGGAGTACGGCCTGAACCAGGCGCGGCGGGGATGGCTGGAGAAGGAAGATGTTGTCAATACTCTTTCTTTGAAAAAATTAAAAGACCTACTTGCTTGATATTTATGAAATAAACAATGAGTTTGGTATTGAAATAGTGTAACTATTTTTTTGTACCGGTATTTGAAGCAAAATATTTTCTTACAATATTTAATTTATAAATATATTAAGATTATATTTATTATAATCCATATTCATGAATGATATCACATATTCTGATTTGAAAAATTTTGTAAAACAGAGCGATACAATTTTCTGGAAAACAGATAGAAACGGCAAGATTGTTTTTATCAGTGATGCTGTCAAACGTATTTTAGGTTATTCACCTAATGAATTCATTGGCAAAACAATCCCTCCCAGCATACCGGAAAATAGAATCGATGAATTTACAAGAGCAAGAAATTCACTTTTTACCATTTCTCCCAAACCGTTTAAGCACATGGTACGTCCAAGAAAACATAAAAACGGAGAGATTATTCTCTTTGAGATTTCAGGAACTCCTCAATACGATGAAAAAGGGACTTTTACAGGATATCTTGGTGAAAGCAGAAAAATACCATCCTCCAAAGAGAGGATAGAGATATATGAAAAAAAATTTTTTAGCAACGAAAACTTTTGGAGAGCAATTATCGATACTCTCCCTCTTAGATTTTTCTGGAAAGACACCAATTGCTGTTATACAGGAGCCAATACACTTTTTTTGAAAGATGCCGGATTGCAACATCCGTCACAAATTATTGGAAAAACAGATTTTCAGTTTGCTAAACCTGATTTTGCAGAAGTGTGTCATGCTGGAGATATTGAAATCCTACATTTCGGTAGAGAATTTTTCAGCAACGAAACAAGTATCTTCCTCGACAATGGTCACAAACTAGAAATAATTATATATAAAAGTCCTATAAAAGATGATTTTGACAACGTTATGGGTGTCGCCGCAGCCTATATCGACATCACATCCGAAAAAAATAAAGAAAAAGAGCTAAAAGAGTATCTTTATCGATTGCAGAAAACTCAGGAATTGGTCAACACAGGTTATTGGGATCTCAATCCTCTTACTGGCGAAGCATTTTGGTCTGAAAGTGTATATCGAATGTTTGGATATGAAAATGATGAGCCAACTCCTTCCGTTGATCTCTTTATGAGTCATGTAGCCAAAGAGGATAAATCAAGAGTTCTGAATAATATAAGAAATGCTTTAACAAACAAAAATTTCAACTATGACATTACTTACTGGATTGTCAAACGTAATGGCCAGAAAGCCTATCTGCACTCCAAAGCCGAAGTAATATTTCAAGGTGACAGACCCATATACGTAAAAGGGGTATGCCAAGATATTACAGCTATAAAACAACTCCAGATTGAAAATGAAAAAAAACAAGAGCTTCTAATGCGGCAAAACCGACTTGCACAAATGGGTCAGCTTCTTAATAATATTGCCCATCAATGGAAGCAACCACTTGCGGAACTCAACGCTCTTATGTTGAATCTTGAAAATGATTTTATGGAAAATAAAATCAATGAAACTCGTTTTGCCAATTTTTTCGAATCTTTTGAAAATATAACCTCTTTTATGGGGGAAACTATTGACAACTTTAGGACTTTCTTGAACCCTTCATCCCAGATCAGCATTGTAAAACCTAGTTTAGGCCTCAAAAAAGCTCTGAATCTTCTTGAACGGCGTAGTAAAAAAATCGGGGTATTTTTCGACATCGATATTGATGAATCTATAAAATCTTACGGCTCAAATCAGGACTTCATACATATTTTTTTGGTCCTTTTGGAGAATGCCATGGACGCTTTTGAAAAAAACGATATTGATAACCCTGTTATTCAGATAAAGATGTATCAAAAAGGCAATACATATGAAACCATCATCAAAGACAACGGTGGGGGCATAGATGAAAAAATTGTCGAATATATTTTCGACCCCTATTTTACGACGAAATTTCCATCCAAAGGAAGTGGAACAGGTCTTTTCCTTGTGAAGACTATCGTTGAAACCCGTCTTCAAGGTAAATTCGTTTTGATCGATTCAAAAGAAGCAACTTTCAAATTCACGCTAAAAATAGCATCAATATGAAAAAATACCCATATACCCTATTATATGCCGAAGATGATTATGGTATCCGCTCTGCTTATAAACGACTTTTTAATAAATTTTTCAAAAAGGTCATAACGGTTGCAAATGGTGCCGAAGCTTTCAATGTCTATGAAGAGTTGCACCCGGATATTATCATTGCCGATATTTTGATGCCACAGATGGATGGCTTACAATTCATTAAGCGTATCAGAAATGATGATTTCATCACCAGAGTCATTCTCCTGACTGCATATAGCGACAGAGAACGGCTATTGAAAGCGACAGAACTCAACATAACCCGATACCTCATTAAACCCGTCAAAAAAAATGATCTACTCCAAACCGTAGAAATTGCCGTTCAGCAGCTTGAAAAATTGAAAGGAAAAGTTGTCGCTATCTCAGATAACTGTACATTCAACCTCCATTCCCATATTCTTGAGTGTTGCGGAGAAGAAATCAAATTAACGAAAAGCGAATCCCTCTTTCTAACGATCATCGCCTCGAATCCCGAAAAAATTTTTTCCTCCGAAGAGATTTCATCGATCTTTTTTACCAGATATGACAAAGATCTTTCGACAGAAGCCATCAAAGCCATTATTAAACGGCTCCGCAAAAAGATTCCTTTCAATTTCATAGAAAATCGTTTTGGCTATGGCTATCGGTTGATGTCGCAGCCCATTCACTAATTATTGACACTACTTTGACACCAAAAGATATTAGAATTCTTTTATAAATTAATTTGATTAGAAAATTCAGATTTTATAATTATAAAAGGGTGTGTTTGAAGGAATCTGTTTATCAAGTAATTATCGAAAAAATCGAAAGATTTCACAGATATCATCCACTATTGTCACAATATGGATCGCATTGGAACGAAAAAATCATATTTACAGAACTTAAGCGTTTCATAAAATCTTTGGAAATGGATATCGAAAAATGCGATGAATTCTCAGAATCGATCAGCATTTTTTTCATAGAACACAAGATTCCATTCGCTATTTTGATCGAAGATATGAGGATCATCGAAGACGAATTCGTCAACAACATATTCGACGAGTCAAAGAAGATCTACTTCACAGATTTTTTCAAAGCGTTAAGGAACAAATGCGGCTACCATTTTCTCAGGCACGAGGTGAAACAGACCAAAAGCATTGAAAGAGGACATTTTCACGATAAACTCCTGTACAAAATCCACGATCAATGGATAAACTGGCTCATTGATGCGATCATTAACGAAAGACCGGAAGAGTTTCCCCTGTCGGATGCAAAAAACTGCCCTCTGCTTTTCGCTCTCGACTATCCCGAATCGAAAATGATCTGCCACAAGCTGAAAATTTGTGATTTACTGAAAAAAACGCATGAAAAACTCCATGAACTTACAGCAACCTTTACATATCTTTTTACACGAAGATATTACAAATCGGCATACCTGCTTTTTGTACAACTCAAAGAAACCCATGAAAAATTGATGAATCTCATCGCCACACTCTATTTCAATGCCCAGATTAATCGTTCTCAGACATTCAAAAATTATCTATACCGAAAAACATTCGATAAAACCGAACTGTTTGTCGCCATTTTCGACATTTTTAGTATGAAAAAGATCAACAAAATTTATTCCAACAAAACCGGAGACAAAGTCGTCCAATTGGTCGACGAATGTCTGAAATCGGTACATCTAGAAAATCAGAGCTGGATGCTTTATGCAAAAGGAGTCAGTGGTGATTTTTACATTCTTTTTGAAAACGTCTCCATCGAATCTATCAAGAACGTCGAAATCTCCTTCAACAAAATATTGGAAAAAAAATTCTCCGGTTTACCGATGGTACCGGAGTTTACAGTCAAAAAGGCTTTTTTGAAGATCGGTGAGCCACTAATTTACGGAAAGGATGGAAGTGACATAGTTTTTCATTATCTGAAAGAGAGACTAAAGGAAGAGGAAGCGACACTCTATCTTACATCTGACAACGACCAGCACTATATGAGAAAGTGGATCGATGAGTATCATTGGAACATTACCAAATTCAGAAAGTTGATTAGTGAAAAAAAGGTCGAAGTTTTCTTTCAACCAATTGCCTATATGGGCAAAATAGACAAAACGTTCGCCTTTGAGGCACTCGCACGCCTACAGGATGGCGACCATTTTATTCCAGCGGGGGTGTTTATTGACCAGATCATTGAAATGAATCTGATCACATCCTTCGATCACATGGTTCTTGATCGGATTGTTTTTTACCACGATGAAATACATGCGATGACCAACACCCTGTTCATTAACGTTTCCGCATCAACTCTGCAGGATGAACAATACATCAGCAAACTTATCCATGCCATTCGTGGCCCGCTCATCGGAACGGAAATCATCATCGAGCTTACCGAACAGGTACTAATGGAAAATCTGGGTGTCATTGAGCAATTGCACAACAACCATGGATTAATCTTTGCCATCGACGATTTCGGTACTGGGTACAGCTCTCTTCAGATGGTCATCGAACTGGCTGAAAAAAACGTCATAAATTACTTGAAAGTAGATGGTTCCCTGATCCGAAATATCGAAGATTCCTCATCGACACAACGGATTTTGCGTATCATCTCCGAAATGAGCCGGTCACTGGAGCTTGAAACGATCATTGAATTTCTCGAAACTGATAATCAACACTATATGCTAAAGTCTTACGGCATAAATTATGGGCAGGGGTATTATATAGGTAGACCCAAAATGCTCAAGAAAAAATAATAAATAGATTGAAAGGATACAAGATTATGCTTGCATTCATAAATCAAAAACAGGACCTGCAAAGAGAAAACGAAACTCTTAGAAAGCAGATAGTATTGATGGAGGAAGAGATTCGTTCTCTGAAATTCCAAAATGAGCAACTAATTGCCGAGCAAACCGGAATAAAGGATATACGAGAAGAGAACAAATTGAAAAATATTCTGACACAATTGTTGACAGACGGTTGCAAGGAAAATATAGGTTATATTCAAAACGAACTTCTCACGAATATCGAAAAGCAGGAAGAGATTAATCGACTGAATAAAGATGGGGCCGGCATTCTAGAAGAGATAGAGGAGAATGTCAACAATATATTCAACACGGACACGATTATCCATATGGCAAATGAACTGAGGAACAATGCTGAAAGTCTCAACAACAGCGTTGTCTCGATTTCGGAAGTGATAGGTCTTATCAAGGAGATATCGGATCAGACTAACTTGTTGGCCCTTAATGCGGCGATCGAGGCGGCTCGAGCGGGAGAACACGGCCGGGGCTTTGCAGTTGTGGCCGATGAAGTTAGAAAACTGGCCGAACGAACACAGAAAGCAACGGTGGAAGTCGAGATAAACATCAGCACGCTTAACCAGAACGCATCAACACTAAACGACGACAGTGAAAAACTCGAAGCCGAGGCAAATCAGGCAGCACTCAATCTTGAAGATTTCAAAAAGACCCTCGAACGGCTGGTTGACAATGCAAAAATCATTGAAAGAGACAATCAGCATACATCGTATGAGCTTTTTGCCACATTGGCCAAACTCGACCACATTCTTTTTAAGATCAATGCATACAACGGTGTTTTCAATAATACCGAAACAACTCTCACCGACCATCATCATTGTCGTTTCGGAAAATGGATAGAGACCGAAGGTAGAAAACTTTTTTCACATACCTCTGAGTTCGCGTCAATAGAGCAGCCCCACGCTGCGGTGCACAATAATGCCATTGCCGCCCTAGAATGTGTCAGAAAAGGAGAATGCCTGCACAATATCGATGTAGTGGTCAATCTTTTTAAACAGACTGAAGAAGCGAGCAAACAGTTGTTCATTGTTTTGGACAATATGCTTGCCGAAGCAAAAACTGTTAAAAGTGATTATACGAGTTGATAGAGGAATGTTCAGAATTTTCTGTAGCTTCTTCTTCAATTTCCATTTCGTGTTCCAGATTTTCCGACGAGGGATATTTTCTATCCAGTCGCTTGGCATTGGTATCCACCGCCAAAGGCATGAACAAATGTAATACCAATCCTTCGCTGGGACAGTCACCGGCACCTTCATCTGCCGTTATATCTCCTTGTTGAACTGCTCCAGTACGTTGATGGAGTGGATCTTTCAGTGGTGATATTTTGAAAATGCCAGAAAAGTATTGGCATCATCCAGGTAGGTTGTCCGTCAGGAACTTTTAGGGTCTGGGATATTTGTCCGGATGTTCGATCATAGTGTGCCTGATACCGATCGTTTCCGGATATCTTTCGCCCTGAGCGTTTCCTCCAGAGAATCCAACACTTCTCTCCACTTTTTTTTCTGTATAGTTTTCATCGGCTTGCGCTTCATGTGCACCGCACAAAACTGCCGGCCCAAGCCTGAAAAATTTTCACTGGCAACTTTCTTGACTCACCAATAACCGCCATTGATCACCAAGTCCACCCGTTCGATACCTTGTACTTTTAATGTATCGAAAATCCTTTGTAGGCCACATACGACTTTTTGCAGACGATATCAATATCCAGGATTTCCCTATATCCTTCTATACTGATCAATAATACATCCTTCATCTCCGTGAGAACCCTGTTTCTTTAAATAGGAAAATTTATAATCGGATTGGTTTGTCTTCGCATAGTGGTCCGGGTTTTCCGATGTGATACCCCTGCAGATAGTCGATCCCGATCGCTTTGCAGCATTCGGCGATCGCTTCGTTTTCCACATACTCTGCAACCGTTTTGATGCCCAGCTTGTTGGCGAAATCGACGATGATTTCGACCAGAAGTCTCGAATCTTCGTCTTCCACGATGTGGCGGATCAGCGATGCATCGATTTTGTAGTAATCGACATCCATTTTCAAAAGGTAATGGAAATTGGAGTAGCCGCTTCCAAAGTCGTCGATCGCGACCTTGGCCCCCAGAGCATGGATATTTTCGATAAACGAATTGACGAGCTCAAAATCGGACACCTCTTCCGACTCGAGAATTTCAAACGTCACGCGTTCGGGATTTTGATAGTGACGCAGGAGTTCGAAAATGGTGTTGCGGCACATTTCGTCTTTGATATCGTTGATGCTCAGATTGATCCCGAAACTGCAGTTGCAGTGCGAAAACGCATCGAAACTCTTCTCTATCACGATACGGGTTATCTGGGCATAGAGGCGGCTCTTTTGCACGACACCGAGAAATTCGCCGGGAGCGTGAATCTTTCCTTCTCTGTCTACAAGCCTTATGAGCGCTTCGTATTTCTTCTCTTTCGGATCGCCAAGATTGAGGATCGGCTGATAATGGAGGATGAGCCGATCCTCTTTGATGGCATCTTCAACCTCCTTCATCCACCGGATGTGCAGTTCGTAGCTCTCTTCGATCTCCCCGGAATTTCTGTAGTATTCGAAAGGTTTGTTGCGCTCTTTCGCCGCATTGAGTGCGATCGAGGCTTTTTCGATCAGACGCTCTTTTTGCATCTGCACGATCCCCGCAGTCATCGAGATACGCAGCTCTTCGAGTCCCGGCGTTTCGAAGGTCATGTCGTGAATCTTCTCGAGAATGTCGATGACCTCGTTCGGATCGAACGCATCGAAACAGACCATGGCGAATTCGCTTCCACCGATTCGGTAGAGTTTCGCACCCTCCGGAACGACCGTTTCGAGTTTCGCGGCGATCTCCCTGAGCAGTTTGTCTCCCGTCTCAAACCCGTAATAGTCGTTGAGATCCTTGAATCTATCGACATTCATCAGCAGCATCGTTGCGGCTTTTCCCTCGGTATCTCTTTTGAAACGGTTGATATTGCCAAGCCCGGTCAGCGGATCGGTCAGGTAGGAGTCAAGAAGCCTGTCGTAATAGAAACGGATTTTCAAGATCAGACTGTTGAAGGAGCGCTCGAGCAGCAGGCACTCGTGGCAATTGGAATCGACGCGGATCGGTTTCCCAAGATTTTCGTCGACATCGACATCGGCGATCTTTTTGCTCAGTGATGTCAGCGGATCGACAAGGTTTTTTTTGAAAACCTTGTAGAAAAAGAAGAAGAAAATGAAGAGGAAAATGGCGAACAGGAGGGTGAAATAGTAGATCATCCGATCAAGCGACACGACAATCTGGCGAATGGGCAGTACGATATCCACGACACCGTTGATATCCCCCACCTTGGCATTGGTATGGCACGAAAGACACCTCTTTTCGACCCGGACGGGAAAAAGATAGCGGATGGTTCCTTTCTCTATCGTACTGATGTTCTCTTCGCCCTTCATGGCTCTTTGCACCAGGGGGTCCGACGCTAATTTGAGATGGTCCTCTTCGATGCGTCCATACTGCGCTTCGACCAGGGCGCTCCTGTAGACTCCGATTTTCAGATCTCTGTGCAGCGCGTTGAGACGTCCAAGAATCTCTTGGATATCCTTTTTCGTCCACATCCCCTGCATTTTGGTATAGATATTCTCGAAAACCAGTTCGCTCGTCCGTCGCGCATCCTCGATGGCCAATGTTTCAAGCGTCCGCTCCTTGAGGTAGAAACCTGTGAAAAGTTCGACGGCCAGGCTCGCAAAAAAGAAAAGAGCGATTATTTTCAATACCAACTGTCTGATAGTAACCGGTTTATCCATTATGCATCTATTTTGATACATCTATGCTAAATAAATGATTAAAATCCCTTATATCAGACTTGTTGATACATATTATGCAGGGTTTCGATGAAAAACAATGAAAAATATTTGTTTTTCAAAATATATGAAGAAATAATTTTGATCATTGACCCGTCAAAACGGGAAAAAAAGAAGCGGAAAAAAAGCGCAAAGCCCCCTCCGGGGATTCACGCCTTTTTGAGAAATTTGCTAAGAAGAACGATCTTTACACCGTTGACACGCCCTTCGATCTGTTCGGGATTGTCGGTAAGATGGATGTTTTTGACGACAGTGCCGCGTTTGGCGGTAAATCCGGCTCCTTTGACATCGAGATCCTTGATGATCGTCACCGAATCACCCTCTTGAAGGATAGTTCCGTTGCTATCGCGCGTCGGCTCGCGCTCTGGGACGCCCTGCTCTTCGGCTTCGGCCCACGCCTGCACTTCCGGCTCCAGATAGAGCATATCGAGCAGATCCTGCGCCCACCCCTCGGTGGGAGCGAGTCGCTTAAGCAGGCGGTACGCCGTCACCTGCACAGCCGGTTCGGTACTCCACATGCTCTCGTTGAGGCAGTGCCAGTGGTTGGGATCCATCTCCGACGGATCTTCGATCTGCTCCCGGCAGACCCGGCAGACAAGGATCGACTTTTCCGCACTGCCGTCGGAAGGCTGCACCTCCAGAACGCTCAACTCCTTCTCGCTCCCGCACAGTTCGCATCTGCCACCGCTTCGTGCCATCAATGTATCTTTTACACTCATAAATTTTTCACCTTTTTGTCAAAATTTGAAACCCTCTTTCATGACGACTCAAAAAGAGCCTCTGTTGCGAAATTCGGCGATCTCCGTCTCGACCATCGCATCAATCATCTGTTTGTAGATGTCGGCTACCATGTTGGGCGAGACCCCGAGTGTCAGCGCTTTATGCCGCACATGGTTGAGCACATCTTCGATCCGCTCGTCCGCCTTGATTTCGTCGACGGTATGTTTGAAATTGGCCGCCTGCTTGATATAGTCGTTGCGCACTGCGATCAGCTCCACGATCATCTCGTCGACCTTGTCCACCTCTTTGCGCAGCTCTTCGAGCGTTTCACACTTTTTGATCTCCATCGCAACTCCTTCCGGTATCTCATCTGGGTTGATCGTTTCAGCTTATTTTATCCAAAAAATCGCCGCTTTCCCTGTGGCGCCTGAACTCTTCGTAAAGCTCTCCACACTCCCACAGATCCATGACGCCGTTGTCGATATCCTCAACGATCTCGTCGAAAGTCCGGAGCAGATCCGTAAGATCCTCCTCCCGCTCGAAATTTCCTTCGCGAAGATAGAGATCCTTCGCTGTCTCGACAAAGGGGCGAAGGTCCCCTTCGATCATCGCCTTGAGCTCTTCACACATCCTCATCCTCCCCGGGAGATTCGATCATCTTTTCCAGCTCCGTGAAAATCTCGACACACTCCTCGTCGCTCACGTCACCCTCTTCGATATCGTGGAGCAGCTCCGTTAAAGCGGCACGAAGCTCCTGGAGCTCGGCATATTCGGCCTTGGCCGCTTCGTCCGCATTCTTCGCGTCCGCCACGATCTCAAAAAAGTCGTCGATCGCATCCTCGATGTCGGGGATCATTTCCAGTTCCAAAAGCGCCTTCAACTCTTCACAATTCGCCATTTGACAACTCCTTCAGTAGCGTTAAAAACTCTTCGCCGTACCGTTCGAACTTGACCTCTCCCACACCGTTGATCCCAAGCATCTCATTCCGTGTCACCGGCAGCAGGGCAGCCATCAGCGCAAGGGTCCTATCCGCGAAAACGATATAGGCCGGCACACCCTCTTTTGCGGCGATCTCTTTGCGCAATGCTCTAAGTCTATCGAAAATCGCCTTATCGTACACGATATCCGCAGGCACCGACCGCGGGGGTTTTCTCTTTCGCTCTTTCACCCGAAGCCGGTCGGAGCGAATCTTTACGCGCCCCTTTCCTTTCAGAATCTCCGCTCCCACGGGGGTTAGGAGGAGACTCCTGTGTTGCCCCCTCGCCAGTGCCCCGAGCTCCATCAGCCGCTCGACGATCGCCTCCCACTCCCCTCTGCTTCGCTCCTTTCCGATGCCGTAGACCGAGAGCTTCTCGTGTCCGAACTGCATGATCTTTCTGTTTTCTGCGCCCCGCAGAAGATCGATCAGATGGCTTTTGCCGAAACGCTGCCGCGTCCGGTAGAGAGCGGAGAGAAATTTCCGCGCGTCTTCTGTCACGTCGATGTGCTCGGCGTCGCCCATGCAGTTGTCGCACCGCTCGCCGCACGCTTCCATCCGCTCGGCAAAATAGTCCGCAATCTGTCCGTGCCGGCACGATTCGCTCCGACAGAACCCGATCATCTTTTCGAGCTTGTTGTAGGCGTTTTGCCGGTAGGGACCCTCCGGCAGCTCCTCCAGCAGCGAGGCACGCTGTGCCGCATCGGCGGCACTGTAAAGAAGCAGGGTTTCGGCGGGCAGGCCGTCCCGCCCAGCACGTCCGATCTCCTGGTAGTAGTTTTCAAGCGTCTTGGGCATGCGGGTATGGACGACATAGCGGATGTTCGATTTGTCGATTCCCATGCCGAAAGCCACCGTAGCGACGACCACGTCGATCTCGTCGTGGACGAATGCGTGGTAGGCCTCACGGCGCAGCCTCTTCGTCAATCCCGCATGGTACGCCTTCGCCCTGAAACCCTGTCGGTTCAGATAATCGGCCAGCTTCTCGGCGGCATTGCGGGTAAAGGTATAGACGATGCCGCTCTCTCCCCGGTATCTTCTTAGAAAATCGACAAGCTGCCCTCTGCCGTCCCCCCGGCGCGGTTCCGCGCGGATCAGCAGGTTGTTCCTGTAGACCGACCCGCGCAGGCGCACCGGTTCATTAAGACCCAGCTGCAGGAGAATGTCACTCTCCACTTCGGGAGTGGCTGTGGCCGTGAAAGCCGCGACGGGCGTATTCGGAAAATACTCTTTGAGGACTCCGAGCCGCCGGTAATCTTCGCGGAATTCGTGTCCCCATTCGCTGACGCAGTGCGCTTCGTCGATGACGAACATCGCGATTTGGATCGATTTGAGCAGCTTAAGAAAGCCGGGGGCAAAAAAGCGTTCGGGAGCGATATAAAGAAGTTTCACTTCGCCTTCGCGAAGTTTCGCGATCACCGTGCCGATCTCTTCTGGAGTCTGCATCGATCCGATCATCTCCGCCTCGACGCCCTGCAGCTTCAACGCCCTGACCTGATCGTGCATCAGTGCCAGCAGCGGCGAAACGACGACTGTCACCCCCTCTTTCATCAGAGCCGGCAACTGGTAACAGAGCGATTTTCCGCCACCGGTAGGCAGAATCATCAAGAGATCGCGGTTCGCCATCACGGCCTCCACCGCTTCCTGCTGGAACGGACGGAAACCGGTATGGCCGAATACCTGTTTGAGAATTTTTTTCAAAAGCGGCCTTTGCCAAACCCTCTTGCCGGCTGCGTAGTGTTTCCCGCTTTTCGTGGCCATGCACCGGTTTTTGGGATGGGTTTTATAGTGACGAACCTATTTTACCATTTGAATAGACGTCATTTCCAGCCGAGGCCCGGATTTTGACATCGGGTGAAACATCTGTTGCCGAATAAATCGTTTTTTGTATAATTTATGTTATTATTTATTATAACTTTCGGCACTTGTCGCTGGGTGGGGAGATTTTTTTGAAAGAAAAACAAAAACTACCAATTCGTATTGTCTATATCGAAGATGACGAAACCATTCGTGGGCGCATCGGTGCGCTGCTGCAGGAGCATATCGACATCGTGCGTATCGCAAAAAGCGGCAAAGAGGGTCTGGAGCTTTTCAGAAATTTCGACGCCGACGCCATCGTCACCGATTTCTCGCTTCCGGAGATGGACGGTCTCGAATTTATCGAGAAAATCAAGAAAGCAAAGCCCCGGTGCCCAATTTTTCTTACCGTGACGATCGATGACATTCCCTTTGTCACCGATGCCGTCAAAAAGGGTGTCACCCACTATCTTTTCAAGGAGTCCCCTCCCGAAAAGCTCCTGCGGCCCATACGCGAAAGTTTCAACTTTTTCGATGAGACCATCTACTCTCTTAAAATTTCGTCCGACGCCAGAATCGAAGATATCGGCACCTCTTTCGCCGATTATCTCGGCTATTCAAGAGAGGAGCTTCTGGCCTTGCCGCTTTCGTCGATCATCCTCTCCCCCAAAGGGACGCGGCGGAGCGAAACGTTCCCCTTTCTGTCGCATTTGAAACGATTCGGCAGAGTGGAAAGTTGTCACGGCGTTTTTAGAAAAAGAGAGGGCGGCACAACAATCCTGAGCGGTTTCGGCAAGCAGATTGCGAACGGTGAGGCGGAAACGTATATGACCGAGTGGTATCCCGTCGAATCGCTTCTGCAGGCCCACAGGCAGACAAAGAAACAGCTGAAAAAGGAAAGCTATCTCAAATCCCTGATGCGGTTTCATACCGATATCAGCCATGAGGCGATGCGCTCCGGGGACTTCGAAACTTTTCTGCAGAGGATTCTCGACAGAATTCCCGCCATCGATGCCAATATCCAGGGATGCCTTTTCGTCAAAGAAAAGGGTCTTGAACTGGTTTTCCATACCCACGATCTACCCAAAGAGACCCTCCGGCTCTTGAAGGGCGTCACCGACCACGGAAAAGATGGGGAGGCAAGCCGTCAGCTTCCCTGCTATCTGGCGGCAAAACACCGTAAAACGGTTTTCCTTGACGATCTTTCCCAGCTGGCGGAATCCTCTTTCAAACGCACTTTCATTGACAACGCTATCCACTCTCTTGTCTCCATACCCCTGCAGGATATGACACTCTCATCCGAAAATATCCTCACGCTCATGTTCAAACAGCCCCACTTCTTCGAAAAAGAGGAGCTGGAGCTATGGGAGAAAATCGCCGAAACCCTCAGTTTCGCCCTCGACTCCATTCGCACGAGGATGGAGCGGGATCGGCTCATACAGAAGCTGGACACGATGGCACACACGGACAATCTCACAGGCACGGTCAACCGCCACAGGGGTATGGAGCTGCTGGAGGCGGAAATCGATCGGGCGAGACGGTACGGCAAGAGATTTTCGATTCTCTTTTTCGATATCGACAATTTCAAAAAGATCAACGACACCTATGGCCATGCAATGGGTGACAAGGTACTGACCCAAACGTCCCGATCGATCAAATCCTCGCTGCGCAGCACAGACACACTGATACGGTGGGGAGGGGAGGAGTTCTTGATTCTGCTTCCAGAAACGGCTCTGGGTGACGCGGTCCACCTCGCCCAGAAGCTTCGTCAATGCATCGAGCAGCGCAACGGGGACATTCCGCTCCCTGTCACGGCAAGTTTCGGGGCAACGGAGTGGATTCCGGGCGAATCCTTCGACACGCTCATCAGCAGGGCCGACGCCAAAATGTACGAAGCGAAACGGCAGGGACGCAACCGCATCTGCTATTGAGAGCGAAGCGCGGCCGCACTTTTTGCTTCCTGTTTCGTATCAGTTGTTGTCGAGACGCTGTCGAATGGCAAAAAAGAGATCAATGTTTTTAAGAAACAGATCGAGCAGTCGGGGATCGAACTTTTTTCCCCGCTCTTTTTCAAGATACTCCATGATCTCCCGGGGAGGCCAGCTTTTCTTGTAGATACGGTTCATGCTCAGTGCATCGAAAACGTCGGCGATGGCGACGATGCGGCCGAAGATATGGATCTCCTCCCCTTTTTTTCCGTTGGGATATCCCGTTCCGTCGTAATTTTCATGGTGTTCCAGCGCCACGATGCGCGCGGCTTTCATGAAGGGGCGTTCCGAGTGGCCGAAGAGCTCGCCGCCGATGAGGGTATGGCGTTTCATGATCTCGAACTCTTCGGGGGTGAGATTGTCGGGTTTGAGAAGAATCCTGTCGGGTATGGCGATCTTGCCCACATCGTGCATCGGGGCGACGACGGAGAGAAGCTCCACCTCCTTCTCGCTGAGCCCGGCGAGCTCTCCGAGCACGCGACTGTACTCGGCGACACGCTTGACGTGGTGTCCTGTCTCCCGCGATCGGCTCTCCGCCACTTCGCCGAGGATGTAGAGCAGCTCTTTTTGGGTATTTTTGATCTCTTCGTTGAGCTTGATGATATCGGTGATATCGTTGTGAATGCTGATGATCTCCTCGATCTCCCCGTTGAGTTTATAGATGGGGATGAAGACGGAGTCTGCCACGTGAAGCTGGTTGTACTTGTCCTGGCAGCGGATCCTCTCGCGCAGTACACTGCGCTGCTTCACCGCCTCGGCCACATCCCGTTTGAGAACCGACTCCATATTGGGGCAGAGCTGATAGAAGGATCGCTGCTTCAGTTCATTCTTCCTGAAGCCGAAAATATGGTCGAACCGCGAGTCGGTTTTGAGGATCGTGCCGTCTTCCGAGAAGCGGCAGATCGCCGTACCTTCGTTGATGGCGTTTTGATACTGTTCGAGGAAATGGATCTTCTCCTGCAGCGTATCCTGTGTTTCGTCGAGCTCGTTCTTGATGATTCTTCGGTAGTTGATCAGTTCGGTGATATCCTCAAGAAGCATCATGAACTGGTATCCCGGCTTGTCGACATCGTAGAGCGGAATCAGTGTCGCCTTGAATATCAGCTCCATGTCGCACTGGGTGATCAGATGGATCTCCCCATGCCAGCTGTCTCCTCCTTCGATTGCCTCGAAGAGCGATTTGTAGCGGGCGAAATCGCTTCCTTTGTAGAGAATGCTTTCAAAAGGCTCCCCCTCCAGCAGATCGAGCCGGTAATTGAGCCGCATCGCCATCTGGTCGTTGATCTTCTTGATATGGCCGCCCTGATCGATGTAGATCAGCAGCGCCTCCTCTTCGATTGCCAGATAGTGCTGCGCCATCGTCGCCTGAACCTGTCTCTGGGCCCGCTCGTAGGTGATCTTCTTGGCCAGATCCTCCACGGTGCGCAGCAGTTCGTTGATTTTGACCGGCTTGCGCAAAAAGGAGGTGATTTTCGCTTCGATTGCGGCGAAAAGGTGGTGCTGATCGCTGTAGGAGGCGGTCAGCACGATCGGGGTGTCCCGATCTTCGTCGCGGATGGTCTTGGACATTTCGATACCGTCCATCCGGGGCATTTTAAGGTCGGTGACAATGATGTCGGGTCGATGCCTTTCGTAGAGCCTTAGCCCCTCTTCTCCGTTTTCAGCCACCCATAGCGTCTTGACGCGGGGCCCTAGAAACGGGATCACGTAATTACGGATCTCCTTTTCGTCTTCGACATACAAAACGGTACACGACTCCAGAGGGTTTTCGAGTTCCAACGACGACCTTTTTCCAAACAAGTTACAAGAGGCTCAATTCGACCCCAGCTATCCAAAAACACGAATCTCAAACAGGCAACATCCCGTTTACGCGCTGCCGCTTCCGCCTGTTGTGTGTATGACGTCACACATCATGTGCCGGTTGCCGGGCAGTTGCGGGGGCATATGATGGATAGCGTCTGTTTTTAATATCGGCAGTTTTGCCAATTAGTGTTGAAAAAAAAGAAGAAAAAAGAGGATATTTCGTCAAAAAGGAGGCGATTCGGGAAGAATAGAGAGAAACTTCCCGAATTTTCCAACCGTTTGGGTAATTTTTTGTGAACAGTCGATCGGATCTATTATGTTTTGTGTATTTTTATGGCTGCAGGCTCTACTTCCATACGCCTGCGATATGTGTGTGGCATTTCGGGCAGTTGCCCTCTTCATCCAGGTGGTTCACGACCCGCTCACCGATGTAGCCCTGCCGTTCGATCACCTTGTAGCCGCAGCCGGGACAATAGGTCGATTCCCTGTCGGCATCGGGATAGTTGCCGACATAGATGTATTTGAGTCCTGCCTCCTTTCCGATCTCATAGGCACGCACCAGCGTCTCGATGGGGGTGACGGGACGATCGAGCATCTTGTAGTCGGGATGGAAACGGGAGATGTGCCACGGCATGTCGGGACTCAGATCGGCCTGGAATTTTGCGATCTGCCGCAGCTCTTCGTCGCTGTCGTTGATGCCGGGAATGATCAGCGTTGTCGTTTCGATCCAGATTCCCTTCCCGTGGGCGTATTCGATGGCCTGAAGCACCGGTTTGAGACGGGCGCAGCTGATCTTTCGGTAATTCTCGTCGTCGAAATATTTGATATCGATATTCATGGCGTCCACATAGGGTGCCAGCTCGTCGATCGCCCTGCGGGTTTCGAATCCGCTCGTGACGTAGATATTTTTAAGCCCTTTCTCCTTGGCCAGTTTCGCGGTGTCGTAGGTGTACTCGAAATAGACGATCGGCTCGTTGTAGGTGTAGGCAACCGATTTCGATCCGGTCTCCAGTGCCAGCTCCACTATACGCTGTGGCGGCAGGTCCTGTCCGAATACCTCATAGTTGTGGGTCTGAGGATGTTGGCTGATCTCCCAGTTCTGGCAGAATTTGCAGCAGAAATTGCACCCCACCGTACCGATCGAGAAGACCGGCGTGTCGGGCAGAAAATGGAAAAGCGGCTTCTTTTCGACAGGATCCACATGCACAGCTGCCGCCAGCCCGTAAACCGTCGATTTGAGTTTTCCGTTCTCGTTGACACGGACACCGCATTTGCCGTATTCGCCAGGTTCAAGTTTGCAGGCGTGCCCGCACGCCAGACAGAGGACTTTGCCCTCTTTGAGCTCCTTGCTCAGCCACGCATCGTGTGCCATAATGCCCTCCTTCGATGGTATCGCTTTTTAAACAGCATAATACAACGGGGGTTAAGGGAAGGTTAGAACGAGGCGAATGACAAAAGCGGCAGGATGCCGCCGCCGTTTCCTGCCTTCCGATGTTCCTACCCTACTTTCACAAGTTTCAGAGTATCGAGAAAATAGATATAGGCATCGATTTCTTTTTTCTTTGGCATCAGCGCTTCAAGCGCCTCCTTGTAGCGAAGAAGCTGCTCCTTGTAGCTCCGGATGTCGTGGGGGGTTGCCGTTTTGTAGTCGATAATGACACCCTTTTCGCCCTGGTCGACAAAAAGATCGACGATGCCCTCTTTTCCTTCGAAAACATAAGGGAGTTCGTGGATCTCTTTCCCCTCCGTCAGCAGCAGATACTCCATATTGCCGCGTCCCGCTTTGACCAGTTCTTTCGCCTTCTTGACATCGCAGAGAGCACCGTACCGGTTCAAAAAGGCGTCTTCGTCTTCCGTTTCGAACAGGTAGTGGACCCCCTGTCCCAGGTAGATCGCCTCAAAATCGTTCGCCTGGTACCGTTGATTCTCCTGCGGCACATTCTGCCGGCCGTAGTCGCGAAGATGCACCGTCAAAGGCGCTGACTCCTTTTCTGCTGGCTTGCGAATCGCCTCGACGGAAAAGTTTCCGAGTGTCTGCGGCTTCAAATCGAGAAAGTCGAAGATTGAGCCTTTCTCTTTTTTTACGACAAAAAGAGAGCGTCTGGCACGGGTGAAAGCGACATAGATTTTGTTCATCCTATCCTCAGCGACCAGCGATCTCTCCCTCTTCAAAGCGGCGGCATACTCGCCATCGACCTCTTCGCGGTTCTTGAATTTCATCCAGACTCTTTTGAGCTCGATCCCCTCGTAATCGAAAATCACCGGTGTGGTATCCGATTTCGACCGACCCAGCCGATCGAGCACGATCAGATGCTCGAACTCCAACCCCTTCGACTTGTGGATTGTCAGCACGTTGATACCGCGAACTTCCCGGGGAGGCAGCTCCTCTTCATAGTGGTCGATCTCATGGATGAATTCGACCAGATCGTGCAGCGGAATCGCGAACTCCAGCAGCTTCATGGCCGCTTCGTCAAAAAGAGCGTACCGTTCCATCATCGTTTTGATCATTTTCGCGGGCCGATCCAGTGGAATCTCCGCCTCGAAATCCGGATCGTAGGGACGGCCGATCAGCGTCAGGAAATTGAGCCGATGCAGCGATCCCTCCTTTCCGCGCAACCGGGCGTAAAGAAGACGCATCAGTTCGATCATCGCCTTGGCGCTGGGCTGCTCGGACACTTTCGCCCGCTTGTGGGTGGCGATCTCTTTGCCAAAGCGCTCCCGGATCATATCCCCAACCTGCAGAATCTCCTTGTTGTCGTGGACCAGAACCGCGATCGATTCGTCGGCCGCCCCCGCGTCGATGAGGCGCCCGAGCACCGCCGCCAGCTCTTCGAGCGGCTCACCCTCCGCCACTTCCACATAGCCGCCTTTATGAAACGCTTTTTGGGGTGGCTGCACGTAGGGGAAGGTGCGATTGACGAAATCGACGATAACCTCCCCGGTACGGTAATTGGTATCCAGATGCCCGACGTGGATGTGGAACCGTTTCGCCACATAGTCAAAAAGCGCCTTCTGCCCGCCGCGGAACCGATAGATCGACTGTTTCGTATCGCCCACGTAGAAAAAGGTGCGCTCGCTCCCCCCCGAAGCGATCTCTTCGATGATCGGTTCGAAAATCCGATACTGGGTGACCGACGTGTCCTGAAACTCGTCGAAAAGGATATGGCCGATACGCGCATCGAGACGGAAATAGAGAAATTGGGTGAAATCCTTCTGACGCAGCAGTTCGTAGACCAGATGTTCGATATCTTTGAAGTAGAGTCGGCCGCAACGGCGCATATAACCGCTCCTGCTCGCTTTGTAAAGATCGTAGAGCGCAAAAATCCGCGCCAGGAAAAAGCGCTCTTTTTTCCTGTAGTAGGCCGCCACCTCCCGCTTGAGTTCGGCGAACCACTCGTCCACGACGGGAGTGTAGACTTTTTTGTAATCCCAGTAGTTCAGGCTCTTTTTCGCGAACCATTTGCTGTGGACGACATCGTCGATCGTTTCGAAATCCATCGTCTTTTTTGCCCGCTCGCTGACAGGCTGATCCTGAAAATACTCTTTGATCCGCAATGCCCAGCGCATCGCCTCCTGGTCACTGTAGGGTTCCACGGAATATCCAAGAGGCGGGAGCTCCTTCTCTTTTTCGTAAAGCAGTTCGAAAAAATCGCTGATGTTCTGGCGCTTCTGTGCCTCAAACCGGGCGAAATCGACCAGCTCCCTGTAGTGCCTGTCATCCAGATTTTGCAGAAAGTGTCCGAAGAACTCCTCCGTGGGTGTCGCGGCGATTTCGAAATCGCTTTCGATACCCACATACCAGCAGAATTTCCTAAGCACCTGGTGGATGAATTTGTCGATGGTCATCACCCTCAAATCGCCGGCAAGAAACCGGCGCAGCACCTTGGGCCGTTTCGCCTCGATCTCTTCGATGCCCATTCCGCTGCTTCGGGCAATCGCTTCGGCCATCTGCGAGGAAAGCTCCTCCAGCGAAGCCATCAGCCGCTCCCGCATCTCCCCCGCCGCCTTGTTGGTGAAGGTGATGGCCAGAATCTCCGAAGGTTTCGCGTCCATGAAGAGCAGCGCCAGATACCGCGCCACCAGCGCGAAGGTTTTGCCGCTGCCCGCGCTGGCGCTCAATGCCAAAAGTCGTTCCACACCCATTCCTTGGTAATTGATATTACACAGTATACACTACCATCCATCAAACGAGAACGCGCGCGGCGGCTTCGTCGAAAAGGGAGCGCGCCGTTTCGGATGGTCTGTATGCCCGATACCATCGGAAGGCAATCCTTCAGGAGCCTATCCGTTCTTTGATCTCCCTAATCAGCTCTTTCTGCCGCTTGTAGATATAGTCGAAGATATAGCTTTCATTCACATCGCTGGGCTCGAGAATCACGACCAGTTTGTGATACCCGTTTTCTTCACGGTTGAAGAGGATTTCTCCGGGAACCGCGATATTGACGAAACCTTCTTCATTTTCCCACGGCAGCTTGAAGGAGAGATCGGCACGCTTCTGCCGCAGTTCGTTCTCCGCGAATTTGCCGGCGTTGAAAAAGAGGGCGATGGAGTTGATCGAAATGTCGTGGACAAAGCCACTGTAATGGTTCTTTCCTACTTTGAGCGATACAGGAAGGCGTGAAGTCACATTAACGCGCGTATGTTTGCGGTTGTTGATGGAAGTGTGCATCATCTTCACCTTTTTCAATATCGCCAGAGGCCGCTGGGCATCGGTCATGTGCACTTCCGCCTCGATATCCCCCGGCAGATGGGGAGACTGAAAAACAACCCGTCTCTCTTCCCGCATGACGAATTTCTGGATTTTTTCGGTTTTGACGACAATCTTTCCCTCTTCGACTTTCAGTATGCGTGTCGGAGTGGAGATGGGAAGCCCCTTGTAGATGTTGAGCAGTTTGACAGGAAGCCGATTGGCCATGATATTGGTGAAAAACTGCATCAGCAGATCCTCCTCCTTGCGGACTTCCTGGCCCGTGCCGCTCCTGTAACAGGAGAATCCTTTCGTATCGGCGACCGAAAGCTGCCCCGTGTAGAACTTTTCGACAAGATTGATCAATGCGTTGAGATCTTCGTCGTGAACATCGATCAGGACAAAATCGGCCGTGAGCGTAATATTCTGCTCGAATTCGAAAATTTTGATCTCCGCCACGAAACGCTCCAGCCGCTCTTTCAGGCCCGTGGCGGCATCTCCCGTAAAAAGCAGAGCCGGCATATCCTTGTGCCAGACGCCACAGGACTCCACGGGCTGGAAATGGGTACACATCATTTCACCGAACGATTTGACGACACTGTGTGAAACGCTCCATCCGAAATTTTCGACGATACTGTGCAGATTGCTTATGCGCACGGCAAGAAGGGCAAGCGGTTCGTCGGAGCCGATACGCTGCGCCATTTTGTCCTTGAGCGTGTCGACAAACCCGATTCTCGAAACGAAAGTGCCAGATTGCACATCCATGCGGTCATCCAGGGGGATGAAAGTATACAGATGCTCTTTTTCCCCATTTCCCGACAGGGCGACCAGCACTCTTTTGTCACGGAAAGGGATCAGCCGGACGTCTCCTTCCTTCCGTGGAAAATCGGCAGGGGAGAGTGTGTGCCAGATACTCTCCGCGAGGTGTGCCGCATCGGGTACGCCAAAAAGCCGTTTCGCCGCCGTGTTTGCAAAAAGAGGCTTCCCGCCCGCCCCCGCAAGCACCTGCGCGGCCCCCATATCGACGATTTTCTGCAACTGGATGCTGCGTGTCTGCTCCTGCATCCTCTCCATCAGGGCCGGTAGCACCTCTGCCACCGCCTTCATCACATCTTCCCTGGAGGCCGGAAGCGGATGAAGACCGAAAGCGTGATGGTCGATCGCGAACCGTTGAACTTCCGGGCGTTCCGGGTCCTTGGCAAAAAGTATCAGTTGCCAGTAACGCAATTTCCGAAGACGCTCCATCGCCTCCTTGCGTTTTAAAAAATCGTTCCCTTCTCCGTCAGTCTGCAAAAGAACGAGATGGGGTGGACCGCCCGAGCCGCACTCCCCAAGCTCTTCGTAGGTGCAAAGACCGCAATGGTCATCGAAATCACGGCACCACCTGAAAAACTCTCCCTCTTTCGGCGCCACGACCAGGACCCTGAAAAGTTTGAAGCGCTTCAGAAAATTTTCATTATGCATTGTATCGCTCTGACTCGAATTTGTGGCAATGTTTTGCAAACCACATTGCGATATTATATCCAATGAAATTTAAACCGTTTTTCACATCTTCTATTCTCTTCCGCACGCTGTTTTGTAATCACAGTATCTGCACATTTTCAAATCGTCGGTCATCGGGTAGTCGAAAGTTTCACGCTCATTGAGCACTGCCAGCACTCTGTCGAGCTCCTCCGCCTTCCCGTGCAGATCGATCTTCTGCTTTTTTACGTTGTAAAGGTCGTAGTAGATCGCTTCGACCCGATGCCCGGGAAACGTCTCTTTCGCCCAGAGCCAGTAGAAAAGAAGCTGGAAGTCGTTGGCATCGGAGAGTGTTTTGTCCAGATGTTTCGTCGTTTTGTAATCGATGAGGCGGACCACATCCTCCCCCAGATCGATGCGGTCGGCCCGGCTTGAGAGCCTGAAACCGCCGTAGGTCACTTCGATCCACTCCTCCAGCGCCACCTGATGAAAGGAGAGCAGTTCGTCGTAATCGGCCCGGCAGAACCGCTCGAGCCGCTCCTCCCAGGTCAGCGAGATTTCGAAACGCTGCAGAATATCCCTGCTGCCGCGGTAGATGTGATCGATCAGAAATTCGAAATAGCCCTCGGGCGAGAGAAGCTCCGTTTTGCTCAGCGCGGCCGCTTCGAGGGCCTCGTGTATCAGTGTGCCCACCACCTTCTCCTCCTCGCGCTCCGACCTGATTTCCAGCAGATAGCGGTAGTGGAAACGCCGGGGACACTCCAGCCAGTCTTTGAGTTTCGTCGGTGTCAGCTCCGGTTTACTTCTAAACGGGTTGGGTCCTGATAGCGGGGCAGCGTACCTCACAGGCGATGTGGAGCGTGGAGCGATAATGGCACGATAGCGGCCATTCTCCACCGTAGGATCGCCCAGCCCCAGCTCCGCCAGAAACCGGCTTGGCAGGCTCTCTTCGTTTCTGACGCAGCACAGGGCCGCCCGCCCGCTGTTTTGAAGAAGTCGGTAGTAGTAGTTTTTCTGGAGATTCTCCTTGTCCTTTCGTGTCGGCATGCCGGCATGGCGGCGGATGGCACTGTTGAGAAAGAGGTCTTTTTCGCTCACCTTGGGCACCACCTCCTCGTTGAAGTCGACGATCACCACGCCGTCGAAAGTTTTTCCCCGGCTCTCCAGAAGCCCCATCACCGTGATCCTGCCGCCTCCCACATCGTCCAAAGAGAGCGGTTCGAGACGCTGAAGCCACGTGTGCAGCAGCTGCAGGGGGGTGGCGTGCCCAAGAAGCGGGCCGAACTTTTTGAACGAAAAGAGCGCCTCGTCGATCGCTTCCAGCTCCTGAGGCCGCATCGGAACCTCCTGCAGAAACGCCAGAAACGACGTAAAATCACTCACCCGTGAAAAAGCTTCCGTCAGCTCGTCTTTGGCCATTTTCTCCTTCGCGCTTGCACTCCGGTCCGCAAGGGCATCATAAAGATCCGCCAGCCTGCGATAGTAGCGGCTCTGTACAAAGGGGGTCCCCATGGCGAAATTGAAATTCTTCAGCGGATCGAAAAGCTTCAGATATTCGGCAAAATCCTCGTCGGGCAGAATGACGGCGACCCGGTCGGGGTCGGCGCCCGCTTCGATAAAAGCCTCCACCTTCCGAAGCACGTAAGCCACCTGGTCAATCCGCTCTTCGAAAGCGGCCAGATCGATCGCATCGCTTCGAAGCGCCGGAAGCCTCTCCTCTTCGACGATCACTTTTCGCCGCCAGTCGAGGGTGCAGCGCCGGTTCGTCGCCACAGATTCTTCAAGACCGAGACGTTCAATCAGCTTGCTATTGAAAGGGGTGGTGACGAAATGGAGGAACAGAGGCGTTTCGATCCGCTCCAGCACCCCCGTCTCGAACCGGCTCAGATAGCCGTCGACATGGATGTCGATCCGCTCAAACTGCCTCAGAAATTTTTCATTGAGCCGATAGGCGCCAACCGCCGCCCTGTCCACGAGCCCCTCTTTCTCCAACAGGGTCGTGTACCGTTGGAAAATCGCCTGCAGAATCTGCAGATGCTCCTCGTATTCGGCATAAAGATCGACCTCTTTGAGTTTTTCGATCGGCACCTGTTCGGCATGAAGCTCCTCGAAAAAACGGAAGACGAACTCCGAATTTTTTACGAAGCTCAGAAAATTTTTATCGAAGCCGAGCCGGGAAATGTCGAGGGTTTCGATGGCCCGGTAGAGGTAGAGCACCCGGCTCGCTTCATCCACGAACACCCGGCCCGGCACCACGACCGTCCGCCGCAGAAATTCATCCATCGTGTAGAGTTTCGGCAGCAGCGTATTGTCGTGCGCCGCCACAAAATCGCGTATCCGGCGGTGGGTCGAAAAGACGATGCACTCCATCACTCGACCCTTTCGAAACGTCCCGCTTCACGGTTTTTCCGTATCTTCCGCCATGGAAGCACCAATCCGTGCATCGCGATGTAGACCCCGGGGTCGAGAAATCCCGCCGCCGTCACGGCCGAGACGAGATTGGCCGTCGCTTCGGTAGGATCGATCGAAAAAGGGACCATCGCCCCTGTCAGCACCACCCGCTTCTTCCCGGCGACTCCCGGCCATCCGGCCAGCGCTTCGGCGCTTTTTTTCATCGTGTCGGTGCCGTGGACGATGACGATGGCATCCTCTTTCGTTTCCGCGGCCATTTCGCACAGCAGATCACGGTCGGCATCGTCCATCTCCAGACTGTCCTTGTAGATCGCTCCGCCAAGAAACAACGTCCGGTTGGCTCGCAAAGAGGCCAGCGCCGCTTCCACCGCCCGGTCGTCCGCCGGAACGAAAAGCCGGCCGGCCACCGGATCGTACCGCTTGTTGAAGGTCCCGCCCGTATTGATAATCCGTACTCTTTCCATAAAAGAGATTATACCCATATCGGCAACACCTCCACAATCGGTTTATAACGAATATGTTAAAATCGGTTGAAACGAAAGAGGAGGATGCATGACAAGGTGGGCTCGGACGATAGTGTATACGATCCTGGCACTCTCTCTTTTTGGCGGCTGCGGTTCCAAAGAGCCGTTGCCCGCATATAAAAACAAGGACGCGCAGTACCAGCAGAAACAGGCACACGATGCACTCGATTCGCTGGATAGAGAATTTTCAAAATAACAAAGGAGAGAAACGATGCGTTATGCCAAACCATTAATCGCCACCATGATCGTTCTGGCATTTTTTGCCGGATGCAGTTCCAAAAAACCCGAACCGGAACAGATTCAGAGCGAATGTACGATCCATGGCAAAGAGGCACCCAAATGGGTATGCGGACTGCATCATGACGATGCATACTATGCGGCGGTCGGTACGGCGCAGATCGGCAAACTCGGTTTCGGTTTCGCCCGCAAAGAAGCACTGGCCGATGCCCGCTCCAATCTGGCCCATCAGATCATTCTGGATGTGAAAGCCAGAACCACACAGTTCGCCCGATCGACAGGGGTCGGTGAACAAGAGACGGTGGAACGTGTCGTCGAAAACGTTTCGAAACAGGTCTCCCGCGTAACCCTTCACGATTCACAGCAGGCCGCCTACTGGGAGCATCCCGAAGACGGCTCGATCTATGTGCTTGTGAAAGTGGACAAAAAGAGTGTGGACGAAGCCGCCCGCCAGGCGATCATCAGCAGCTACAAAAACAACGATGCGCTCTGGCAGCAGTTCCAGGCCAAACAGGCGCTCAAAGAGCTTGATAAAGAGTTCCCAGAAAATCGATGAAGCTTGTCGCTCTCGCTCTCGTGTTTCTTGTTTTCACAGGATGCTCGAAAACGGTCCGTATCGCCTCTTTGCAGCCGGCCGAGATCGACCGGGCCGCCGGCGCGAAGCGGATTGCGGTGTACACATTCAGGCATGACACGGTCGGCTTGACGGAAAAAATCGAAACGAAAGCGGCAGCCGCCAGGGTGGACGGCAAGCCATGGTTTACCGTCATAAGCCGCGGCGACCTCAGCAAAATTCTCGAAGAGCTACGTCTGCAGGAGTCGGGACTCGCCGACGAGGAACAGGTGGTCGAGGCCGGGAAGCTGCTGGGTGCCACCGCGCTCATTACCGGATCGGTCACCGCTGCGGATGCGGAAGACAGTTACTACACCGAAAAGAGATTCGAATGTCTCGACAAAAAGTGCAAGGAATACAACATCTTCGATGTCTCCTGCATGGAGCGAAGCGCCGTGGTCTCCGCGCATATCCGTCTGGTGGACATCGCCAAAGGAGAAGTCCTCTTCGCCGATACGTTGAAACGCTCCAGACACTGGAACCGCTGTTTTGACTCCAGCACGCACATTCCAACAAAAGGTGAAGCGCTCGATCTGCTTGCGAACGAAATCGCCGATCACTTCATTCAGCGCCTGACGCCCCATTACACCTATCACGAGGTCGAACTTCTGGAGGAACCGGACATCGACTATTCCGCCGAAGAGAAAAAGCTTCTGAAAAACGCTCTGACGTTTATCGAACACGGCCGTTACGACAAAGCGGAACAGCTGCTCGGCGAACTGCTGCGCAGTACGGGGGAACAGAGCTATGTCGCAGCGTACGATCTCGGCGTGGTGAAGGAGACAAAAGGAGAGCTCGAAGCGGCGCGTTCACTCTATCTCCTGGCCGACAGAAACTGCCCGGAACCCAACGAAACGATCGACGCGGCGATTGTGCGTATCCAACAGTCGATCCGTGCGAAAGAGAGTGCCCTGAAGCAGATGAACCAATGAAAAAAATCGCCTGTTTCCTCTTTGTCGCACTCTTTTTTTTCGGTGGCTGCGCCGAGCACACACACCAAAGAGCCGCCCGAAAACCGCTCACCGCTCCGGTGTGGTATCTCAACCCTCCGCCGAACAACCGGGAGTGGCTCTACGGCACCGGCGAAGGAGAAACGATGGAAGAGGCGACACGACACGCTCTTTCGAACCTCCTGGCACGCATCCGGGTCACCGTCTCCTCCACCTACAGATCGCGGGAATACTCCCACCGGGATGTCTATGAACACACCTTCAAAGAGAGCACCTACGACATCGAAACGACGGTCGAAAAAGTGCCTGTGACACATTATGAAACCTTGCGAAGCGAACGTCTGGCCTGGAACCGTTACATCACCCAGGTCGGAATCCATCGCGATGATTTTACAAAATCGCTTCTGAAGGAGGTTTCCGGGCAGATCAAAGAAGCCGAAGCGAATTGGAACGCCCCAAACGACGCCAGCGGGCTGTCGCGATTCAAACAGGCAAAACGCTTGAAAGAGATGTACGAAAAGATTCTCCCCGAACTGATGATACTCGCGGCCCTGGACCCTGCCTATGAGCCGCTCTATCGAAACGTGACGGAACGCAAACTCTTTTTCATCCGCAAAGAGAAAGAGGCCAAAGAGCACTTACGGTTCTGCATCGAGCCGGTTCGAAACAGCGATTTTCTCCCTTTCGCCAAAACGGTGGCGGCCGCTCTCGCGCAACGGGGCTTTGCCCTCACGCAGAAGCCTCCCTGCCCGAATGGGGCTCTTCGTGTAGCCCTCGACCCCACCCTCTCTTACGACAGAATCCATGGATTTTACATCGTCAAAGGCACGGTCGACCTGAAACTTTCCAATGGCGGCGAAAAAACGGTGGAAGAAGGGATGCGATATCCCATCAAAGGCGTCTCATCCAAAAGCCGCAAAGCGGCACTTCTTCAAGCGTCGAAATCTTTCGAAAAGAGTCTCGAAAAGAGATTTTTTCTCCCCTGACACGCACTCAATACCGGCCAAATAACGAAATTATAAGTTGCTCTGCCCTATGATGGAGTATGGGACAAGTTCCATCGGAAAGGAGTGATCATGGGCATCAATGAGCAGATCAAAAAAGAGGTGGACACACTTTTTGAGCGAATCGTGAACATTCGCCACGATATTCACCAAAATCCGGAGCTTTCCGGTAAAGAGAAAGAGACCAACCTCCTTTTGCGTTCCATATTGGAGGCGGAGGGCATCTCTTTCAAAAGGTTCGAAAACCATTACGGCCTCGTGGCTGACATCGTCAAAGATCCCGCTCTTCCCACGGTCGCCATTCGGGGCGATATGGACGCGCTCCCGATGCCCGAAAACAGCGACAAACCCTACGCATCGAAAAAAGAGGGGATCATGCATGCGTGCGGCCATGACGCCCATACCGCCACGGCTCTTGGCTGCGCCCTGGTACTCAACCGCATCAAAGAGAAGCTGCCGGGCAACGTGCGCATCATTTTCCAGCCCGCCGAAGAGATTCTCGAAGGGGGCAGCAACCAGATGATCGAAGACGGAGCGCTGGAGGGTGTCTCCGCCATCTTCGGCCTGCATGTCTACCCCTATCTTCGCACAGGTCAGATCGGTTACAAATATGGCGTGATGATGGCATCAGCCGACACTTTCAGCTTCGACATCTATGGCAAGACGGCCCACGGTGCCAGGCCCCACGAAGGCATCGACGCGGTGCTGGTGGCGGCCATGGTCATCAACTCCCTCAACCATATCGTCAGCCGGCGCATCGACCCCCTCCACCCGGCCGTCATCTCCATGGGAAAAATCGAAGGGGGAAACGCACCCAACATTATCTGCGACTTCGTCACGGTCGCCGGCACAGTCCGTACCGTCAACGAGTCGGTACGCAGAAAGATTCCCGAAATGATGGAGACGACGATCAAGGGAATCTGTACCGCCATGGATGCCAAATACCACTTCAACTACCAATTCGGCCCGCCGGAACTGACCAACAACGACCACATGGTGGATATCGTCAAAGCCGCGGCCGAAGAGGTGGTGGGAAAAGAAGGACTCGTGGATCTGGTGGATCCGGTCATGGGCGGGGAGGACTTCTCCCGCTACCTGCAGATCGTTCCCGGCGCCTTCTTTCGGCTCGGCGTCTGCAACGAGGAGAAGGGAACCTGCGTTCCGCAGCACAATACGCGGTTTGACGTGGACGACGACGCGCTGACGATCGGCATGAAAATTCTATGCCTCAGCGCCGTCAAAGCGCTCAGGGAAGCGAAGGGATAGCCATGCAGCAGAATATCACCCTCAGCATTCCCAACAATATCAAATATCTCCCGATGGCGATGCATGTGATCGAGGAGGCCGCGCATATCGCGGAAATCGGCCAGAAAGAGATTGTCGACATCGTGGCGGCGAGCCGCGAACTGCTTTTCAACGCCATCCGCCACGCCTACCCGAAAAACCTCGACGGGATGATCGACATCGATATCCTCTTCCATCCCCACGGTATCCAGATCAGCGTCCACGACATGGGGCAGCCCTTCGATTTCGACAGTTACATGAAATCGGAGCGTACCGGAGGTCTCAAACGGATCGTGGACTATGTGGACGAGCTTCGCTTCTCCAATCTTGGCCGAAAGGGCAAATCCTTCACGATTTTCAAATCGCATCCCATGGAGTTCGACGACATCACCTTCCAGCCCTACTCCGACCTCGAAGACGAATCGCCGGCATCACTGAAACCCGCATCGATCCAGATAAGAGATTACGAATGCGGCGACGAAGAGTCGATCAGCCGTCTCATCTACAACAACTATACCTACAGCTACTACAAGTCACTCTTCTACTATCCGAGGAGAATACGGGAACTCAACGAAAACGGAGAGATCGCGTCGGTCGTGGCCGAAACGAGAGAAGGGAAGATCGTCGGCCACTTCGCTCTCGTCATGATCCCCGATGCCAACATCGCGGAGATCGGCGTGGCGGTGGTGCATCCGGACTACAAGGGCAAAGGCATCATGAACGCCATGCTCGATCGGGTCCAGCAGCGTGCCAGGGAACTGAAGCTCGACGCGATCTTCGGAGAGGCGCTGATGCTTCACCCTTTCAGCCAGCGCGCCAACCTCCGTCACGGATTCGGTGAAAGCGCCCTGCTTCTTGGAATAGTTCCCAATACTGTCTCGCTGACCGATCCCAATGCCGTCCGCACACAGAAACGGGCCGCCGTCCTGATCGGCTACAAAATTCTCAACGGTGTCAAAAAACGGAAAATTTTCCTGCCGTCAGACTATCGGGACCTTGTACGCCTCATCTATGCGAACAACGAACTTCGGATCGAAGAGGCCCAAATGCAAAAACCCCGGGAATACAACAGCATCACATGGGAACTCAGCGAATACACACAGTGCGGAACACTGGTGATCGACTGGGTGTCGGAAGACTTCGCCCATGTCGTTCGCCATCATCTGCACATCCTCTACAGAAAGCATGTGGACATGATCTTCGCCGATATCAATCTTATGAAGTGCGGCTGTATCGACGAGGTGGTCAAAGTGCTTAAAGAGGAGGGGTTCGCTTTCAGCGGGGTGCTCTTCTATCGGAAAGGGAAAGATGACTATCTGCGGCTCCAGATGCCCAACAGCGACAATGTGGAGACGAAACAGATCGTCTGCCACACCGATTTCTGCAGCGAATTGCTGCACAGAATCAACGGGGAGATCGAAGCGTTTTGAATTTTCTTGCCGCCATAACGAGATCGCTCATGTAATCGTGGGGTTCCCAGTACCCCACCGTCGGTTTCATGATCTCTTTCCCATCAGGCGTTAAAAAGAAGGTGGCCGGCACATAGGGGGAATGAATCCTCTCCTGCGGATAGTTCCCCTCTTCCCTGTAGACGATGACCGGCACGAAATTGTCGTTGACGAAATCGACTACCTGCGGATTGTTGAGTGTTCGGCTTTCGAGCTTTCGGCACCATCGGCATGTGTGGGAGACCAGAATGACCATCATCGGTCGCTTCGTTTTCACCGCCTCCTCTCTCGCCTGGCGGTAGGAAGGCTGCCAGAGAATTTCGCCCATCAAAAGAGACGATGCCAGAAGAATGAGGGCAACACTTTTTTTCAGCATGAAGGCTCTTTTTCCGTTTTTGATTGAATTATAATTAATTTTTATCACGCATTCTCTAATCAGAAGCTTTTAATCACCTCGTCAAAGACGTATTTAAGTGCCTTCACTTCCTCGGGTGTCGTCCGTTCGTTGGGAGCGTGGATCGTGTCGTTTCGTACGCCGAACTCCACCACGTCGACGCCAAACTCCGCAAAAAAACGTGCGTCGCTCGTTCCGCCCGCCGTGGAGTACTTCGTTTTGAGACCCGTCACTTTCCTTATCGCGCAGCCAAGGGCCTCGACGATTTTCGAATCCTTGTCGGTCATGAAGGGCTTCGCCGATTGGGAGATCGTGAGCATATAGTTCATATCTTTGAAATAGCGGTCGACGAAGGCCTCGATATCCTCTTTCGTCGTTTTTGTATTGTTGCGTACGTTGAACATCATTTTCAGTCGACCCGGCGTCACGTTGGTCACCTCCATGCCGGCTCGGATATCGGTGATGACGAATTTGCTGGGGGCGAAAAATTCATCCCCTTCGTCCAGATCGACGCCGGCGATGTGGGGCAGCACCTGGGCCACTTTGTGAATCGGGTTGAGCGCCTTTTCCGGGTAGGCGGCGTGCCCCTGCCTGCCAATCTTTTCGATGGTGCCGTTGATCGAGCCGCGACGGCCTATTTTGATGGCGTCTCCGAAAACCTTCTCACATGTCGGCTCGGCCACGACCGCGTAATCGGGCAGAAAATCCTTCTCCTTGAGATACCGAAGCACTTCGACGGTGCCATGTTTCGCCTCCCCCTCTTCGTCGCTGGTCAGCAACAGCGAGAGGGTACCGCTGAAATCTTCGACATCCCGGCACGCCTGCACGAACGCCGCCACGCCGCTTTTCATATCCTGCGCCCCCCTGGCGTAGATATATCCTTTTTGCGCTTTCGGCACGAAAGGGTCGCTCTCCCAACCCTCGCCGGGCGGAACGACGTCGATATGGCCCGCGAAACAGAGGTGCGGGCCGTCTGCGAATTTTTTGTAAAGAAAGAGGTTTTTGACATTCACACGGTTGACCCACTCCGCCTCGAAATCGCCAAGATAGTCGCGGATGAAAGTCAAAGCACCGTCATCGTCCGGTGTCACCGACCTGAACGAGAGGAGTTTTATGAAAAGTTCGATCGTATCGAGTTTATGCACGCGCTTCCTTTAGCTTTCCGGGTTTTCGTAGAAAATGTAGGGGGTGAAGTTGCTGATTTCAAAATAGAGTTTCTTTTCGCCCGGGTCTTTTTTGTAGTTGAAGTTTTTGTCCAGATAGCCGTACCCGTACCTGTAGTTTCGGGGTTTTCCGTCGGTGGTGCCCAGAGCGGTGGTCAGTTTGTCGATGCCGATGAAACGCATCACCAGTTTGCCCCCTTCGTAGATATCGAGCACCCCGTTGGCACCGGTCCAGTTCTGTACGGCGCGTCCCAGCCGGTTCTGCGTCTCCTGGGTGCATCCGCCAAGCCACAGAAGTATCGCCGCAAGCATGGGGAGTGACCATTTTTTCATCTTTTCCTCCTTACTTTTTCGCTTTTTCCACCAGTGCGATATTGCTCAATCGATGTTTTTTGAGCATGTCGAAAAGCTTGATGATCCGTCCGTATTCGACCTTCTCGTCGATACGGATGATTACCGGAAGCCTCTTCTCGACGATCGCCCCCAGCTCTTTGTCGAGGGTTTTGAAATCGATCGGCCTGCCGTTGTAGGCCAGCGTATCTTCCCCCATTTCGATGATGACCTCTTTTCTCTTGACCATCTGTCCGCCCTCTTTGCCTTCGGGAAGGTTGAGCAGAAGTGCCAATTCGTCCTTCTTGAAAACGGAAGTGACCAGAAAAAATATCAGTAACAGAAAAACGACATCCACCAGCGGGGTCATGTCGAGTGTCAGCGACTCCCGTCGTCTCACGCTTTCTCCCCGTAATAACGGACCAGCAGTTCCGCTTCGATATTGGCTTCGATCGAATCGAGATAGGCGATGAGATAGTTGTAGCCAATCGTATGGACAATCGCCACGATAAGCCCTCCCACCGTCGTCACCAGTGCCATCGAGATGCCTTTGGCAAAAACGGAGGGATCTCCCATTCCGATCTTCGCGATCGCCTCGAAAGCCATCAGAACACCGACGACGGTCCCGAGCAGTCCAAACAGGGTGGCGGTCGTCGCGATAATCTTGATCGTCGGCATGCCGCTTTCGAGCTTTTTCAGACGGCTCTGCAACAGCTCCTTGATGATGAGCAGCAGCGTATCTCTGTCGTTGGATCCCAGGCCCCCGAACTCCTCGACGATCTGGTCGGCATGGAGTTTTTTTTGCCGGTTGTACCGCCAGAACTGAATCCATTTGGTCACCATCACGGCGATACCGATCGTGTTCATCGCGATCAGTATCTCCATGATGACGCCGCCCGATTCGATATAGTGCATCAGATTCATAAAATATCCTACCTCAGTCTGTAGTTGATCGGCACCGTCAGTTTCAGCTCCGACACGTTCATCGACGCCGGAAGCGGTTCGAACCGGCCGATCTTCTCGATGGTCCGCACCGCCGCACGGTTCAGGATTTTGTGGCGGGATCGCCCCACCACCTCGACACAACAGACGGAGCCATCTTTTCGGATCACAAATTGTACCTCAACCCGGCCCGTTTGTCGAAGTTTTTTCGCCCGTCTGGGATAATATTTGTTCGCTTCGATCTTCTCTCTCACCTTCTGCAGATAAAGCGCCTTGGCTCGCGCGGCTTTTTCGAAATCCCGAGGGGGCGTGGCCGGTCGCTTTTTGATCGGTTCGCGAACCGACTTTTCGGGCACGGGAGGCTGCATTTTGGGGGGTTTTTCCACCTTTTGGGCCGGTTTGGGCTGTTGGAGTGGTTTTGGCGCAGGAAGGGGTTTGACTCTCTTTTTTGGCCTGGGTTTGGACTTTGGTTTTGGTTTTGGTTTCGGCTTGGGTTTGGGTTTGGGTTTGGGTTTCGCAACAGTTTTCTTGGCCGGCTTCGGATGGGGTCTGGTCACTTTGCGCACCGGCGGTTTGGCAACGGGGTGGGAGATGTGGACACGCACCATGCGTTCCTGTTTTTCGGGTTTTGGCGAAGGCTCTTCGAGGTGGACATAAAGCAGAATCAGCGCTTCGGCGATGACGACCGTGATGAGGATCGAAAAGAAAAGATAGCGACCTACATATTTTTCGTCAAACACATCCACCTGCCACTGGACAAAACCGCCACGACGCAAAGTCGTGTCATCTTATCGGATTTGCACAAATTCAATGGAGCGATTATAGTCAAATTCAGGTAGGAAAAACGTTAATACGCGTCAATTCACGCCCATGAAGAGACCAAAACATAAAGTAATGGCCGTTTGTACCGATAGTTTATCCAAAGGAGCCGGCCGGCTCGTGTATGGATTTTGGAAAGAAGCGACCATGATTAAAAATATCACTCTCCGGTTTTTGACCATCTTTTTCGTTTTTTTCATTGCCGGTGTTCTGCTTCTATTTACTCTCAAAGGGGCGCTGGAACTCTACGAAGAGAACAAACATTTCGACCAGAGTGTACTGGTTCCGATCGACGATCTCTCCGAAACGCTTCAAAAGATCCATTTGCAGCGAATCGCCAATCGTTCCGGCTCCCGGGTTCCTGGCGCAACAAAGAGAGTGGCCGTGACGCAGCTAAGCAAACTGGTGGGCACGATCTGCCGATACAATGAAAAAACCCTGAAATCCTATACCATCGAAAGAGAGTGCGAGCGTCTTAGAAAGGAGATAGAAACCTTTGTCGCGTACGCTTCCGACACGCCGTCGCAAAAGCTCGTTGCCGCGTTTGAAACCCTTAGAGGGCATCTGCACTCCCTGCGAAAAAGCTACATCGAAACGTTCGAACGATTTACGGAAGATCAAAAAAAGAGGTTGCAGGCGACTTTTTATATCTCCTTCTTTTTCGCCGCTGCGACACTGACACTTCTCTTCTTTCTCCTGATGGAGGTCAACTCCCTCAATCGGAAGCTGAAAACCTATCTTCTGGAGAGGGAGAATTTTCAAAAGGAGCTCGCGACAGCCAACGAAGAACTGGCACGCTATTCGGAAGAGTTGGAGAGCGAAGTCAAAAAACGGACCGAGGAGGCACTGGACCATCTTAAAAAGAATCCGCTGACAAAACTCCCCAACCGTTTGAGCTTCATCGAAAAGATAGAAAATCTCCCCGCTGCGTCGGTTGCGATATTCAATATCGACCGTTTCCAGTCCTACAACGACCTTTTCGGCTCCAATGTCGGTGATAAAATCATCCAGGACTATGCCGCCTATCTTCGATCCGTCATCCCCTATATTTATGAAATCTACCATCTGCAGGGTGATGAATTCGCCATCCTGGAGACGAACGAAAAATCCTCCGCCACCTTTTTCTCCATGATCACACAGGCAGCGAAATTAGCCAGCGAATTTCCTTTCATGGTCACCAACGGAGAGTTCGTCCTGCAGATCTCCATCGGTGTCGCCATCAACCAGCCTCAGCCGCTGATCAAAGCGGACATGGCGCTCAAACACGCCAAGCACTCCAGCGAGAACATGGTTATCTACTCCGATGGCCTGATCAAACCGCAGCACTATCTTGAGAACATCATGATGACCAAAGAGCTCACGACCGCCATCAAAGAGGAGCGTATCGTTCCCTACTTCCAGGCGATCGCCGATACCCGGACAAAAAAGATACAAAAATACGAGGTGCTGGCACGCCTGGAGGACGAGAAAGGGAAAATCTACCCACCCATCCGGTTCATCCCTCTGGCGAAACAGATTCGTCTCTATTCCGAAATCACCAAGATCATTTTCAAAAAATCGATGGATGCCGTCGAAAAATACGGCCTTTTTCTGAGCATCAACCTCTCAGCCGACGACATCCATCACCGTCCCACCCGAGATTACATCATCGACCGTATCGCCATGTCCAAATACAGCGATCATATCACCCTGGAACTTCTCGAGTCGGAAGAGGCGAAAAACTACGAAGATATCAGCGCTTTCATCGAGCGGGTCAAACATTACGGTGTGAAAATCGCCATCGACGACTTCGGGTCGGGTTACTCCAATTTCGCGAAAATTCTCAAACTCAAAATCGACAGCCTCAAAATCGACGGCTCTTTCGTCAGCCGTATTGCCGAAGACGCCGACTCCCGGGAGTTCGTCGAAATCATCCACAACCTGGCGAAAAACTACAACATCGATACAGTGGCGGAGTTTGTTTCCAACGACGCTATCTACAACATTGTCCGGGATATCGGCATCACCAGCATACAGGGGTATTACCTCCATCAGCCAGAACCCCTGGAAAGGATTCTGCGACACTCCAATCCCCTTTGACATTCTGATACAATACATGCTTTGAAACCTTTCAGGAGCACAACCATGAATTTTCAGACGGCACAGAATCGATCATCGGCATGGAGCTATTTTCTTTCCCAGCCCCATCAGCCTTTCTTTCTGGCGGGAATCCTCTGGGCGGTGCTTTTCGTGCTGCTTTTCATGCTGGGATACCGCGGGAGCATTCCCCTGAAGATCGACGGAACGGTCTTTCACGGCTACGCGATGCTTTTTGTCGTCTTCAGCCACTTTTTCCACGGATTTTTGCTGACGACGTTTCCCAGATTCTGTATGACACAGCCGGTCCCGCAAACGATCTATACCCGGCTCTTTTTTCTGTATGAAACAGGAGCGCTCCTCTTCGCGGCCGGCTCTCTCCTTTTCCCGCCGCTGGCCGTCGCAGGGGCACTTACGCTTTTTGCCGGCAACCTTTTCGCCGTCAGCAATTTCCGGCTTATCTATCTGGTCGGAGGCTCCCCGGAAAAGAGCGATCCCCTCTGGCTGCTCGTCGCCCACGGATCGGGTCTTGTCGCCCACCTCATCTTTGTCACGGGTATCACCTTCGGCATTTTCGGTATCGATTTCGCATGGCAGCCTTTGGCCATGGGAATCGGCGTCTACCTCTATCTCATCTTTCTCACTTTTGTCGTGGCACAGAGGATGGTCCCCTTTTTCAGCCATGTGGCCGTGACAAAGCCCCGACGCTTTCTACCCATCGTGTTCGGACTGCTCGCACTCAAGGTGGCGGCTTTCGCCTTCGGTTTCGCTCTTTTTGAAATCGTCCTCACCCTTCTGCTGGCAGGCTATCTGCTAAAAGAGTTTCTCGGATGGAAACTCCCGGTTTTCACATCCGCGGCGATTCTGTGGGTTCTGCATCTGGGACTCTTCTGGCTACCCGTCGCCCTGGCGATAGATGCCCTGACGTGTCTGGCCGAAATATGGATGCAGACCTCCTTTCTCTACGCGGGCCTGCATCTTGTGGCCATCGGTTTTGTTACGACGATTCTGATCGGTTTCGGCACCCGTGTCACACTGGGCCATTCCGGCCAGGTCCCCCATGCGGACAGAATCTCCATCGCTCTCTTCTGGTTTACGCAGGTGGTGGTACTGGCGCGATTTCTCTACTCGATGGCAACGGGTCTTGGCCTTAACCTCGCCTGGCTCTTCGATCTGTCCGCGACACTCTGGATGGCGCTTTTTCTCGCATGGGGAGTCAAATTCGGCCCGACGCTGATATTTGGGAAAAGATAAAGAGAGTCTCGTATTCCGCGAGCCGGTTTTACCGGCTCTTATGATTCATCCCGCGTTTTCCATGGCCCTGGCTACTCGCCGCCGACGCCGCTTTCTTCCTGGTATTTGCGCATCAAACCGCGTATCTCCAGGATATAGGCATCCATGATTTTCCTGTCGACGGTAGGATCCACACTCCAGGCGACCTGCATGTCCGGACCGTACTCCTGTCCCATCTCCTCTATCTTGTGCATATATTCGTCCAGATTGTCGCAGACTACCGTTTCGCCTGTGGCTGTTTCGGTCAGTTCGATATACCATCCGCCCAACGGTTTGGCCTTGATCATCGATTTGAATTCGGGTTCGTATGCCATGTTTTTCCTTTTTTCGTATGTTGTCTCTATGGCGCCTTTGGCGCTAATATCCAAGCAGTTTTTTCCTGATTTTCGGGTCTTTGAGGGTCAGCCCCTGCAGAACCCGAAGCCGCATCTCCTTAAACGCAATACGCCCTTCGGCCGGTTTCTCGTAGGCTCCGAAGCCGTACCCCATCGGCGTGGGATCGGTTTGGGAATAGTGCGCTTTTGCCGCATCGATCCACCGATGGGTGTCGCGTGTATAGACATAGATTTTCGCCGAGGAGGGATCGATGCCGTGGGCATCCATCCAGAGCGCCATGCATCCGGGATCGTCGAAAACCGTCACCCTGCCGTTGTCGTCGATCAGCTCTGTGCTGTCTGTCAGGGATTTGACATCCATGTGGCATTGGGGGCAGGTGACACTGCCCGGTTTGAAAGCGACCGGTCCGCCATCCGGACTGCTCAGACCGCTGCCGCCGCCCGAACCGCTGCAGCCTGCCACAAAAAGCGCTAAAAGCGTTATCAGAAACCGTCTCAAAGCCATACTCCGTTTTTGAGATAAAAAGCGATCGGATAGAATGATACCAGAGCAACATATAAAATATCCCCAATCAGTGACCATCGCGTCCACCGTTTTGCCGCCGGATACCCCAGCTTTTTTCCCACCCAGGCGGCGATCCCGAAAAAAGTTCCTGCAAAAAGGGCGGTATACATCAGGTAGCCGACGTAGTGATAGTCGCTTTGAAGCAGGCAGAAGGGGCAGTGATGGTGAGGCAATTCGTAGACATAGGTCGAAAAGAAGGCGATCAGCGAAACGATCGCCACCGGTACGAAAAGCAGGTTCAAAAACGCCGTCAGCCCCGGGCGTTTCAGCAGCCACGCCATGAGAATCAGAGCGAAATTGCCGTAAAAAAGCGCCAGGATCACCGGCACGGGCAGAGTGATGAAGAGCGATGCGGCAGAACTTTTCGCCGCAGAAAAGAGGGTCCCGCAGCAGCTGACAATGACATGGGGATTGATGCCTTTAAAATGCAGTACCTCAAGCCCTACTTCCAGGGCGAAAAAGGGGAAAATGAGAATAAAAAGCCAGAATTTCATCTTCGTGAAGGGGTAGTCCGGTTTGTGCATATCGATCGTGTGTACGACGATCCAGAGACCGAAGAGGTAAAGGTCGAGGATTTTGACGACAAAAAGCGGCATGCCGTAGACCGTGGCATTGGTCACTCCCGCCGCACACATGGCACCGGGCAGGATAGCAGAAAGCAGGTCGAGCGTATAGATGAAATAGACAAAGAGCGGCAGCTTGAGGTAGAAGATGAATTTGATGATCGTCGCAACGAGATAGGCGCGTTTCTCGAGCCTGTACTGCAGCGGTGTCGTGGCCGCCGAATCCCACCTGCGCACAATCTGCACCGAAATGGCCAATGCCGTCAAAGCGAAGAGAAAAAGGATGGCGTCGAGCATCACAATGGCGATGACATCGGGATTCAGCATACCGGCATCCTTTGGAAGCCGAGAACAAACGGGGCCGACCGGTCGTCTTGCTCCCCAGTACTCTTGCATGACTCCATCGGCGAAGCCGACGAATATTTCAGCGATTCACCTATCACGTTCCACTTTTCACCGATACGATTTTCCCGTTATGCAACCCGATCTCCCTGTCGGTCATGTCGAGCCCGAAAAAGAGGGGATCATGGGTGGCGATAACGATGGTTTTGCCCTCCTCCTTGATGCGCCCCACATACTCCAAAAACGCCTTTGCCAGCTTTTCATCCAGGTTTGCGGTGGGTTCGTCGGCGAGGATGATGGGCGGATCGTTGACGAGTGCCCGGGCGATGGCGGTACGCTGCTGTTCGCCGCCGGAGAGGTTTTTGGCCAATTCGTTGCGCTTGTGCGCGATGGAAAACTCCGCCATGACCCGTTCGGCCTTGGCCTCGAGCTCTTTTTCTGCCAGCTTTTCGGGCATCAGGGGGGTGATGATATTCTCGAAGACACTGAGTGTGGGAATGAGATTGAATTTCTGGAAGATGAACCCGATTTTGTGACGGCGAAAGAGCGCCGCGAAATCGTCGGGGAGTTTGGAGACCCGCTCGTTGTCGACCACCACCTCGCCGGATGTGGGCTTCTGAAGCGCGGCGATGAGAGAGAGCAGCGTACTCTTTCCGCTGCCGCTGGGTCCTTTGAGAATCACCAGCTCGTTCCTTTCGATTCCGAAAGAGACATTTTCCAGTGCCGTCATCTCGTTGGGACGTCCCGGATTGAACACCTTCGTCACGTTTTTTACTTCGATCAGCATGGGTTTTCCTCCATCCATGAAGGAAATCGGAAATTAGAAACCGGTAAGAGGAAAAGGAAAGAGGCCGCGAAACGGCCCCCGATGCCCGATGCCCGATGCCCAATGCCCAATAACGAAAATCCAACGACCAACGACCAACGAGCAACAACAGAATTCATCGTATCACCTCGTCCGCCTCCAGTGTCGCCGCTTTCCAGGAAGGAATCAGTGTCGCGGCGATATAGACGGGTACCGTCGTGAAAAAGATCAGCGCCAGTGTTCCGCCATCAAGCGAGAACGGAAGATCGAAAGGCGGCTTGAGCACCGAATATCCCATGAAGAGGTTGCGCATCAGGGGCGCGTTGAAACCGAAAACGTAGCCGAGTGCCAGTAGGACCGCTGCCAGATAGGCGCCGATCGATATGACGATGGCCTCGAAGAACTTGACCCGTAGAATGTCGCCGATCTTCCATCCAAGCGCCTTGAGAATGCCGATCTCCCGTTTCTCTTCGCTGCTCAGTCCGCTCGCCTTGTCGTAGATGATGATGAAAAAGGTGAAAATCGCGATGATGAACAGCGCCAGGAAAATGCCGCTTTTGTAATCGAAAACATTCTGGTAGCTGATTTTCAGATCCTCCTTGGTTATGACCCGGGTGTCGGGATAGAGTTCACTGATCTTCCGGGCGACGGTGCGCACCTCGTCGGGATTGGCCACATGGACGACGATGTCGGTCGCCGCCTCCTCATCCATTCCGAAAATCTCCCGAACCAGTCCGTTTTCCATGACGATGATGTCGTTGCTCTCAAGAGAGGTGGCGGGTTTGAAGACCCCGGCGAGGGTCACTTTTTTCAAATCGCCATCGGGTTTGACGAAATAGAAATAGCCCTTGAAAAAGTTGCGTGCCAGCGTCTCTTCGACCCCCTTGCCCACGATCATCGTATCGCCGGAGGCCAGTCTGTCGGCGTAGATGTCGGCCACGCTTTCAAGAGAAGCTTTGTACTGGGTTCCGAAGGCTTCCACCCCCACAATGCTGAAGTTGACCCCCGCCCGGGGGAAATAGTAGTATCCCCAGACCCTCGGCAGCGCATCGGTCACACCGAAAATCTGCGCAATCCTCTCGCTTCGCCCCGCATCGATATCGGTCTGCTTGCCCGCCACGATCCGCTGTACCGTAATGTCAGGAAGCGCCTCGAGCGTCGTGAACATCTCCGCCTTCAGGGCATGGGTAATCGAAAATATCGAAGCGAGAATGAAGATCATCACCGTGAAAACGACGAAAATGAAAAGATTTTTGCTCCCCCGCCGCATCAAAGAACTCAGTGCGAAGGCGAAGAGATTTTTCATTTCAACACGATCTTCGAAGGTATTTTGGCGACATTGTCGGCGGGTGCGTAGGTGAAAGAGGCGGGGAAATAGTCCAGAAGTTCGGGACTTTCGTTAAAGGGCGCGTAGGCATCGGCCAGGGTGCGGAACCGTATAAAACGCGCCTCCGTCGCAACACTGAGATCGGGCAGCTGCACCCATGCCACAAACTCTCTTTTTTGCCTCTTTTCTGCGCCCGTCACACCTTTTGCGAGAGTGAAACCGGTGATCTCAGCCGCCAAGGCCACCACCATGGCGGCGGTCATGAGCACGAAATATCGTATTCTTCTATTCATCCAGTTTGTAGACAAGCTCTTGGGTGATTTGATCGAATCGCAGCAGCTTCTTGCCGTGATGGTCACGCATGAAATTTTCCGCCGCTTTTTTCTCCTTGAAAGGAATCAGCTCGTTGCCCATGGGGCCGTAGACATCACTGCCTACCACATACCACGCCTCTTTCGCCCAGACCGGCTTGAGCGTATAGTAGTCGCGGACGACGATTTTTTTGATATGCTTTTTGATATCGCCGTAATCGCCCCATTTGCCGGGGTTGAAATAGAATTTCATCATGTCTTTGACACCATCAAAGGCCAGGTGGGCCAGCCTGCCGTTCTTTTCGTAGTAGATGAAAGCGGCCCATTTGGGATGCTTGTAAACGAACATGCCGCAGACCGGACACTTCTCCTCTCTGCCGACTTCGGGCATATTTCCTTCGTTCTTCCCATGATGCTTTGCGGTACGTTCTGGCGATGCGGGGACGTGTCCTCCTTTGATGTCCCACAGGTAAAGCGCCACGGCCTGAAGCTGCTTCTCTTTCATCGGTTTGCAGAGTTTTTCCGTTTTGATTGCCGCTTTGAGTTCGTTGATGCGGGCATATTTCGACACATCCACGGGCCGGCACATCTTTTTGTAGATTCTCTCACCCATTGGATACATCTTTTTCTCTTTCTTCTTCGCTATCATCATCGAATCTTTGGCGAGACTCTCCCGTGCCATCGCGAACGCCTCGTCGAAATCGACGATTTTTCCGCCAAATTTTCTCTGAAAATCCCGGGCATCTTCCAGCGACCCGAAAGCGATCTTGCTGGTCATGCTCATGGTCCCTTTGACTTTCGAACCGACGACATAATGGGCCCGCTTCGCATCGATCAGTTTTTCCGTCGCCGCATCGACGACCAGGATTTTCTTGACCTTTTGGGAGATATTCGGCCAGTCTGCCGCGAGACAGCGGATGGAGCAGTATTGCTTTTTCGTACCGTCTTCAAGGATCACCGCGTGGGATGTTTTGTAGAACATCTTCAGATTCATCCCGCACACCGAACACCACATCTTCTGGGGTCCCTGCTGTATCAGTTCCGGTTTTTTGGTGGCCATCTTGCCAAACGCCGCCGCATCGGCATAGACGAAAAGCCCGATACCAAGCAACAAGGCTGCAATCAGACGCTTCATGGTCTCTCCTTCTTTTTTACTATCATACCGAAGAGGCATTAACTCTCTGTTAAGGAGAGTCGAGGAAATCGATCAGGCCGAAACCTTTCTGCTTCACCGTCTTGAAATCCATGATACGCGAGCCTCCGTACCGTTTGACGAAGAGTTCGGCACGAACCTTCGAACCGAGCGGAATCAGGTCGTCACCGTGGGGGCCGGCAACCCGGCTGCCGTAAACGTACCAGGCTTTTTCCGCCTCGGTTTTCGTGCCGTCGAGATAGTCTCTGACGATCATCCTTTCGATCTCTTTTCTGTCACGGCTTACCTTGAATTCGGGAAAGAGCCAGGGGCGATAGTAGAAATCGAGCATCGCTTTGACGCAGCAGAAACGGATGGTACGGCCGTCCTTGAGAATCACGTCCGCCTCGAACTTCGGATATTTTCCAATCGGCAGACCGTAGACCGGGTCGAACGCCACTTCCTCTTTCACCTTCTGATTCTGTGCCGCGAAAAGTCCCAGGGCCACAACCATCAATACCGACAGCAATCGTCTCATCTATTCTATTCCCCCTTTGCATTCGTTTTGTCAAATCATGAAAACCGAACGGGCTTTCGCTTCCATCTCCTTCGCAGCCCCGAACGGTCCGGCAGAATCATTTTGCCATCTGCCGTCTTGAAAAACTATTACAGAAGATCGCGTTTTCGAAACGCCAGATACCCGAGAAAGGCGAATATCCCTCCCAGCACGATCGGATAGACCACGGCATAAAGCATCAAAAAAGTGTGCCCCAGCGTATCCAGAAGATAGTAGGCCACCGGGCCGATGACGGTCAGTTCCGGATCAAACAGCGCGATCGCCCCGATACGGAACGCTTCCAGCGGATTGAGCATGGCGATCGTCAGAATCGCTTCGTCGGAGATTCTGTTTTGCATCATCAGCCCGATCAAAGCCACATCGATGAAGCCCAGAAGCACGATCCATACCGTAAAAGAGAGCCCCAGCGCCACATCGTGGGACTTGACCAGGGTTGAAATGAAAAAGGCGATTCCCAGAAAAACGATACAGATGGAAAATATCAGCGCCGAATAGAGAAAAATCATTGCCCAGGGCATCTCCCCTCCTTGGCTAAGGCCCCAGGCAACCCCGATAAAAAGGGCGACGATGACCGGAAAAAAGACGGTCATGAACCGCCCCAACAATTTGCCCCAGTAATACTCAGCGAGGGAAATGGGAAAGGAGAGCATATACTCCAAGACATTGCTCTCCCGGTCCGCGGCGATCGACTTGACCGTCGTGATGAGAATGAAAATGGGCAGAATGATGATCGTTACCTGAATGAAAACAAGCAGCAGCCGGCTAAGACCCGTAAACCCCATCACCACCGAATCGGTGATGCCGCTGATGAAAAAGAGTCCCATCAGACCGCCGAATACGAAGGCATAGACATAGAACCACTTCGCCCGAAGGCTCTCTCTGATATCCAGGTAGGCCACCAATCCAAGATTTTTCATAAAATCTCCATTTCTTTCGTTCCGGGAAATACCGCTTTGTTTCCGTTTTCCGATTCCAAATTTCTCATTTCCGTTTCATCGTCCTATCTTGATGACACGCCGTTTGACCTCTTCGAAATCGATCACTTCACCGCCACCGGCTTCGTCTTTGGTTTTGTAGGCCGTGAATCCGTATCCCATCGGCGTGATTTTATTGGTCGAATACCACGCTTTTCTAGCATCGATCCACTCTCCCGTTTTGCCGTCTTTGACCCAGATGATCGCTTCATCGCCCCAATCGAGATGTTCCTCTTTGAACCACAGGATCGCGCAGCCGATATCGTCGAATTTGTAGTGTCTGCGGGTTTTGGGATCGATCACTTCCACGGCGTATTTTCGTTCGCTGATGGCCATTTTGCACCGCTCGCACATATCTCTGTCCCAATGGATTTTCTCCGGTTGGTGCCAATCTTTTTTTTCACATCCTGTCACAAAGAGGGTCATGGAGACAAAAAGAACAGAGAACAGAAAACGGGAAAAGGAAACCAAAAACCCGAAATCGCGAATCGGCGCACGAAGCACGCCTCCCCCGACCGATGAGCGATGAGCGTCCACTTCCTTGAAACCACCGATCATCTGAGGAAGCGAGCCGCTTCGCGACCTATAGTCTCTCATCTTCCACTACCTTGCCAAGATCCATATAGACTCGCCTGTTCGCCAACCCCTCGATCTCTTCGATACGGTGGGTGATGAATATCGTCGAGTGCTCGTAGTCGATCGACGAAAGGAGACGGTAGAAGTGCTCCCGCGCCTTTGGATCCAGGTTGGCCGTCGGCTCGTCAAAAATGAGAAGACGGCTTCGTCTCGCCAAAGCGATGGCGATAAGAAGCTTCTGTTTCATGCCGCCGGAAAGCTTGAAAAAGGGTTTGTGCAGATGGCTGCGAATGTCCAGGTCCATCGCCTCCGCCTGGGCGACGATCGCCTCTTTGGGGCTGCCGGTACTCCGCTGCACAAAGGTCAGAAGTTCGGAAATGCTCAGCTTCACCGGCGGGGGCAGCTGAGGGATGAAACCGATATTTTGCAAAACTTTCGTCCTCTCTTTTGCAGGATCGAATCCCTCGACCCTGAGCGAACCTCCATCGATATGGTAAAAACCGAGAACCGTTCGGACGAATGTCGTCTTTCCTGCACCGTTTGGCCCCATCATGGCCACCCTCTCACCCAGCGCGATGGAGAGAGAGACATTGTCGAGCACCCGCACTCCCATGAAAGTTTTCGTCACGTTTTTCGCTTCGACGACAATGCTGCCCATCAGACCAGATCTTTCAGTCGGAATGTGTAATTGTAGGCGTCGGTGTGGCAGACATCGAAACAACGCGCGCACAGCGTGCAGTCACCGTTGACGACCAACTGCTTGCTCACACCCTTCTCCTTCCGCTCTTTGTCATATTTCGGCTTGGTGAATTCGATGACATGGTTTTCGAAACAGGCATCCAGGCAGGCCCCGCAATGGTCGCATTTGTCCATGTCCCACTGTACTTTGGTCGCGGTGATCCAGCCCAAAAAATTGTAAGTGGTGCCGACCGGACAGATATATTTGCACCACATGCGGCGCGAATAGAAAATCTCGAATAACAAGATCACAACGACCCAGACAACCGCAAGGCTCCACCCGTAGACAATGAGGCGGCTGATGATACCGATCGGGTTGATCACTTCGAACACCAGAAAACCGTCGACGAAAGTGACGATGAGAATGACGGCCCAAAATGCGAATCGGATGCGCGGATCCCATTTGCGCTCTTTGATGATCTTTTTGCGCACCAGTTTTTGATGAAAATATTCGCCGATTTCACTCAAAATACCGTAGGGGCATGCCCAAGCGCAGAAACTCTTTCCACCGAAAAGAATGTAGAAAAAGGCGATCGTCACGGAACCGATAATCATATTGGTATGGATCACATGGGTGGCCGCCCAGGTTTCGATCGCCGTAAAAAGATCGATCAGGTGAAATCCCAGCAGCCGGGATCCGTTCATCGTTCCTTCGAGCAGCTGCACATCTACGTGGTAGGAGATGAAAAAAGCGATATTGATCACTATAACACTAATCCACCGCCAAAAACGCCACGTTGGCCGGATGCCCCCTTTGTGTGTCCTGTAATAGAAGGTGGACCAGAAAGGCGCTCGGATGATATCACGTATGCTGCTGTTATATCTATCCATCGTTATTCCTTGCAAAGTTGTGGCAACGGTTTACTCCGCAGCCGCTTTCATTTTCTCTTCAAACGTACCTATCTCTTTACTGAGCGCTTTGAGGTCCTCGTCGCTCATCTTCATCAGCAGTCCGTACATGACATAGTTTTTACGTTTGCCCGATTTGAAGTCCATCAATGCCTGATAGACGTAAGCCTGATCCCTGCCGATCAGTTTCGGCCCGACCGCACCTTCCCCGTTGACACCGTGGCAGGAAGAGCACTTCTGCTTGTACATGGGGCTCACTTTGAACGCCATGGCGCTTCCGGCCCGCTCGCGCAGCGACTTGAGTTTTTTGGCGACTTCATCCTCTTCTTTCTTCATCTGTTCCTCGACACTTACCGGTTCCTCAATCTGCTGAATCGGCGGGGTGGAAGTTTTGGCCTGGGGCACCTCCATCTTCGTTTTTTCGATGATGTCCCGAATCTGTTTGAAGCGTTCCGATTCCCGATCGAGCTGATACATGAAAACCATTGCCCAGATGGCCAGAAGTGTGGCGATTGCAGCGATAATGTGTCGAATCATTGTCTACCCTTTCTCATTTCCTGGATTTGTTTGTTGAATTCGGCGATTTCGTCGGCGATGCTTTTGAGTTTGGCGTCGTCCATCTGCGCGACGAGCTGTTTCATCAGTACATTCTTCTTTTCGCCCGTTTTGAAGGCGATCAACCGTTTATAGATAAACTCGCCATCCTTGCCCAGAAGCGACGGTCCGATAACCCCGTTGGCGTAATCGTCATGGCACGGCGAGCATCGGATGACGAAATCCTTGCTCAGCTTTTTGATCATCAGTTCGATCTGCACTCTTTCATAAGGCGAACGGATATTGAGGTAGGCATCGAGTGTCGTTCGGCGGTTGCTCTTCTCTTCCGTCGCATTCTTCTCTTTGTTGTAGGAGTAGTAGAACTGGCCCGTATTCTCTTTCGATTTCTCTTCGGCACCACTCTTTTTCACTGCGCCTTTCGTCACCTTGATCTCTCCGGGAGCGCTTTTTTGTGCCTCTTGTTTCTTCTCTTTTTTGTCACCGCAGCCGGCGAGCCCAAGTATCAGGGCACTTGTCAGTACCATTGTCACTATTTTACGCATTGTTGTTTCCTCCCCCGTAAATGTCGGTATAGCTTTTGCGCGGTATCACTTTGATCACATCGGTCGGGCAAAGTTCCACGCACGCGCCGCAGCCGTTGCACGCCTCCCTGATTTCCGGAAGCATGCCTCCGCCCGCCGCATCCACCATGCCGATCGCCAGTGTGTGGTCGGGATGGAACGGGCACATATCGGCGCAAATCGTACAGGATTTCTCACCGCGATGCTTTTCCAGTTTGATAAGCAGCTCTTTCTGCAGTTGGACTTTTTCCGGATCGTTGGGATCGACGGTCACTTTTTTCGAACGCTTCTCCTCTTCTGTCAGCACTTTCGTATGCTCGTAAATGCGGTCGATGGCGCTGTCGGGTACGGGCTTGCCGACTTTGGCAAGACACCCTTCCGGGTTATGGACCACGGCGACACCCATATGAACATACTCAATGCTGTCATGCTCATGGTTGAGCGCACCGCTGGGACAGGCGAGAATACAGGGAAATGCCTCACAGAGATAGCATCCGCGTTCACGAGGTTCGATATAGGCCATCCCCACGCCCACTTTTCCGTCGATATCCTCCAGCAGTATCGAATCGTAGGGGCATACCTGCAGGCATTGGCCGCATTTGATACACAGGCCGATGAATTCTTCTTCGGGTACCGCCCCCGGTGGACGAAGTCTGCTTGGAGCCGCTTTCAGATAGGGGGCACTCAGGATACCACCGGCCGCGGCAAGGCCGAGAACACCCAACCCTGTCATCTGCTGTATGAATTTTCTGCGTTTTCTCTTCTCTTCAGGTGTCATTGGAGAACTCCCTTTCTAAATCTTTTTCGAACATCACCGGATGGTCATCCTTCAACAGCATCACCGGTTCGGAAATCGGAGCCAGCTTGGCCAGAAAGTTCATTATCGAAACGATGGGCGACGCATAGAAAAACTTGATATTGGGATTGAGCATCCACATGCGGTCCGCATAGTAAAAAAGATGGTACGGCGTGTCGCCGATGCCGTCGCCGTCTTTGTCGAATCCTTCGTAGTCATCCCAGTAGTTTCTGTCCCAGAAATTCTTGACCGAATGGAGCATCACCTGGTCATCGTCAACCACATTGTCGATATTGCCTTTGAATATGTTTCCGACAATATTGTTGGAGACACTCAATGAATGGAAATGGATGCCCTCCGAATTGTAGAGAATCCTGTTGTTCTTGATCGTGTTGTTCATATCGGGCTGAAACGGGGAACGGTCGATGTAAAGCCCCCGCGCGCAGTAGATCAGCGTATTGTCGATCAGCGTAAAGTTGCTGGCATCCTTTAGACCGATTCCAAGCCCTGTCGTACCCAGCGAATTTTTGATGACGTTGCCGATCGCCACGGTATCCTGCGAATACATGAAAAAGATGCCGACCGAATTATGCTCGTAGGTGTTGTAGAGAACGTCATTCTTTCCCGCATACATGAAATGGAGCGAATAGCGGCTGTACTCCCCGAAATTGTGGGCGATCGTGTTGCCGTGGCTGTACCAGACCACCATATCCCGTGAATGGGTGATCGTATTGTAGCTCACGTTGTTGTCGTTGCTGTACCAAAGACGTATCGCATCGCCCCGCAAGCCCAGCGAAAAGGGCTTCGAGCGTATCCAGTTGTGTGTCAGCTGCGATTCGTGTACCTGCTCCAGGTCGATACCGAAAAGGCAGTCATCGATCCTGCAGTGATCCACCGTCACATGCTTCGCGTTTTTTATCGAAATGCCGGCGTCGACATTTTCATGTTCGCTTCCGCTGCCAAGAATGGTCAGGTTTTTGATAGTGACATAGTCGCTTCGGATCTTTATGACGGTTCCGTTCTCATCTCCGACTATTTTTGCCTTCTGGTCGACGCCATCGATAATCAGCGGCTTGTCGATGAAAATATTCCCGTGATATTCGCCCGCCGGCAGTTCCAGCCTGGAACCGGGTTCGGCATGGTCGATGGCTTCCTGCAGTACATTGGCCGCCATCAACCCCGCTGCCGTTGCCATCATCATCACCGCTTTTCGCATCAACCTGCCTGATTATGCCTCTGCCGCAGCCAGTTTGCGCGCTTTTTTCTTGGAAATGATCGCCAACAGACTGAATGCACTGATGGCCAGCAGTATCCAAAAGCCCGTCGTCGGATAGGAATGGGTCGTAAACTGGGCCACTTTGCCGTCACCGAAAACCGTGGGCATGAAGGGTTTGATTTTGAAAGCTCCCCACTCGTGCATATGGTGGCCGAACCAGTAGAGCCAGTAGGCATAAAATCCCAAAAATATGACAGGCAGTACAACGGGAAGCAGCATCAGCAAATCCAGGATTTTGCTGTCATACACCATGTAATAGATCATTAAAAGTGCCACGAGCACAAGGGCATAGGGCGCCAGCGCGCGCAGATAGGGTGCTCCCCTTTCCATCGGATCCATACCGATATAATGGTTGATCGTGTTCATCTCGTGCACGTCACCACTGAATCCGTCGAAGTGGTAATAGACGGGAATCCCTTCCGGGAAGGCTTCTTTGGGGTAGTTGGGCGCTTCAAGCGCCACATACCAGATAGGGGCGGAGACGACAGAGAGTTCTGCATCCTCTTCTATCATTTTCTTTAGATCGCCTACCGCCTCTTTGGGTGTGGAGGGGCTGACGTATATGTTTTTCGCGTAGTAGTTCCACACCTTGTAGGCTACGGGAGGAATCTTGTCGGCCTTTCCCGCACGTACCAGCTCTATCACATCGTGGGTAAACACTGCCGGAATGACAAAATAGTACATCAGCAGCCCAAACGCGATGAATGTAAATATTCTCGCCTTGGTCAATGAACTTTTCATAGCTCTGTCCTTATGAATAAAGTTGGGTTGATTATACATTAAATTGTCTATCTATTATTTGATACAGGTCAAATAATAGAAATTACTGATGATTTCAATAAAATTGACGAATAATTATAATAATAAAATCGATAGTGGGATAAGAGGAAGCAGACCGGGAAAAATCCCGGCCTGTCAGGAATTAGAAGAGGTTGGCGTTTTCATCCACCCACTTGAAGTATTCGATGATATCCTTGATCTCCTGATCGCTCATACCCTGATTCGGCATGCGCAGATTGAAGTAGTTGATCATCGATTTGACATACGGATCGTTATATTTGGATTTCGGATCTTTGATGAATTCCGCTACCCATTTTTCACCATTTTCGTGTCGCTGGAGAACACCGGTCAAATCCGGTCCGGACGAAACTTTGCCGATAACATGGCAACCACCGCATCCACCTTCGTTGAAGGCGACTTCACCGCGTTTGGCCGCTTCGCTCATCGGTGTCGCGATTTTGCGGATCAGCAAGTCTCGGGCACGAATGCCGACGTCCGCCGTTTTGACCATGTACTGCCAGATCATGTTCTCAAACAGAATCGCTTTTTCAAGATCACCTTTTTTGTGATATTCGTCAGCTTTCTTCTTCTGCTCGGGAATCTTGCCGTACTGATCGAGGGCATCCTCGACGAGCTGCTTGACGACCGGATATTTTTCGTAATGGTTCTCTTTGAGGAACTTCACGACACTCTGGATGACCTTGTCGGTCGCCGCATTGGTCGCAACGATCTTCTCATACTCTTTTTTCAGCTGCTCGGGAGACATTTTCGCCATTTTCAGTTTATGCGCGGAGACATATTTCTTGTTCGGATCTTTGACGAGCAGATAACCCATCATCTCCAGGTGAAGCGCCGAACAGAACTCTGTACAGTAGTATGGGAAGACACCTTCGCGGTCGGCTTTGAATGTCAATGCAACCGTTTTGCCAGGCTCGAGAGAGGCATGGATATTGTAATCATCCACAGTAAATCCGTGGGTTTCGTCTTCCGCCCGCTCCAGGTTGGTCAGGTAGAAGGTGACCGTATCTCCCAGATTGACAGTGACATGCTCTGGGTTGATATGCGAACGTACAACGGTACCGTAGACATAGACATGGTTGCCTTTGCGAACGATTTTCTCCTGTCCCGCCAGAGTCTTGCCTTCATGGATTTTGCCGGTGAAGGGGTTGGTGCCCATCTTGTAGCGAACATGGGTATGGAGCTTGCTGGCACGGATCGCAACAGCCTGGTGGGGTTCACCCAGAGGCAGAGGCATATCGTACAGAAGCTGCATCTTCTTGCCGCGGATATCGATAAGCTGGTGGTTTTGCGGATGCAAAGGCCCGATGGGATTGAAGCGGTCGATCGCCAGTTTGTTGAGCGCGATGATATATTCGCCCTGAGGATCTTCCGTTTTGCCCTCCATACCGCAGAGGTGGCCGATGTTGTAGTTGACGTTGACACGGTCTTCGACTTTACATTTCAGGTAGTTCCATTTGACAACCTGGCTGTCAACATAGAGAGATGTATAGATCTCCCCTTCCGTTTTCCATTTCGGTCCGTACTGGTTATGCAGGGGTCCGAGGCCCAATTCAGCCTGACAGTGCGCCGCTTTTTTCAGGTCGATGATCGGAATACCGTAGGGATCTTTGCCGACAAAATCTTTGCTGTCGATCGCCTTTTTGATTTTATCCCAGCTGTAAACCGTCGCATGGGTATCGAGCTTGCCACAGACAACGATATATTTGCCATCCGGGCTGACATCGACACCGTGTGGAGATTTCGGTTCAGGAATCAGGAAAAGGGCATTGTTTTTGACGGCGACATCGATCGGAATGACCTTGTGACCGTTGATGATCTTGACGTTTTTGGGATTTTCCGCCAGTTTGGCCAGTTTTTTCCAGTTATAGACATGCAGGTAGTCGGTATCGTTCCGGCTCATTCCCGCTTCAAACGGTGGAAGCCCCTTTTCGATACCACCGGTATACATTTCGGAATTGAAAGAGTTGGTGAAACCCCATCCGTAGCTCGCCTCTTTACCGGCATCGGAGAGGTCCTGCATATAGGGGGGCATTTCGATCGTGAACGATTTTTCCGGAAGGATCTTTCCGTGTTTATGGTCGAATTTCCAGACAGTGACACCACCTCTGAAGCTCTCGGCATACTCATCCATCGGATGGTAGTTGTTATCAAGCGGTGCACCGTACTGGCACGCTTCGAGGATATATTCGCTGTTGGGCGTAAAGAAAGCCCCGCCGTGGTCCGATTTGAAAACGGGGTTGACGACGATCTGTTTGGTAACGAAGTCGCTCAGATCGATCACGGCGAGACGCGGGTTGGCCTTGTCGTTGATGACCAGCCACTTGCCGTCGTATTTGCCATTCGTTTCGGAAATCGCCGGGTGGTGCGTGTCACCCCAGGTGATCTGTTTACCGCGAATTTTACCCTGGGCCAGCACTTTCTTGGTGTCATCGTCATATCCCCATCCCTGCCAGGGCTCGGGCGTGAAGACACCGATATACTTCAAAATTCTCATGGACGGTACACCGTATACGATGATCTGTCCGGACTGTCCACCGGAACTGAATACGATGTATTTGTCCCGTCCGCCGCTGGGTGTGTAGGTTTTGGCTGCCGCCAGCAGATCCTGCTGCGTCAGTCCCCGCTCTTTCATCACTTTTTCAAGCTCTGAACTGGCGGAGGCCATCGACACACCTACCAGAGTACCGATCGCTATCATCGATAGCTTCTTGACGATCGAACTCATGCTGCCTCCTTTTTAAGTTTTCCTGAAATTACAGGCTGAGTTTTTCAATTAAATGAAAAACCCAAACTGCATGTTAAAATAATAGTTAATTTAACGTTAATTTTTCTTGACGTATGTCAATTTTTTGCAAAATCATTTATAGTATAAATCAGTTAAAATAATGAAAAAGGGGCATTCCATGAAGCGACCGGAACCTAAAAACGAAGAGATTCAACTCGACAATACCAAATACATCGAAAGCCAGACGGATACGAAAGGGATCATCACCGATGTCAACGACTATTTCTGCGAAATATCGGGGTACTCCAGGGACGAACTGATCGGTCAGCCCCACAGTATCGTCCGTCATCCCGACATGCCGAAAATCGCTTTCAAACTCCTGTGGGACCGTCTGAAAGCGGGCAAGAACATCAACGTCGCCATCAAGAACCTGGCCAAGGACGGACGCTACTACTGGGTGTTCACCCACTTCGAAATCATCCGTGACATCAACACCAAGGAGATTACAGGATACCGTGCCTATCGCAAAGCGGTCTCAAAACATGTCAAGGATGTCCTCGACCCGCTCTACAGAAAGTTGACGGAAATCGAAAAAGAGGGCGGTATGGAGGCCAGCGAAAAGTACCTCAACGAAGTATTGCACGAAGCGGGAGAGGATGTCACTTTCGACAATCTTCTCGAAGAGATCCATCGATTCTACTGATTTAGGCACGGCAACCGTGGCCGATTCGATCATCGATGATCGGTGATTGGGAGACGCGGCATGCTTCGGTTTCCCATTAACTCTCCGCCATTTTCACCGGTGCGCAGCGGCGCTCTCACCCCTCTTGAAGTGGCACAATCCGACCATACGTCCGCAGCCAATCAAAAAGCTCGGTAAAAGGTTCGTTGGGCTCCAGCGTTCCCCCATCACCGATCATGACAAGTTTGCTTTTGGCACGGGTCATCGCCACATTGAGTCGTCGACGGTCTTTGACGAACCCGATCGCTTTCGCCGGATTCGACCGGACGAACGAGATGAGTATCACCTCCTTCTCTCTCCCCTGGAAACCGTCGACACTCTTGACTTCGCAGGCCAAACCTTCCTCATCCATCCATTGGCGAATCCGTTTGACCTGGGCCAGGTAGGGCGTGATGACACCCACTTCTTCGGGCGAAACGCCTCCTTCGGAAAGTGACCTGACAATTCTGCCTATCCACTCCGCTTCGATCGGATTTTCATAGGAGGTCGAGCGTACCTGCAGCACCTCGTCGGCATCCAAAGCGGAAGTGTCGCCGAACACCACCGGTTTTTCGGGATCGAGCAAGGAGGCAATCTGTCTATCTGCCGAAAGCTCGGCGAGGGCGAGCCTCCTGCCGGCGACCGAAGCATCGGCCTTCAGGGCACCGCCGTACATCAGGCGGTTGGGGAAATCCATGACCGTTTCGTTCATCCGGTACTGCACCTTCAGCATGGCCGAGGGCACCCCGTTTCTTTCCATCAGCCGTTCAAAAAGAGAATGTCCGAGTATGTCAAGATTGCTGATCACGGTCGGCGGCAGCTGTTTGTGATCACCCGCCAGCACCGCTTTGGGCGCACGCAGCATCGGCATCAGGGTCGAAGGCTCCATCTGCTGACTCGCTTCGTCGATGACAGCGACATCGAAGGTCACACCTTCGAGCACCTCCGAACCGATCATGCCGTTGGTCGAAAGCACCACATCGGCTTTGGCGATGATATCGCGGACGATGGCGGCTTCCAACTCGCGAATGGCACTGTAGAAACGCTCGACTTTTTCATCCTCCCGGATCCACGCGGCCATCGATTGGATCGTTTTGACATCCACCCCGCGATAGGCTCTTCCCGTCGCCGCCAACGTCTTGACGCGCTCTTTCGACATGCCTCTGAGCCTCGCGGATGTCGGCTTGCTGTAGCGGTTCCTCTCTTCCACCAGTTTCTGCGCCTCCTGAAGCATCGCTTTGACTCTCCTGCTTCTCTCGTCCCGTTCGACCTGTGCGAAAAGCGAGTAGGATTCCAGTTTCTCCCCGATACGCGCCGGATGACCGATACGCACCATCCCGAGAGTATCGGATTCGGCCAGTTTTTCGAGCATATTGTCCACAGCGACGTTGGAGTCGGCGGCGGCGAGTACCTTTTTCCCTTTCGCGACGAACTGCAAGATCGCCTCCACAACCGCCGTCGTCTTGCCGGTTCCCGGCGGTCCGTGAATCAAAGCGACATCTCCGCTGCCCAGTGCCAAAGCCACCGCTTCTTGCTGTGTGGCGTTCAGTCGACGGTTTTTTGGATCGAAAGGCACCGCTTTTGCCGGCATCGGGTCCGCAAGGCCCAAAACGATGTCCCGCATCCTGCTGTAGGGCGCCGGCATGTGGCGCATCGTTTCGAGATTGGCCTCCATGCGCTTGAAGGTGATGTCGTTGACATAGAGATCAAGACGGATCTGGGCCTCCTTGACCCACGGGGGCGGTTTTTGCGAAAAGGCGACTTCGACAAAATTTCTGGCCACCTGCATCACTGTCGCCGTCAGCTCGCTTCGGAGAGGTTCTCCCCGGGATATCAGAACGATATCGCCGCTGCCGATCTCCGTTTCGATGATCCGGTCACGACTGAACCGCACCAGATAGAAGTCGAACTTCTGTCCGGCCGAACGCCCTTTGAGTCCCAAAATCGCGCGGCCGTAGATTTCACGCTCCCTGCCGCTGATGGAACGAATCTCGCGCAGCCGCGCCTGCATCTCGGCATGCCGTTCCACATCGATCAGCGCCTTGTACTCTTCGATGTAGTCGTGAATCTTTCGGATACGGTGTTCCAGTTCCCGGCTGGGAACCATCTCTTTGGGAAGTTTGAAGTAACTCTTTTTTGTGGGAATATAGAGAATCCACCCGTCCCCTTCGAAGGTACGGGCGATATTGGAGGGTTTGATTTTGTGGCGACGCAGCCGAGCGGACCGTTTCCGCGCATCGAGCGAGGCGGGCAGGACGAAAGGAAGCGGTCGCTTGGGGGGCATCAGGGTTCGGTATGTTCGGTGCTGCTCTCCGCTGCCGACTCGCTTTCGGCGGATTCATGCGCAGCTTCCGCGGATTCCTCCACAGCACCCTCTGCCGCTTCCCCAACGGCTTCGGCAGCCTCCTGCACTTTTTCATGCAGAGCCGTACCGGCTTCCTCCGCCGCTTCCTGTGCAGCCTTTTGCATCGATGTTTCCTCTTTGTGTTCGGCTGGTGCCGCTTCATGGGACTCTTCCGCGGGGGCGGTTTCTTGAGAACCTTCGCCCGGCACGGCTTCATGATGCTCCATAGCAGGAGCCGTTCCATGCGATTCTTCGGCGGGAGCGGTCTCTTTCATACCGCTTTCTTGCTCCCCGGAGGGAGCTTCGGAAGCGCCTTCTGTCGCCGGAGCCGCTTCGTGGGATTCGGCGGGCGTTTCGGTTGCCTTGCCGGCGGGAGCCTCCTTGGCCTTCTTGAGATCCTCTATCTCGTACTCCATCTCGTCGACTTTGTCCTGCAGCTGGTTCACCGCTTCGACGTTTACGCCGTATTTATAGACCAGTTCTCCGCCGTCTTTGCCCTGTTTGAACAGGACACCGATGAAGATGAGCAGCATCGCGAGGAAAAAGTCCCGCGCCCATGGCTTCTTGACCAGCATCGCCAAAAGCTTCAGTACGAAAAGCACCCCGATCGCATAAACCAGATAGGTTCCCAGCAGCTTGTGGAACTTCAACTCCTCCTGGACTTCCGGAGCGAGCAGCGCGAAGGCGTTCGAACCGTCGGCTTTTCCCGCGAAGAATGCTCCGGCATAGACCAGAAGCGCCAATGTCATCAAAAAGAGCGATGTCACGCTGACGGCACGGTTTCTTGCTTTGATGTTGGCAATTTCGAGCAGAAAGACGATCACGGGAATCGCTATGGCGAAATGGACGAAGATCGGGTGCACAAGCAGCGGCACCTCGAAGGGCAGCTTGATTGGAATGTCGATGACAGGCAGGCTCATGGGTTCTCCTTGATTCAGTGGATTTGTGAATTTGAACGATTATACATAAAAAAAGCTAAAGAAAGAGAGTCTATTCCGATCTCTCGATATATCGCAGTTGAAGCCCCTCATCGGTCATGACAAATCCGTGAATGACCACTTTGCCCTCGTGGACGAGCCGATGGTGCCTTTTGCAAAGGGGAATGAGATTGTAGCGGTGGTTCTGGTGGAAGTGGCCGATCTTTCCCTCCGCATCCGCCTTTGCCCTGGGCGCGATATGGTGCACCTCCTCCACAGGTGCGCCGCAGAGGGCGCAGCTGCTGAGGTAAAGCTCTTTGTTGTAGCGGCTTCGCTTCTTCTTTTTCAACCGCTTGATGCTCTCTTCGTTTCCGCTGAGCGATTCGCGGATCGTGTAGGCGGTCTCAATGAAACGTCGGTCCATATGGAGGGAACGGGCGAATTCGAGCCCGTAAAGGGTACTGCCCGAACCGGGCATCAGTTTTCGGTTATACAGCAGCCTGTCCTCCGCTTCGTCGTATTCGACCGCCAGATGCAGGAAAACGACCCCATCCAGCCCCGTCACCGTTTCCAGTTCGGTCAGTTTGTGCAGGTGCGTCGCCACGATGAAAAGGGTCCCAAGATCGTGGAGCCTTTTTACCGCGCTGGCGACAATGGCCAGAGCCGATTCGGTTTCGGTGCCGTGGCTTATCTCATCACCCAGGACAAGCGAATGCCTGCCGGCTCTGTTGAAAATATTCTTGAGCTCCATCATCTCGATGGCGAAGGTGCTGAGCCCCTTGTAGAGATTGTCCTTGCTCACGATGCGCGTAAAAAGCTTGTCGAAAAGGTGAAAACGCATCGAGGCGGCGGGAACGAAAAAGCCGGCCTGCGCCATGATGACCGCCATGCCGACACTTTTCATCAAAGAGCTCTTGCCGCTGGAGTTGATGCCGTAAAGCAGCACGCCTCTAACCGGCTTGTTGTCGCTCGCCTGGAGAGTGACATGGTCGTGCACCGCCTTTTTTGGCAGATCGCCCATCATCAGATCGTTGGGTATGTAGATACCGTTCTCTTCCCGGGATTCGATGAGAGGATGGCGCAGTCCGATGAACTCCAGCGTATGCTCATCCCCGTTCTCTCTTCGGGTGAGTATTTCGGGGCGAACATAGTTAAACTGCTTCGCCGCCCGCGACGTGGCGATCGCCACGTCGAAACGGCCAACGAATGCGATGATCTGCTCCAGAAGCTGCGCATACCGTTTTTCGAGCAGCTCGAGTGACTCGACATAGCTCTGTTTGATGAGCGCCACGATGCGGGACTGGTTCGCCATGACCGCCCTGGAGATCTCGTCGATGAGCTTCGACGTGATCTTGACGCTGTTCTTGAGCTTTTTGTAAGTGAAATCCCGCAGGAAATAATGGTTGCCGTCCAGCAGGAGAAAACTCTCCATCAGATCTTTTTCGATCATGCCGAAGCGCGTTCGGGTCATGGTGAGGAAATAGCCCTCGCTCTCCAGCCATCCGAGGGTGACATATTCGGTATCGCTTTCACCGCGCTCGAAAAAGTTTTCGACATGCAACCGGATTGCTTCGAGCCTCTGCATCTGTTTTCTGTTCTCTTCCACAATCTGATCGACAAAGAGATTGATGCCGGGCTGGAAAATGTTGCTCTCAATCTGGTCACGGCGGTATTTGGCGCACTCATCCAGCAAAAAAGTCCTCTCCAGCTCCTTCACGAACCCTTCGATCCGGACCCGCAGATCCTCTTCCACGTCGATTCCGATCCCTTGTGCCTCCCAGACCAGCTGTTCGAGCGCTTTGAGTGAATCGTGCAGATAGACGATCTCAAAGGGGTGAAGCTTGCCCAGTTTGATACGGCGCAAAATCCGCTCCAGGTCATAGACCTCTTTGAGCGTATTGGCGAAGTTCTGGGTATGGTCGGCCACCTTTTCGGCCAGATCGTAGCGGCGTCGCAGCTCCTTCTCGTCGCAGATGGGATTGAGCAGCCGCTCCTTGAAAAGACGCTTCCCTATGGCGGTGGATGTCATATCGATCAGTTTGAGCAGCGTCATCTCGTCAGGGTCCCGACTGATGATATTGAGCTGTTCCAGGGCATTGTTGCCCAGGTAGACGAAGTGCTGGCCACCGAGAAACACGGGACGGTTCATCTTTTCGATGAGTGCGGCATCGTGCTCGATGATGAAATCGATCAACAAAGAAAGCGATTCGGAGGCATAGGGGTAGCGTTCCAGGTCGAGATATTCGATGGGGCTCAGAAAGGAACGTATGCCGTAGACATTGGCGAACAGTTCGTTTTGGTAGGCGATTTTGTGATGAGTGGTTCCGACGGTGTAGCTGATATGCCCTTCGATTTCGAGGTAGCGCACGATCCATTCCGCATCGATCGAGGCATCGTTGAGTGTCAGCAGCAGTTCCGAGGTATTGTAACTCTGGAGCATATTGAAGACTTCGTCCAGGGCGTACGTCTTGTCCTCCCTGGTACCGTGTATCTCGTTAAGCCAGGTCTTCCCGGTGCTCACATCAATGGCACTGTAACCGCAGGAGTAGATGCCGTTGTTGATATCGACGATCAGGCTGACCAGATAGTTTTCGGTCGGCTCGACGAGATAGTCGAAATTGGTTCCCGGCGAGAGGATGTTGCCGATATAGCGTTTGACTTTGGGCGGCACGCCTTTCTGCCGAACCAGTACGATGGTGTATTTTTTGCTCTGAACGAGACGAGAAAGGTACCGGTCCAGCGAGACCGAAGGCCAGCCCGCCATCATCGGATTGGCGACGGAGTTTTCGAGAATGGTCTTGTTTTTTCTTGTCAACTGGATATTGAGCAGTTCGGCGATCTCTTTGGCCTTGCCGATTTTAAGAGTGTCGTTGTTGACTTCATACACTTCGAAAAAAGTGCCCACTTCCATCACGACGACGGTATCCGGACCGTACTTTTCCTCGAAACGCTTCTGAAGCTCGAAATAGATATCGGTCAAAAGCCGTTTCTTGTCATTCAAAAGCTCGTTGATCGCTTCGATCTGCACCCGTCGTCACCTTCCTGTAGCAATAAAATAATTATATCCAATCCCTTTTTCATTTACGATGAGTTCACACTTGATTGATATCATTTCAAAAAGTCTTCCAAAGGAGTGAAAAGTGAAAAATATCCCGATAAAAGTCATCGCACTTTCCATTGCAGCCGCTTTGACGGTGGGCGGGTGCGCTTCCAAAGAGCCGATGCCAAACCGCGGGCAGAAAACCGGACAGGGTGCCGTTATCGGAGCACTGGCGGGTGCCGCGCTCGGTGCTGCGGTCAGCAAGGGACACCGCGGAAAGGGTGCACTGATAGGCGCGGCGGCCGGAGCGGCCGTCGGTGGCCTTATCGGCTACAACCTGGACAAACAGGCACAGGAGGTGGCCGATTCGATGAACACGACGGTCAGCCAGGATGAAAAAGAGGCCGCGAAGACGCAGGATATCATCGTCACAAAGCAGGACAAATATGTCAAAATCACCTTCAAAAGCGCCATGATGTTCGAGACCGATGCCGCGGATCCGACACCCGCCGCACGGGAGAAAATCACTCGGCTTGTCGATGTCCTTAAAAACTACCCTTCCACGATCGTACAAGTGGTCGGCCATACCGACAGTCGGGGATCTTACGACTACAATCTCAAACTCTCGCAAAAACGTGCTTTCAGTGTAGCGAATCTGCTCAAGAGTCTGGGAGTTGCAAATCCCATCTACGCACGGGGATGCTCCTTCAGTAAACCGCTGGTTCCCAACGACACACCCACAAATATGGCTCTCAACCGCCGGGTAGAGATCTACCTCTATCCCAACGAAGCGTCGGTCATCGACGCCTGTTTGTAGAGACCTTCCGAGGCTTCATCTCCAAAGGCTCGAGTCACGGATTGGAAAAAAGAAGCAGCGGGGCTTTTTGTTTGGAGGATAGTCGATCAAAAGCGGATTGTGTTGGCCGAAACGGTCGCAGACCCCCACAGGCAACCGGAAGAGGATGAGAAAGGCAAAAACCGCCTTTTTCAAAAACACCGGAATAGACGGATGCGGCAGATCACCGTGTCGGATAAATTCCGACATCTCCACATCGCCTGCCTTTCAGGCATCCTCTCCGAAGAGCCGGCGGTCCAGGCTGAATCGGCCCGCTCCGTGCGCCATCAGCGCAAAAAGCATGATCATGTAGTAAAGAGGTATCTCGAACCCGTTGTTTCCGGCTGAAAATCCGTGGGGCAGATGCACTGTGGCAATCGCCACAACCATTACGACAATAAGCGGCAGCGCAATAAATCGGGTCATGAACCCCAGTGTCAGAAGTACCACTCCTATCAATTCCGTTGCAGCCGCCATATAAGCGTTGAGTGTCGGCATCGGCATTCCAAGCGATGCAAACCATTCGCTCACGGCAGCGATATCGTTCCATTTCATCATGGCCGGTTCGTAGAAACCGTGAGCCAAAATGAGGCGCATAAAAAGGAGGGAAGGCGATTTGAGATAGCCTGCCGCCCGGGAATATTCGGCATAGAATCTACGCAGTTGCATTGGCAATCCTTTCCGTCCCTGTCTGGACCTGTACCCTACACTATCACCGGAATGTGCAAATCGTGTGCAAGCGCCAATATTTAGTGCGATAAGATCTTGATTTTTAAGCCTCTTTGATATAGAATTTCTGCACAGATCGACTAAACAATCCCATTCAGAAGGAGAAGATCATGGCGACATTGGATCAAAACATCGTTGAGCGTATCGAATCGGCCATCCGGCGGAACAAAGAGAAGGCCGAACTTGGAAATGTCGGTATGGAAAAAGGGATCGAACTGATCCGTGAGGTCGGGGCTGTGCTTCTTGATGTCCGCCCCCCTGCCAAGGTGAATGGTGAAAATGCCGAAGAAGCGAACATTCCGGATGCCTACTACACTCCCTATACGGAGTTTGCCGACTATCTCGACATTCTTCCCCAGGACAAAACGACACCGATTCTCGTTGCCTGCCTGAAAGGGTGGTTCGCCAACCGTGTCATGGGGTACCTCGAAGCGTTGGGATATGAAAATGTCTACGTACTGGGTGCGAACATCGAGGACCTGATCGCGGCCCACAAGGCACACACGAAATAGCATCGCTTTCCGATCTACTCCTTCAGCGCTGAAAAGTCGGCGGAGGGGTAGATCTTTCTGAGTGTTTTTATCTCTTTTTCAATATAGCCTCCCTGCTGTTTCAATGTTCTGAAACGCTCCATATACTTTTTCGCTTCCTCATGCTTCCCAAAAATGGCATACGCCTCTGCCAGATAGCCGGCGGCAAACGTCTGTCCCTGATGCAGAGCTCTTTGCGCCGCATCCACCGCCCGTTCCGGTTTTCCCGCAAGCAGATAGTACCAGGCCGCTTTGGCGGAAGCTCCGTCGATATCGACGATTTTGGCATACTCCTCGCAAACATGCTGCCTGCTCAGGTCCCCCTGGCGTGCCACATAGACATCGCACTGCAGCATCAGCTTGCCGGCACCGCATCCCCTGCACGACGCATCGGCGGCGATGAGCTGCGAGAACATCGCCGGAAGGAGCATCACACCCCACGAAACTTTCATACTTTTCCTTTACTGTTTGGTCTCGATACTGATTTTTTCGAATCCCTTTGACTTCAGAAGGTCGATCACCCTGACGAAATTCTGAAACTGACTCTTCGCATCGCTTTTGATGATGAGCGCATCTTTTTTCGGATCGAGAGAGAGAATTTTCGCTTTGAGTGCATCAAAACTCATCTTTTTCTCTTCGAAATAGAAATTGCCTTCCTTGTCGATGACGATGCTTTGCATTTTCTCAATCGGCGCGTTCGTACTGCTCGCCTCGGGAAGATCGACGGGAATGGTCCCTTTGGAAACGAACGAAGCACTGGTCAGGACGATGACAAGCAGCACCAGCATGATGTCGATAAAAGGCAGAACGTTGATCTGATCGAATTTTTTGATTTTCATGATGTCCGAATAGAAACTTTTTCCCGATTTCCGACAATTCGATGGACCATCAAATTTCCCCTCTGCGTTTCATCATTTCCCATTGTGCCACGAGAATTTCGGCCTTTCTGCCCAGCATATTGTAGAGCCATACGACAGGAATCGCCACCAGTATGCCGCCCGCTGTCGTTTTGAGGGCGAGTGCGAGCCCCACCATGATCTCTTTGGTCTCCACCAGACCGCTCTGCCCGATCGTCACGAATGTCACCATGATGCCGACAACGGTCCCCAGCAAACCGATAAAAGGGGCGTTCGCCCCGATCGAGGCGATCATCGTCAGGTTCTCTCCCAGTGCGATCTCCAACTCCTCTTTTTCTTTGAAACTTCGAAGATCGACATGCCGGTAATAGAAATAGCGTTCCAGAATCAGCCAGAGCGCGATGACGCTCATAAGAAGCAGTACTCCTATAAATCCGTAGTCGACCAGATCGGTTATCGTATCACTTTTCATTTCTTTCCTCGTTTGTCACATCCGTTTTCGGGAAGGCCGCTGCGAAATTGAGCCGAAACGTGGTCCCCTCTCCCGCTTTCGAATCGATTTTGATCTCGATGCCGTGCTCGTCGCAGAAGGTTTTGACGATGTGCAGGCCTATGCCGTATCCCGATGCGCTCAAATCGCTCTGATAGTAACGGTCGAAAATGTTGAAGAGGGTCGTTTCGTCCATGCCGATACCGCTGTCGCGGATCACGAGCCACCCGTTCTCGCCCGAAATTTCCACCTGCCCCTTTTTGCGATTGTATTTGATGGCGTTGGAAAGCAGGTTGTCCACAGCCTTCTGGCATCCGCGCCTGTCGGCTTTTACAACGTAGCCTGTCGGAGTGTATTGTATCGAAATATCGCCCCGTATCTCCTCCATCTTGAGGATGGCCGATTCAATCACGCGATCCAGATCGAAAGTTTCCCGCTCCACGGTGCCGATCTCTTTCTTGATGAAGTAGTCGAGATCCTCGTAGAGTTCTCCCAGATTTTCCGCCGCCTTTTCGATTCGCTCCAGGCGCGTCACCTTTTTCGGGTCCTCCTCCCGGCGTTTGAGCATGGCAACGTTGGCAAAGATCGTAGATAGGGGGATATTGAGTTCGTGAAGGGTGTCTTTGAGGAGTTTGTCGAGAAGATCGTTGGTGATAAAGAGCGGTTCGAGCGCCACTTTGGAGAGGATATATCCGAAAAGCAGCGAAAGAGGCAGAAGCATCAGTGTGACGATCAGAAAATTCTCGTTGCTGTATCCGAAGTTTTCGAAGACTACCCACATCAGCACCGCCATCGAAACGAATGTCACGACATAGAAGAGGAGGACTTTCGTGATCTCCCTGCGTTTCATGCGGCATTTCCGTTCTCATGCATCGAAACAGTAACCCACACCCCGAATGTTTCTGATGCTCTCTTTTCCGAAAAGCTGTTTGAGTTTGGTGATATAGACCCGAAGCACACCCGTTCCGGGGTTCTCTTCGCCGTATATCTCCCGAAGGATCTCTTCCGTTTGCACGACCTCGCCCCGGTTTTTCAGCAGAAGCCCGAGAAGTTCCGCCAGTTTTCTGGGAAGCTGTACCGGCTCGCCGTCTTGGTAGAGCACCAGCCGCTCCATGTCGAAAAGATACTTCCCCACCTCTATTTTCCCGCTGCCCTGCCGGCGGCGAAGCTGCGCTTCGATCCGAAGCAGCAGTTCATCCAGGTCGATCGGCTTTTTCATATAGTCGTCGCCCCCGCTGTGAAACCCTCTTGCCAGCGCCTCCTTATCTCTGGCGGAGGTGATATAGATCGCCGGCGTCATATCACCGCTTTCGCGCAGCTGCTTCAGAAGCTCAAACCCGTTGAGATCGGGCACATTGACATCCAACAGATAGAGATCGAATCCGTCATACTCGTATACCGCTTCGATCGCAGGTTTCGCCGCAAGAAAATGTTCGACCTCGTATCCTTCTCCTTCCAGGAAATCGACAAGCGTCTCTCCGAAGAGCCGGTCGTCTTCAAGAAGCAGCACTTTAGCCTGCACTCACGATTCTCCATTCCAGGCTCTCTCCGGCGAACATCGGGACCACCGTTCCTTCATAGATTTCGGGTACCAGCCACGCTGTTTTTTCCAGAACCACCTCTTTTTCCAAAGGTCGAATACCGTAGATACGCTGGGCGTTGTCACTGACGAAAGCCTGCAGATTCTCCAACGCTCCGTGTCTGTCGAAAAGCTGGGCGAGCCCCTGAAGGGCGATGGGTGCCGTAAAGACGCCCGCGGCGCATCCCGGCGCCTCCTTTTTCTCCCGCGGATGGGGGGCCGAGTCGGACCCGAACATCACTTTCGGATGGGCTTCCAGCGCCACGTTGAGAAGTGCGCTCCTGTCTTCGGGCCGCTTGGCGATCGGCTTGCAGAAAAGGTGGGGCTGCAGCAGTCCCCCCGCCACATCGTCGAGGGTGATGTAGAGATGGTGCAGCGTGATCGTCGCATAAAGATTTTCGTAGCGCTCCAGCGCTTCGACCGCCTCCTTGGTGGTGATATGCTCCATGACAATCGTCAGATCGGGAAAATTTTCGGCAAGCCTCTCGTAGATCGGAATGAATTCCGCCTCTCTGTCCATGACGAAGCCGCCCGTCTCCCCGTGGACGCACAGCGGGATGCCCAGGTCGCTCATGACGCTCAGCACCGGCGAAAGCTCTTTGAGATCGAAACCGCTCACACCCCCTTCGGAGTTGGTCGTGATGCCCGCCGGATAGAGCTTGATGGCGAGAATCTCATCCCGGACACTCTCGAGAAACTCCGGGGTATAGTCCGATTTGAAAAAGAGAGTCATGTAGGGCACAAAACGGTTCTCCCCCTGCGCTTTGCGTATCTTCCCGCGGTATCGTGCAACATCCTCCGCCGTCGTCACGGGCGGCACGAGATTGGGCATGACAAGCCCTCCCGCAAAGGTCCGGGCACTCAGCGGTGCGACGATGTCGAGCATCTCTTCGTCCCGAAGATGCAGATGCATATCAAGAGGAGAATGAAGTGAAATGACCATGATGCGAACCTTCTTTTTACTGGTTGTTTTACTCAACTGATGTTATTATACCGCCATCATGTTATGAGGATGTTAATTTGCTGCACGAAATCGTCAACTGGATTGTAGAGACCGTCGGAGCCATGGGGTATCTGGGGATATTCATCATGATGTTCCTTGAGAGCTCCTTTTTCCCCTTTCCCAGCGAGGTCGCCATGATTCCCGCAGGATACCTCGCAAGCAAGGGCGAGATGAGTCTTGTCGCAGCCTTCCTCACCGGGGCCGGAGGATCGCTGGCCGGTGCCATCTTCAACTACATTCTCGGCCACAAACTGGGGCGTCCTTTTCTCATAAAATATGGAAAATTCGTTTTCATCAAACCCGAAACAATCGACAAAACCGAAGAGTTTTTCGAAAAATACGGGCCCGCCAGCACATTCTGGGGACGCCTGCTTCCCGGCATTCGCCAGTACATCTCCCTCCCCGCGGGCATCGGGAAGATGCATCTGCTGAGCTTCAGCATCTACACCTTTTTGGGAGCAGGCATCTGGTGTGCCGTCCTGCTGAGCCTCGGCTACATTTTCGGAGAGCACGAAGAAGAGATAGAGTCGGTGCTTCACTATCTCATCGGCGCCATCATTCTGATGGTCGCCGCTGTCTTCTACTACTACAGAAAGAAGAACAAAAAAATCGAAGAAGAGTTTATCGAAGAGTTGGAAAAGCAGAGGTGAGACCGCCATTTCCGTTTATAAAACGATCGCGCCATGCGCTGCTAAAAACATGAAAATGCCCGAATGTGAGTAGGTTTGCAATCCTCCGCAAATGAGAGGATACATACTTTTCCACTGCCTCTTTTTTCTTCAATATCATCATTTGAAAGAATGTTTTAACACTTCCTGCTAAAAGCGGTGAATAAACACATGATAAATTCTGCCGATATATTTTTCCAATAAACAACAAGGAAAACACGGCATTGAAACATCTATGGGGTCGTCTGTTGATTGGAACTGTCCTTTTGCTTCTATGGGGACCACAAGGAATCGCCCGGAATCTCCCGACGGAAAATCATGCCCAAAACCCACAGACCAAAACGCCAAAAGATGAAGAAAGCATCGAAGAGGCGATAAGATATTACAAAGCGGGAGCCTACACAGAAGCCTACCGGCTTTTCAAAAAGCTCGAACTGACACACCTGCGAAATCTGCGTGTGCAGTTTTATCTGGGCCGATGCGCCTATGAAACAAAACACTACGAAGATGCAGTCATCGCATTCGAAAGGGTTCTTATCGCCAGGCCGGACGACCAGTTGGTGAAACTCGAGATGGCACGAAGCTACTACGCCATGGGAAACTACGCCGACGCGCAACAGCTTTTTGAAGAGATTTTGAAAGAGAATATTCCCTCTCCCATCAGAAGAAAAATACAAATTTATCTCTCTCATATACGACAGCATCGAACCAGAAGCTTTTTCCACGGCTCCATCATGGCCGGCATCGGTTACGATTCCAACGTTTACAATCGTGCGCGGTACGATGAAATCTTTCTTCCCGCCTATCAAATCAGGGTCGAAAATGCCGTCATCGACGATGACGACTATTACCATCAGGAGATGATCGATCTCAACCATCTCTATGACTTTGGTGAGCGGGGCGGATTTGCCCTGAAAAACGACGTATCCATCTATTTTCAGACGATGAGCAAACACTCCGACAAAAATATCTTCTATGCCAACTATACACCGGCATTGGCTTATTCCACCGGAAATTTTCTTCTCAATCTGGCTGTAGGTTTCGATAAAATGTTCTACGGTTCCGATCCCTATCTGCACACTTACTACTTCATGCCTTCTTTGCTCTACATGCACTCATCAGTCAATTTCTCCAAACTGACACTCACCTTTCAGAGAAAAAAGAGTGACAGCCCTTTGAATGAGGGACGGGATGCCAACTATCTCATGGGAACCATCCTGGTGCATTGGCTGCTGAACAAGGACTGGGTCATTGAACCCTCCTTCAGCCTTATCAAGGAGAGAAAAATCGATTCCTCCCTCACCAATGTCAATCACAATGCGGGAATGCTTCGGGTCTGGAGCCGATACAGAATTGCGCCTGACAAGAGCCTAAGCGGTGATCTGATTGTAAAAAAACTCCACTATACCGATATCGATTTTTTCTTTCTCGAAAAACGTGACGACATCTATGCCAATCTTGTCATAACATTCACCAAAAAATTCCAAAACTATTTCAAAGTGGAGACTTCGGTGGGCTATACCCACAACCATTCCGATTTCGATACCTATGAATACAGAAAATTCTACGCCAACGTCAATCTCGTCAAGGAGTTCTAAAATGTTTAAAAAAAGCCTCGTTCTCGTCTTCTTTTCCATCTTTTTCGCCGGATATCTGGCTGCCGGTGTCGGCGTCGTTTCCGCTTTGAGGGGAGAGGCGACCCTCTTACGAGGTGATGGGCGGCTACCCCTTCGGCTCGGGGAGACGCTGGAAGAGAAAGATACCATCACCACGGCAGCGAACACCCGAGTACAGCTCACTTTCAACGACAGGACAGTCATCACCCTCGGAAGTCGAAGCCGGTTTTCTGTCGAAAACTATTTTTACGACGCGAGCGAGGCTTCCCACGCCCGGTTTGATATGCCGAAAGGATTTTTCCGTTCCATCACCGGGAAGATAGGAAAAATCGTTCCCGAAAAATTCAAACTCCATACCGAAAACGCGACAATCGGTGTCCGTGGCACCGAAATCGTCATCGAAGCCGACCCGGCCAATGGAGATAAAATCGCCTGCACGAGGGGGCGTATTTATGTTCTTTCGGCACACATGAAAAAATCGATCGATGTGGATGCCGGCAACATGATTTTCGTTAGGCCCGAGATGCCCCCGACAAAACCGATTCCGATTGAAAAAAGCGGCTTCATCGTTTCGATGATGAAACATGACGAAATAACCAAAAGGGAGCCTGCCGCCATCAAGACTTACGAAAACGAGGCGCTGGATACCAATAAGCAGAATAAAACGGAAGAGGAGGTAGAAGAGATTGAAAAGCCGGCTATGACAGGAACACCCGGAAACTCTCCTTCTACCGATTCGGGAGAAATGGGCAACTCGCCCGATACAAGCCCGTCTCCGCATACCCCGTCCTCAAACGACCCGACATCCTCCGATGCATCACAGACATCCTCTCCATCGGAATCGGACAGGCCGGAAGCAGGGGGCGCTCCCGGCACGGACAGCCCTGGCAGCGGCACAGATAGCCAGAATCAACCGACCACGCCACCTTCGACCACGGATGATGCCACATCGGGCGCATGGAATTCACAAAATCCCGCCCCATCCGATTCTGGAACACCTCAGGGCAATACTCCTTCCATGAACATTCCGGATGCAGGGATGCCGGGTAACGAAGGTGCCAATATTCCCTCCTCCGGTAACATTCCCGGCAGCGGGACGGTCGGTGAGAATGTACCAACCACGGAGATACCAGAGAGTGGCGATGTTCCCGAAACAGATCTGCCAAATAGCGGAGAAGAAGAGACGCAAACGCAAAACGATATGCCCGCTCCAGGCATTTCCGACAGTGGAGTTGCGGATGAGAATGTGCCGGGGACGGATATGACGGATACAGATACACCCGATACGAACGCCCCCTCCGGGGAGAATAACGGCGTGCCTTCCGAACCAAGAAAAATCACAACCTACAGCTATGACAATGTCTCTTACGGATATTGGTTAAACGGCGACAATCGTCCGACCGATACCTGGTTCGAAGGTGAAAACAAGACAACGTCATTCGTTATGATGACTAAAAAATTCTTTGGTTCAAAAGCCACCTACAAAGGCGGAGTGACCGCGATTACGAACGACAAAGTAGCTGATGGAGAGATCAATATGAATGTCGATTTCTGGCAAGAGACATTCGATGGCTCCATGTATTTTCAGGCCCAAGGCGAACCAAAATGGTCCGTCAACATCCAAGGTGGTATCGATTCCGGCCATTTTGAAGACCCCCATGTCACCGCCGCGCCCGACAGCGAAGTCGACAATATCGGCGGAAGCCTGAAGGGAGACTTTTATGGAACGATTTCACCCGATGAAATCGGAGGAACGTTCGAGCTGACGAGTCCCGACCATGGCAGTGCCAAAGGGGTTTTCGGCGGCAAGATGCAATAGTGCTGGAACAACGGATTTTTTTCATGGCATTTTACGAATGAGAAAAAAACGGCTTTTCATCTTTCTTATCGCTCTTATCGTTGTCATGGGCGTCTTATGGGGATACCTTTATCACAATGAGACGCTTCTGCCTTTTGACAAAAAGCTGACCGACACACTTTTCAAAATACGTGGTCCTCAGCCCGCAAGCGACGACATCGTTATCGTCGATATCGATGAAAAGAGCCTCCATGCGCTTGGTCAGTGGCCCTGGCCCCGGATCAAGATAGCCAGAATCCTCCGCAACCTTGCCGAAGCCGAAGCCGCTGTCATAGGTTTTGATATCGTCTTTTCCGAACCGGACAACAGCTCGCCCAAACGGGTCTTCGAAGCCTATGGAATCCATGACAGAAACGTTCCGGATTACGATCTGTTGCTGGCACGGGCGGTCTCCGAAAGTCCCACGATACTCGGTTTCTTTTTCGATTTTGAAGCACAAGGGAGCGAGCCTGGCGATATACCGGAGATTCCGGCTCTCTTCATCGAACACAACAAGCCGATGAAGCGTTCATTCATCTTGGAAGCGCAAAGGATCGTTCCCAATATTCCCGTCATTCAAAACAGTGCCTACTCCAGCGGATTTTTCAACACCCTGCCCGATCTTGATGGCATCGTCCGCAGCGTTCCCCTCCTGATACGCTACGACGGCATGCTTTTCCCATCTATCTCCCTGGAAATGGTCCGCGCCATGATGCAATCCGGCCGTATCGATATCGACTACTCGGAATCGGGCGTGGCCGGTATCCGTATGGGCACACTGCATCTTCCCACAGACAGATTTGGACGATTGACGGTCAACTACCGGGGTCCGGGTAAAAGTTATACCTATCTTTCGGCTGCCGACATCTACGATCGAAATTTCGATGCAGAAAAAATTCGTGGAAAAATCGTTTTGATCGGCACATCGGCATCAGGGCTTCTCGATCTTCGGGCAACGCCTTTTGACAGCACATTTCCTGGCGTGGAGGTCCATGCGACAGCCATAGACAATATGATCAACGGCGATTTCGTCACGGTGCCTGACTGGGTCGAAGCGGCCGATACGACACTTTTGCTCGCTTTGGCGTTGATTACGATTTTGATCTTCTCCTACGCGCCTCCATTGGCAACCGTTCTTTTGAGTCTCTCTCTTTTTGTTGCATTTTTCGGTTTCGATTACTACCTTTTTGCAAACCGTCATATTCTGCTCAACATGGCTTTCCCAACTTTGTTGATTATCCTCCTGTTCCTGGTACTGAGTATGTTCAATTACCTCTTTGAGACCCGTGTCAAAGAGAAAATACGTGAGAAATTCGCAAAAAAGGTTTCGCCGCAGGTTGTGGACGCGCTGCTTCAAAATGGCATATCGGACGCATTCGAGACGCAGCAGAAGGAGGTAACGATCTTTTTCAGCGACATCCGCTCCTTCACATCCATTTCCGAAGCATTGGGCGATCCGAAACAGCTGGTCGATCTTCTCAATCGCTATCTGACACCGATGGCAAACATCATCATGGACCGGTTCGGCACGATCGATAAATTCATAGGCGACGCAATCATGGCCTACTGGAATGCACCGAAAGAGCATCCCAACCATGAAGACGCAGCGGCAAAAAGCGCCCTGCTGCAACTGGAAGCATTGAAAAAACTCAATCACACACTTTCTCGTGAGGGCCTTCCGACGCTCGATATCGGCATCGGCATCCATACGGGCCTTGTCACCGTCGGAGAGATGGGTTCGGCGGGACGAAGCGACTACACCATCATGGGTGACAATGTCAATCTCGCATCCCGTATCGAGGGATTGAACAAATTTTACGGTTCTCGCCTGATCATTTCCGAATCGACCAAGAGAGGATTGAAAGAGGACTATACCTTCCGAGAACTCGATACCGTTCGCGTCAAAGGAAGAAAGAAGCCGGTCACCATTTATGAACTTCTTCAGACGGGAAAACCCTCAAAGCAACTACACGAAGAGCTCGAAGAGTACCATCACGCACTCGAAGAGTACAAAAATGGAAATTTCGTGGCCGCGGAAGAGAAGTTCCGGCATCTTCAGAAAAAAAACCCCCATCCTCTTTATGCTCTCTATATATCCCGATGCCACACGTATGCACTGAATCCGCCGCAGCATTTCGATGGTATTTTCGTATTCGAAACAAAATAGTGCGCTGGAGCTCTAAAAAGTCAGGTCAACCTCGTCGATCTGCTCGTCATGCAGATGTTTCCGTGCATATTTGAGATAGACTCCCTCTTCGTAGAAAAATTTCACGATATCGTAGTCGAGTTCGCCATCCTTGGCCATATAATAGAGAATCTTCATCGCTTCGGAGAGCTTGTTGGGTTTTTTGTATGGACGATCCGAAGCCGTCAGTGCTTCGAAAATATCGGCGATCGCCAGTATCCTCGCTTCGAGAGATATCTCTTCGGCACGCAATCGGTCAGGGTATCCCTTGCCGTTGAGTTTTTCGTGATGCGCCCCGGCAATTTCAGGAATTCTGCGGTATTTCTCCGGAAAAATCAGTTGACTCAGGTTTCTTTTGGTCTCTTTGACATGATCCATGATGATTCGACGCTCCTTCGCCGTGAGCGTTCCCTTTTGAACCGACAAAGCTTCCATCTCGTCAGGCTCGATAAGAGGTCTCTCCTCCGCCCCGATGCGAATCGAACCGGATGCATTGATCGCGTGAAGTTTTTGTATCTTATCCTCATCGAAATATTCGCTGCCGCTGTTTGCTCTCTCTATAAAAGCCATCGAGTTGTCGAGTTCGCCGGCGTAACAATCGGCTATTTCGTCCATTGCATCATGTTTTAGACCATTTTTTTCACACAACTCCCTGTAAAGGGCAAGATGTTTCTGCGCTTTGGCAAGTTCGACACGCAGTCGAATGAGCCCGACACGGTCATACACCGTTTCGAGTTTCGTACTTTTTTCCACAAGATAGTCAGGGGTGACAATCTTTCCTATATCGTGGACAAGAGCGGCCAAATAGATCTGTTTTATCTCATCCTCGCTGAAACTGAGGTTTTTGAACATCCCTTTGCTGTCGTTTTGGATGGCTCTGACGATTTCCATCGTCACATCAACCATCCTCTCGATATGCCTGCCCGTGAAAGCCGATTTGTTGTCCAGTGTATTGGCCAGGGCATTCAGAAACGAAAAAAACATCTCTTCGAGATCGTGAATCAGAATCTGATTGCGCATCAAAAGGGTGGCTTGGGACGCCAGTGAGAAACCTATTTTTTCATCTTCCCTGCTGAAGGGAACGATCTCACCCGACTCATCTATCCGGTTGATCAACTGAAGAACACCCATGACTCTCTCTTCATGGTCTTTCAGTGGAATCACTAGCATCGAGCGGGAACGGTAACCGGTCATCTCGTCGAATTTTTTCGTTCCGCTGAAATCGAACAGGTTATCGCCGTAAATGTCGGGGATGTTGATGACTCGCCCTTGCAATGCTGCAGCGGCAGCAACCATATTCAGGTTTTCTTTTCCATTTTCATGATAAAGAGGCAAAGGCGGCCAGTCAGGCTTCTTCTCTCCCGAACGACCGCTGTCGACTCCGAGTGTCTCGTTTTGAACCACCTCGAAGCGCAGGTTTCGCCGCGCTTCATCCATGATATAGAGGGTTCCGGCATCCGCTTTGACAAACTCTCTTGCCGCTTTGACGATCGTATCGTAAAGCCTCTGCTTATCGGTCTGTTCGGTCAACATCGTTCCGATATGAATCAGATGGAGAAATTTCTCTTCGGCATCCTCCTTTTCTCCGGTGACAACGAGTGTGCCTTTTTCATACCTTATCATATCCCCGTCGTTAAGGATTCTGACATGTCGTGATTTCAGCTTTGGATTGCGTTGCAAGTCCTTTTCTATCTGGCGAACAAAGGAGGGTTTGAGATGGTGAACATACATTTTCACATCACTGCGCTGCAGCGTTGCCAGCTGCTTTTCAAGCAAAGATGGTGTAAGATGCATGCTTTTTTTCGCAAGATCTTCCTTGCCATCGGGAAAAGAGAGTTCGAAAATAGCGGCCCGAATCCTTTTATTGGCATTGATCTCTTTCGTCAAAGAAGGAGCAAGACAGGTGTCGGAAGAAAAAAGCAGTGCGTCCCCATCTTTTTCTATCACATAAGCACAGCTCCCTTCGATATGTTCATTGGGTACCGGCTTGATCGATAAAGAACCGAAGCGAACGGGTATACCATATTCCAATGTATTCAGTTCAACTGCCGGATCCCCCGCTTCGTTGATTGGAATCTTTGTGTAATCGACCCAAATCTCTTTACAGAAAACATGAGTGTGAAGATTTTCGAGCGTCTTTTGCGTACCGTAGATTTTCAAAGGTTTGTAACGCAGATGAAAAGTGTTGTCAAGAAGATAAGGAATATCGTTGATATGGTCGAGATGGGAATGGGTCAGGAAAATGTGATCGATACGGGCGAGCTCATCTTCACCGAGAGCATTGATCAGATTGCCCGCATCGATCACCTTGTCGGAAGCGATTTTGAGAGAAACCAAGCCCCTCTTCCGGGATTTCCCGCCAAAAGCTCCCAGAAATTTGACACCATCCATGGTTTAAAGAAGCCTGTTAAATCGCTTCTTCGTCCTCTTCCCCGGTTCGGATGCGAATCACCCGTTGCACATCGGTAACGAAAATCTTCCCGTCGCCGATCTTGCCGGTACGGGCGGCATTGACGATCTTTTCGATCACCATATCCACATCCTGGTCTTTGGTCACTACTTCCACTTTCACTTTGGGTATGAAATCGACCACATACTCCGCTCCACGGTAGAGTTCCGTATGGCCGGCCTGCCGGCCGTAGCCTTTGACCTCACTGACCGTCATACCTGCAATGCCCGCTTCCGCCAGCGCATCCTTCACCTCTTCCAGTTTGAAAGGTTTGATAACCGCTTCAATCTTTTTCATTATTTTCTCCTCCATTAAGTTCCAGTTTCTATTCGCCGTCTACAATCTCAAACTCATTGGCTAGAGATCAAAAAGCCCGCTTGAATTCCGGGTACGCTTCCACGCCACATTCGCTTACGTCGATACCTTGTGTCTGGTCGTCGTCGCTGGCTCTGAATTTTATGAATTTGTTGATTACAAATAGAGTGATGTATGATACCACAAAGGCAAAAATTCCGACAACCACGACGCCCTTGATCTGTGCCATCAGCGAGACATCCTTGGCAAATATTCCCACAGCGACGGTTCCCCATATGCCGTTGACCAGGTGTACAGACAACGCACCGACCGGATCATCGATTCGCAGCCGGTCGAAAAAAGGAACGGCGAACACCACCAGCGCCCCGCCGATGACACCGACAAGAATCGGAGTGTATATGTCAAAAACATCCGCACCTGCGGTGATGGCGACCAAACCGCCCAGCGCTCCGTTGAGAATCATCGTGATATCGAACTTCTTATACTGGAAGTAGACGATGATCGCCGCGATGATGGCGCCGGCCAGACCCGCCGTGTTGGTATTCATGATGGTCAGTGCCACCGTGTCGGCATTCTCTTTGCTGGCGATCGATCCGACCGAACCGCCGTTGAATCCGAACCATCCGATCCAAAGCAGCAGCGCTCCCAATACGACCAACGGGATGTTGGAAGCCGGGATGACACGGACCTGATTGTCCACGTAGCGCCCTTTTCTTGGCCCGATGATCAGGATAGCGGCCAGAAGCGCCCATGCACCGGTGGAGTGGATTACGGTTGATCCCGCCAAATCGTGCATGCCGCTGATATCCAGGAACGAATCCTTCAGCATATTGGCCCCCCACGTCCAGTTGACCACCAGCGGATAGATGACCGCCGCCATCAGAACCGTAAAGAGCATCAGGGGAATGATGCGGGTGCGCTCGCTCACGCCGCCGCTCATGATGTTGACTGTCTTTCCGACGAAGGCCATCTGAAACAAAAACGCGGCCCACTTGCTGACACTCTCAGTCTCCCAGGTACCGAAAGCCAACTGGTAGCCGATGAGCAAAAAGGCCATCGAAGCCACCGCGTAAATCATCGTGTTGACCGTCAAAACGGCCGTCACGTTCTTTGTACGTACAATGCCCGCTTCCAGCATCGCGAAACCCGGCACCATCACAATGATAAGGGTCATCGCGAAGAGGAGGAAAAGGGTGTCGATCACGTAGGAAAAATCGGCAGGTTGCATCACTGACTCCTTGAAGATTATTGATATATGAAAATTATATTAATAATAAAAAATTTTGTAAATTCCAGAATGATTAAATTTTAATCAGTTTGGGTTTTACGAAGAGAACCGCAGAAGAAAATCTGCTGAATAAATGGGCAATGTATAAAGTTAAGAAGCAAGAAGCAAAAAGCGGGAAGCGGCAGAGGGGCAAAGCCCGCTCTATCTGCTCCTAAAGCGCCTCTTCGTCCTCTTCGCCGGTGCGGATGCGGATCGCTTTCTCCACCTCGCTGACGAAGATCTTGCCGTCGCCGATCTTGCCGGTGCGGGCCGTCTCGACGATTTTTTGGGTCACCGTCTCCACCTCTTCGGCTTTGACGACGACTTCGAGTTTCACTTTCGGCAGGAAATCGACCACATACTCGGCACCGCGGTAGAGTTCGCTGTGGCCCTGCTGACGGCCGTAGCCTTTGACTTCGCTGACCGTCATCCCGGTGATGCCCGCTTCGGCGAGGGCATCCTTGACGTCTTCGAGTTTGAAGGGTTTGATAATCGCTTCGATCTTTTTCATTCATCGCTCCTTGCTTACAGGTTCATCGCGCGTTCGCCGTGGACCGCTTCGTCCAGACCCATCGTCTCGGTCTCCTCGTCCACACGTCCGCCGCCGGTGACTGCCGAGGCGATGAAGTAGACGATCGCCGTGACGACACCGCTGTAGACAACGGTCAGACCGACCGCCTCGAGCTGGCTGACAAGCTGGCTGCCCAGGCTGTAGTTTTCGGGCATCGCATACTCGGCGATGAAGAGCGCCGTGGCGATGGAGCCCCAGATACCCACCAGGCCGTGGACCCAGAAGGCATCCAGCGAATCGTCGACCTTGAACATCTTCTTGATCTTGGAGACGGCCAGGAAGCCCAGGAAGCCGCCGACCAGGCCGATGATGATCGCGCCGCCCACTCCGGCCGTACCGGAAGCGGGGGTGATGGCGACCAGACCGGCGACGGCACCGGAAGCGCCGCCGACGAGTGTGGGCTTTTTGAAGACGATCCACTCACCCAGCACCCAACCGATGACGCCCAAAGAGGCCGCCACGTTGGTGACCAGGAACGCCGAAGCCGCCGTACCGTCGGCCGCCACTTCGGACCCGGCGTTGAAGCCGAACCATCCGAACCACAGCAGCATCGCACCCAGGACCACGAAGATGGGGGAGAAGGGTTTGATGGCCGCTTTTTCGTAATCTTTGCGGCGTCCCAGAATCATCGCGACGACAAAGCCCGCGACACCCGCGTTGATATGAACGACCGTACCGCCCGCGAAGTCGATCTCGCCGAAGTTGAGTGTCTCGCCGCCGCCCCAGGCCCAGTGGGTGACCGGTGCGTAGACCGCCAGAATCCAGAGTGCCGCGAAGACGACGAAGGTGGAGAACTTGACCCGCTCGATCATCGAACCGCTGGCGATGGCCACGGTGATGGCGGCGAAAGTCCCCTGGAAAGCGACGAAGAGCAGTTCGGGAATCGACCCGCTCAACGTATCGGCGCCGATGCCCGAGAGCATCAGCTTGCCGGTTCCGATGAAGTCGCCGTCGCCGAAGGCGATGGAGTAGCCGGCGATCACCCAGACCAGTGTGCCGACCGCGTAGGCCGCCAGGCTCATGCCCATCGTGTTGAGCACGTTCTTGCCGCGTGTCAGGCCGCCGTAGAAGAGTGCCAGTCCCGCCGGCGTCATCAGCATGACAAAAGCCGTCGCGACGATCATCCAGGCCGTGTCGCCGCTGTTAAGCTCATCCGCGAACGCCATGGCCGGAAGCAGAGGCAGTGCCAGTATCCATTTCTTCATGAATTCTCCTTGGAAAGTTTTGTACGCTGCAAGTATAGAAAAATCGGATAGTGATTTGGGGAAGATGTTGCCTATTTTTTAGGCGGTGGAAAAATCTGTAAGAGAAAGAGAGAGGGGAAAGTTCCCTCCTCTTGCTTGGTCTTGATCTGTTCGGTGGTTATTTGATAGCGTTGAGTTTTTTTACATCGACAGCTTTGGCATAGGCTGTCAGATCATTTTCACTCACATTGTTTCCATGGACGACAATCAGGTACCTCTCACCTGCCACCATCTGTATCTGGCCGGAACGTTCCTGTTTGTCATAGTCGATGATCGCTTTCTGGCGATTGATGCGAATCATTTTCGCGCCGCCGCCGACGAACATCGGACTCGCTATCATCATCGCCACGGTCTGCATCATCGGCGAATCGGTGATGATCTGCACTTCGATACTGCTGTCACCTTTGGTGTATTGGCGCTTGACGACGGTTCCGCCTCCCATCATCGCCGTGGCGGCAGTCTGGGTTTCGGCTTCGCCCGCCTTCCAGCCCGGAAGGGGCGCAGGCAGGTACGCTTGGAGACTCTGCCCTTTCTTCTGACGAATCAACTCCGCCGCATAGTTCAGGTCTTCCACTGCCTGGCTGTAGTTTCCCTGTTTGTAGGCTGCCAGCGCTTCGTCAATCGTCTCCGTCACATCGTCGGCCACCGCCGACATACCCAAAAAAGCGGTTGCCGTCATCGCCAAAAGCGTTCTTTCGATCCATTTTCCTCTTTTCATACCCGACTCCTTTCATCTGATACGCTAAGTATAGCCACCGATACATTAAAACAAAACGAAATCTCCCAACCTTTCGCGATCGCCCCGAAACTTTTCCGGCCACTCAAGCACATTCAATTAATTATGATAGATACGCTCTTAAGTATTTTTTGGATAGAATCACTTCAATTTTAATTTTTTCAAAGCAAAAGGTTTTGAATGTCCGATCTGTTCAAAGAAAGCGAAGATATCCAGGAGATATCGATCGAAGAGAGTATCAAGGGAAGCTATCTCGATTACTCCATGAGTGTCATCATCGGCCGGGCACTGCCCGATGCCCGCGACGGCCTCAAACCGGTCCACCGCCGAATTCTTTACGCCATGCACGAGCTGGGCGTCACAAGCCGCGCCGCCTACAAGAAGAGTGCCCGCATCGTCGGCGACGTCATCGGTAAGTATCATCCCCACGGCGACACAGCGGTTTACGATGCCCTGGTGCGGATGGCCCAGGACTTTTCCATGCGCATTCCCCTGGTCGACGGCCAGGGCAACTTCGGCTCCATCGACGGCGATAATCCCGCCGCCATGCGTTACACCGAAGCCCGTATGACCCGTCTGGCCGAAGAGCTTCTGCGCGATATAGAGAAAGATACGGTCGACTTCATCCCCAACTACGACGACACGATGAACGAACCCGATGTCCTGCCAAGCCGGGTACCCAACCTGCTTCTCAACGGCTCCAACGGGATCGCCGTCGGTATGGCGACCAACATTCCGCCCCATCGCCTCGATGAACTGATCGATGCGCTGCTGGTCCTCATCGACAACCCGGCTGCCGACCTGGAGGATCTTCTGGCGCATATCAAAGGACCCGATTTTCCCACCGGCGGCATCATCTTCGGCCGAAAAGGCATTCTGGACGCCTATAAAACGGGACGCGGCCGCATCAAGGTCCGCGCAAAAACCCATATCGAGAAAAAAGGCAACCGTGAAGTCATCGTCATCGACGAACTTCCCTACCAGGTCAACAAATCGCGACTCATCGAAAACATCGCCCAGCTCGCCAAGGACAAAGCGATCGAAGGCATCAGCGAAGTGCGTGACGAGAGCGACCGTGAGGGCATCCGGGTCGTCATCGAGCTCAAAAAAGACACGATGAGCGAAATTGTCCTCAACAACCTCTTCAAATCGACTCAGATGCAGACGACATTCGGCATTATCCTGCTCGCCATCGAGAACAAGGAGCCGAAGATATTCACTCTGATGGAACTGCTGAAACTTTTCATTCAGCACCGCAAGACCATCATCATCCGCCGTACCATCTTCGAGCTCGAAAAGGCGAAAGCCCGTGCCCATATTCTGGAGGGTCTGCGCATCGCTTTGGACAATATCGACGAAATCGTGGCACTCATTCGCGCCAGTGCCGACGCCAACGAAGCCCGCGAAGGACTGATGACCCGCTTCAGCCTCAGCGAAAAACAGGCCCAGGCGATCCTCGACATGCGCCTTCAGCGCCTCACTGGTCTGGAACGCGACAAGATCGAAAAAGAGTACCAGGAGCTGATGGCGGAGATCGAACGGCTCAGCAATATCCTCAAGAGCGAGGACCTGCTCAACCAGATCATCAAAGAGGAGCTGCTGGAGATCAAAGAGCAGTTTTCGACGCCGCGCCTGACGGAGATCGTCGACGACTACGAAGACATCGACATCGAAGACCTGATCCCCAACGAACCGATGGTGGTCACGATCACCCACCGCGGCTACATCAAACGTGTGCCGGTGAAACAGTACGAGCGCCAGCATCGCGGCGGCAAGGGAAAAACCGCCGTGACCACCCACGAAGATGACTTCATCGAGAGTTTCTTCATCTCGCATACCCACGATACCCTGATGTTCATCACCGATCGGGGTCAGCTCTACTGGCTCAAAGTCTACAAGATTCCGGAAGGTTCCCGTACCGCCAAAGGCAAAGCGGTCGTCAACCTCATCCAGCTGCAGCCGGAAGAGAACATCATGGCCATCATCCCGACTACCGACTTCGACCAGAACAAGTCGCTCGCTTTCTTCACCAAAAACGGTGTCGTCAAACGCACCAACCTGAACGAGTTCAAAAACATCAGAAGCGTGGGTGTACGCGCCATTACTCTCGATGAAGATGACGAGCTGGTTACCTGCAGGATTGTCCTGCCCGAAACCAGCAACCTTTTCATTCTGACCAAAAAAGGGATGTGCATCCGGTTCCCGGTTGAAGATGTCCGCGAAATCGGCCGCACCGCCAGGGGTGTCACCGGTATCCGTTTCAAAGTCGAAGGTGACCATGTAGTTGGTGCCGCCACGATCGTCAGTGACGAACAGGAACTGCTCACGGTAGCCGAAAAAGGGATCGGCAAGCGGACCGAAGCGGGCGAATACCGCCTACAGAGCCGTGGCGGCAAAGGGGTCGTGGCGATGAAACTCACACCCAAAACAGGCGATGCCGTCGGAGTGGTGATCGTCGACGAAAACAAAGATCTGATGGTTCTGACCCAAAGCGGCAAGATGATACGGGTCGACATGCAGAGTATCCGCAAAGCGGGTCGTGCCACCAGTGGTGTGAAGATCGTCCGACTCGATGCCGGCGACAAAGTGAACTCCATCGCCAGCTGCCCCAAAGAGAAAGCGGAGGAGGAGATCATCGACCAGCCGGAAGGGGAATCCTGATTCTCTTCCATCGGAAAGCTTCTATGGGAACGGTTTTTGCTTGGCAATACGGAAACTCATCCAGGAGCCAACCTATGAAACGATGGATACTGCTTGTAACGGCACTTGCAGCGGCCTTGATGGCGGAAAGCTGTCCGACTCCCAAAGTGGAACAGACGCCATCCCCTCAGCCGCCGGTCGTCGTTCAGCCAAAACCGCAACTGAAAAAGATCGAGATTCCCAAAAAGAGTGCGTGTACCCTCACCGCGCGCAATACGATCCACTTCCAGGTCGTCGGCCAGGGAGTCGCACCGGTAAACACCGTCTCTCCGGCCCAGGCGAGAGCCCTCGCCAAACGGGCCGCCATCGCCGACGCCTACCGCCAGCTGGGCGAAAAGATATGCGGTGTCAGGGTCGAAGGACGGGATCTGATCCGCAACATGATGATCAGTCGTTCAACCGTTCGTACGCAGATTGATGCGATGATCCGCAACGCGCGCATTCTCGACACCAAGTTCAGCGATGGACTCTGCGAAGTCGAAATGGAAGTGACCGTGAACGGCAGCGAGTGGTATCCACGGCTGGCAAACTGATTCGTCTTTTACTCTTTCTACTCCCGGTTCCGGCGCTTTTCGCCGGGGACTATTACATCTCGTACCATCTCTACAGCCGAAATTTCATCATCATCGATGAGCATGTCTATCTCTCCAAAGCGATGGTTCCGTTCCCATCCAACAGCCTGCCCGTCTGCACCTTCGTTACCGAAAAAGAGAGTTTCGAAGATTTCGCCAAAGAGGAGGAACAGAAGCTTCTTGAATGCCTTTTCGAGCATGGCGTCTTTGTCAAATCCTACGAAAACATCCTGAATTTCGTCGCCAAAAAGGAGAAACTGGAGCTCATTCTTCCCCCCACTCCGCTGCAAGTCGATTTTAACGACGGATTGGTTATTATTAAAAAGGTTGTTGGCCATTGATTGTCGATTGCCAGGTAGCTGCTTTGCGGCCATTACGTGGGTAGGAGAGAAGTTGATATCCATCATTTCGCTGTTCCATGATCACTATTTAGTGTTTGGCGTTCGCACTCTGCTCAGGCAGGAGAGAAAATGAAAATCGCCATTGTCGAAGACGATATCAATATGCGCAAATCGCTCGAAATCGCACTGGGCGATTACGAGAATGAGTTCGAGGTCAAGACGTTCCGCAACGCCAAAGAGGCACTCAAAAAACTGGATGAAAGCTACGATCTTGTCATCACCGATATCAATATGCGGGGGATGGACGGTATCGAGTTTCTCGAAACACTGAACGGCAGATACGATGCCATCATCATTACCGGCAATGCCACATTGAACCGGGCCATTGAGTCGATACGTCTGGGTGTCAGCGATTTTCTGACCAAACCTTTCGAAGTGGAGACCCTGGTCGAGGCCATCCGGCGCAGCCAGAAGGCCCAAAAGCGTATCGGAGGAAAAAAAGCGAACCGCTCAACCGCTCCAGGCGATTCCCTCTTCTACGGCATGTCGGAAGCACTGGAAAAATCGCTCAATCTGGCGAAAAAGGCGGCAAGAAGCGACGCCGCTGTGCTGCTGCTGGGCGAGAGCGGCGTGGGCAAGGAGCTTTTTGCCAAAACGATCCATGAACACTCCCCCCGCAAAGGCAGACCTTTCATTGCCGTCAACATGGCGGCGATCCCCGAAAACCTGATCGAGAGTGAGCTCTTCGGGTTCGAAAAGGGGGCTTTTACCGATGCCGTCGAGTCAAAAATTGGCAAATTCGAAGCGGCCAACGGCGGCACCCTCTTTTTGGATGAAATCGCCGAAATGCCCTATCACCTTCAGGCCAAACTTTTGCGAGCCCTGCAGGAAAAGATCATTCACAGACTCGGCAGCACCAAAGATATTCCGATCGACGTACGTATTGTCGCCGCCACCAATGCCGATATCAAAAAGAAAATGAACGAACAGACCTTCCGTGAGGATCTCTACTACCGTATCGCCACCATTCCCATCCAGATTCCACCTTTAAGAGAGCGTGTTGAAGAGATTATTCCCATCGCCGAAAAGAGCCTTGCCGAAATCGTTGAAAAGTACGGACTCGAACCCAAAAGTTTCAGCGAAGAGGCGAAAGAGAAACTTCTATCCTATCCCTGGCCCGGAAATATCCGTGAACTGATCGCCGTCGTCGAACGTGCCGCCATCCTCTCCGACGAGGAAACAATCGCGCCGGAGGATCTGTTTTTGGATGCGAGAAGTTAGCACGGAATCGCCAAGTCACAGTGAAGCTGATTCATGGCGCCTGGTTAATCGATTCGCTCAATTTTGTATGAAATTTTTTCTTGGAGTCATACTTTTACCCTCAAAACTCACTTCACCGTTCACCATTCCCTAATCCCCAATACGCTATAATCGCGTAATTTTTCAAAACCATAAATCTTTCGAAGGTCAATAACATATGAGAAAGTTCAATGTAGCTGTCATCGGCGCCACGGGTGCGGTTGGTGAAGAGATGCTTAGAGTCCTCGAGTCGGTCGATTTCCCCGTCGCCAAACTTGTGCCGATGGCGAGCGCCAGAAGCGCAGGCGGCAAAATCGAATACAAAGGCGAAGAGGTGGTCGTCAAAGAGTTGACAGAAACCATTTTCGAAAAAGAGGAGATCGACATCGCGCTTTTTAGCGCAGGCGGTTCCGTTTCGGCCCACTACGCTCCTTTCGCGGCGGAAGCGGGTGCCGTGGTCGTCGACAACACCAGCCACTTCCGCATGGACCCCGAAGTTCCTCTGGTGGTACCGGAAGTTAATCCGGAAGATATCGCGCAGTGGCGAAACAAAGGGATCATCGCCAACCCCAACTGCTCGACGATCCAGATGGTCCAGGCTCTCAAACCCCTCCAGGACGCCTACGGCATCGAACGCATCGACGTAAGCACCTACCAGGCCACCTCCGGTGCCGGAAAAAGCGCCATGGAGGAGATGGTCAACCAGATGCAGGCCTTCTTTGCCTTCAAACTTGACGAAAGCCCACACGAGCGCTTCCCCCACCAGATCGCACTCAATGTCATTCCCCAGATCGACGTCTTCATGGACAACGGTTTCACCAAAGAAGAGATGAAGATGGTCAACGAAACCTGCAAGATCTTGCACGACACCATCGAAGTGGCTGCCACCTGCGTACGCGTACCCGTGCTGCGTGGCCACAGCGAAAGCGTCACCGTCACACTCAAGCGCGACGCCGATGCCGACGCCGTGCGTGAAGCCCTGCAGCGGGGCGAAAACCTGGTCGTGATGGACGATCCCGCCAACGGCGTCTACCCCATGCCCATCGTCTGCGTCGATCGCGACGAAACTTTCGTCGGGCGTATACGCAGCGACCTTTACCGGCCCAATGTCGTCCACATGTTCGTCGTGGCGGACAACCTGCGCGTCGGTGCCGCGACCAACGCCGTGCGTATCGCCCTCAAATGGATCGAGTTGGAGTCGGAATGAACCTGCTCGAAAAAATATTTGAAAGCACATTGTGGAACACCCGATTTTTCATTCTTTTGCCTGTCATCTTTTCGATGATCGGCGCCATCGCCCTCTTTGTCATAGCCAGTGTAGACATCTATCAGATCGCCGTCTATACGGTGGATGTCTATATTCATCATCTTCATCCGGCCGATTTTCACGAAAAAGTGGTCGGTGACATCATCGGCGCCGTCGACCTCTACCTGATCGCTGTCGTGATGCTGCTCTTCAGTTTCGGCCTCTACGAACTCTTCATCTCCAATATCGATGCGGCTGAAAATTCGGAAAGCTCCAAAATTCTGCAGATCCACTCACTCGACCAGCTGAAGGACAAACTGGCGAAGGTTATTGTCATGGTCCTGGTCGTCAGCTTTTTCAAGCGGGTACTTCACACAACCTACGACTCCCCGCTGGAACTGCTTTACTTCGCCGGGGCCATCCTGGCTCTCGCCCTCGGGCTCTATTTCCTACACAAAGGCGGTAACCACCAATGATTTTCAAAGATGCATGCTTTCGCAAACCCACACCCTACACTCCGGTCTGGATGATGCGCCAGGCGGGACGTTACCTTCCCGAATACATGGCCGTCCGTGAAAAGGCGGGCGATTTTCTGAATCTGTGCAAAAACCCCGAAATGGCGGCGGAAGTGACGCTGCAGCCGGTCGACATCGTCGGCGTCGACGCGGCGATTCTTTTCAGCGACATTCTGGTGATTCCCCTGGAGATGGGGATGGACCTGCGCTTCGAAAAGGGAGAAGGCCCGGTATTCGGTGATCCGATCCACACCATGGAAGACCTAAAGCGCCTGCAACCGAATGCCGCCGACCGCCTCACCTACGTCTACGACACGATCAAAATCGTCCGGGACCGCCTGGCCGACGACAAGGCACTCATCGGCTTCACCGGCGCTCCCTGGACACTGATTACCTACATGATCGAAGGGCGCGGCACCAAGACCTACAATATCGTCAAAAAACTGATCTACACCCAGCCCGACCTCATCCACGCCCTGCTGCGGGAAGTGACCGATGTGGTCAAACTCTATCTTGAAAAACAGATCGAAGCGGGCGTGGATGCGGTACAGATTTTCGACAGTTGGGCCGCGGCGCTCGAGAAGCCCATGTATTTCGAATTCAGCTGGTCCTATATGAAAGAGATCGCCTCCCATATCAAAAGTAAATTTCCCGACATTCCGGTCATCATGTTCCCCAAAGGCATCGGCGCCTATCTCGACGACATCGATGGCGACTTCGATGTCTTCGGGGTCGACTGGGGCACTCCGATGGCTCTGGCCAAAGAGAAACTGGGAAGCCGCTATGTCCTGCAGGGCAACATGGAACCCTGCCGCCTCTACTCCAAAGAGGCGACGAAGGAGTGCGTCACGGCCCTGCATGAAATCATGCAGGGCGATGGGCACATCTTCAACCTCGGACACGGCATACTCCCCGACGTACCCGTCGAAAACGCCAAATACTTCGTGGACCTGGTTCACGAAATCACCGCCCAGAAGTGACACGCTACCGCACCATCTTCGGGCCCATCCCCTCCAGACGCTTCGGCACCTCCCTGGGCATCGACCTGAGCCCCGGCGAAAAACAGTGCAATTACGACTGCCTCTACTGCGAGCTGGCCGCCGCCAAAGCAGTGGAAACCATCGAAAACCCTCCCACGGTGGATGAAATCATGAGTGAACTCGAGGCGGCCCTCAAAGAGCACCCCGACATCGATGTCATCACGATTACAGCCAACGGCGAACCGACCCTCTATCCCTTTCTGGATGAATTGATCGACCGTATCAACTCCGTTAAAAACGGTTACAAAACGCTCATTCTCACCAACGCTTCGACAATCCACCTGTCGCGTATCCAAAAAGCACTTGCGAAACTCGACACGGTCAAGCTCTCCCTCGACTGCGCCACTCCCGAATGCTTCAAAAAACTCGACCGTCCCGTCAAATCGGTCGATTTGGAGAAGATCATCGAAGGCATCCGGCAGTTTCGCAAAATATACAAGGGAGAGCTGGTTTTGGAAATCCTGATGGTCAAAGGGATCAACACGACCGATAACGAGATCGAGGCTTTCAACCGTATCCTTCCCACGCTTGGTGCCGACCGCATCGACATCGGCACAGTCGACAGGCCGCCCGCCTACCCCATCGAACCGCTCAGCTACAGGGAGCTTCACGCCATCGTGGAGAAGTTCGACCCCTCGCTGCCCATCCGTATCGCGGGCCGATACCGGGCCAAAGAGGCCAAAAGCAGTTTCAGTGAAGATGAAATCCTCTCGACACTCCACAAACGTCCCCTTACGATGGAGGACATCGGGACACTCTTCGATGAGGATACGATCCGACGCTTTGAAAAACTGCTGAAAACGGGAAAAATAAAAACCAAAAAAGTCGGCAACCTGACATTTTACGGGACCGGTTTTTCGAAACATAATGAGAAAAAAATGTGAAATTTCTCTTGACAAACGGGGGATTTTGCTCTATAATTCTCGCCGTGATTGACCTAATCACACCCTCTCAGGTTCCGGATTAGCTCAGCGGTAGAGTAGGTGGCTGTTAACCACTTGGTCGCTGGTTCGAATCCAGCATCCGGAGCCATTTCAACTTCTCCAACTCCCTATCTTTTGAACTTTCGCACTCTTCGTTTCATTGCGCTTTATATTTGAATCGGCAAAGTCTGTCAGTGGCGCATTGACAATAGAAAATTTCTGTCGTTTTCTCTTATTTTCATTGAAAATCACATTCGATCACTGTAAAATTATGAGATTCGACCGATATTCCTATAGCAAAATTGGATTTTACAGAAAACGAATGTCGATATTGGAGAGATTTTGGAAGCATCACTGCTGCTTGGCTGTTTGGGTTTCTTGGTTCTGGTCGCATCGGTTCCTTATCTTCTTTGCAAATCTTCATGCAAAAAAAGGTGCGTGCAAAAAGATGAAATCATTGCAGGTCTGGAAAAGGATTTGTCGGATGCGCAATACAAAGACGCAATCACCAGAGCATGGAATTACCCCATGTTTGCGCGCAAAGGATCGACAGCGGCCAAACGTGTCGCCCACGAACGCAAGCCAATCTCCCTCGTTGTCGTCGAGCTCACCAATCTCGATTCGATCAATATGCGCTATACGGTGAAAACGGGTGACATGGTGATGAAAGGAATAGCCGATCTCATCAAAGAAGAGTCACGCAGCAAAAATGAAGAGAATCGCCCATCCGACATCATCGGGCGCTGGAACGGCCCGGGACTTCTCGTGCTTCTGCCCCACTGCGACGAATGCGGCGTTCGCACTTTCATAGAGCGCATCGACAAACGTATCGCTTCCAGGGCTTTCAGCCACAAACATCAGACCGTGGAGGTGCATCTGTCGTACGGTGCCTGTACCCAATATGGGCGCCAGGCTTCCATCGGGGACCTGATCAAAAAAGCCGAAGTGGCGCTTGAATCGGCGAAAACCGAAAAACTTCCCTTTCGAGTCGTTGATCATCTCGGCGACGAAGCCGTTTGCGGTAAAACGAACAGGGAAAGAGAGAAAAAGATGATGGGTGGGGTCCACTGGCAATAGTCACTCCATCTCATTTCGATGCCTTATCATCGCTTTCACCGTTTTCCAATTCTTTCGCCTTTCTCATAATAACCGAATACTGTCCACCACTGATAACACCCGCTTTTTTGGCTACCCTCGCCCATTTTCTCGCCTCAAACGCGGTATGAAACGATCGCATCTTTTCCGATAATATTTCACCCTGAAGCGCCCGGAACTTACTTGCGGAGATATAGCCCTGTTGAAGAGCATTGTACAAGGCTTTCATTCCCTGGATTCTCTCGGCTTCATCTTTTCCTGAACCCGCTATGGAACGAATCATTTTTTCGTAATACTCTGCCTTGCCTGCTCTGTATACCCTGCCACTGGTTTTTTCCATTCCCTCAAAAAAAGCGCCCATCTGTCTGACAACAGATTCTTTGTCTGTATGAAGTACCTCTTTCAGAATATACTCACCCTCTTCCGGCATCATTTTACCCGTTGCGACCTTTTTAAAAATATTCATCGCTTTTTCAAGCTGCTCCGGTATGGCATTGGGAGGCAGACCATACTGCTTGGCACGACTCATGATAAGATCTTTCCACTGTTTCGTGGCCTGTCGCATTCCTTCGGCCACGTTCCTGGCTTTCATAACCGGGTCGGCACTTTTACCGGCTCTATCGAACCATACGGTCGATTTGAAGACAATAGTATCGGCCACATCCGCAGGCCGGGCAATCGTGGGGGTAATGCCCTTGTCGAGAAAATCATCCAGGGAGACTTCACCAACATTATAGGCCTCGGGATGCCACTTTGACGTGACGGTCTGATCCATATGATTATGAACCCAATCATGAATCTTTTTCGGATCGTCGGGCAATTTCCCATTATGCAGATTTTTGTAGAAATTCCTCTCATAGATATGTTCGCTCAATTTATGGTCCACATCCATCGTTAACCTGGTCACCTTGCCCTCTTCCCCTTTCACCTTGAAAACAAGTTGGTCTGTCAAATCCCGGTCTCTTCCGACACCGATACCTTTTTTGTTGGGCCTTCGGTTGGTAATTTTGAGTGTATCGATCTCTATCTCTTCCAGATTTTTTCCATGTTTTTTCGCTAAGTTTTTCGCTTTTTCCCTAAACTTTTTCGCCACTTCGGGATCGATGTTCATCTCTTTCGCGATCCGTTCCACATCCTTTTCATTCGCCATGAGAATTCGTTTGATATCATGTGCCGTACCCGCATCCGCTTTTTTATACCATTTGGCAATATGGTCATTGATATCTTTTCGAAACGCATCGGAAAACTCGTCAGTATTTACAAGCCACTGGGCGGTCTTGTTCTTCTGAAGCTCAATCACCAGCTTTTCGTATTCGGAACTCCCTTTCGCTGTCTTTTGAAGCCGCTTCAGCAGCTTCCGGGCATCTCCTACATCTTTGGCCCGTCGGGCTGCCGCTTCGGCATACTCCGGTGTTCGCTTGAATATTTTTTTGGCTACTTTGATCTTCTCTTCGAAGGATTTCATGATCCTTTTCCTCTGATGGATCAGATACTTTCCGATTCTGTCGTACCCCTTTCGTGACGTAGTGCCGAAACCATCCAGAATCTTGTTCATAACCTCTTTCGATCGTCGTCCGAAATTTCCCGACATCTCGCCAATCCCCTTGACGATGTCGCGGGCGAGAGCGGACCTTTTTAGCAGAGATTCGAATGCCTTGGGGGCGGCCTGTCCGGCAAAACGCAAAAAGGCGTCAAGCGCTGTCACCTGTTTGCCGTTTAGGGTCCAGTTGCGACTCTCCGTCAGACCGATCTTCTCTCCCAAATATCCCACCAGTGCAAAACCATCCAAGACATCGCCGACACCGGGAACAGATTCGACAATATTCGTCACAAAATCCTGGTTGGCAGAAATCTCATCCAATATGCCATCAGCCATCAGGTGAGCCGCCTCATCGTATCTTTGCATCGCTTTGGTATATTTTCGCATTCCTTCCGCAATGGTCAGAGGATTTTCCGATTTCATAAGCTTGAGAAAATAGCGGTCGTATTTTTCAAGAAGCCCTTTTCTCCAGGCTTCCAACTGCTCACGGTTCTCCCCGGGCGGCACTTTCCCATTCAAAAGCTCGCCAGGGGAGGGAAGTCCAAGAGAGTGCCAGAATGTCGGTAGTTTTCCGGGTGTTTTCAAACGCATGATATGGGCACGAATCATGGCATTGAGCTTTCTCAGCTTTTTCGTAGGAAAGCCTTTTAACTGCAGTCTTGTAAAATAGTGGGAAAGCTTGACCGCGTAGTTGTCGACCGAAGATGGATATTTCATCCAATGGGGGCGATTCTTTTTCGCTTTCTTCCATCTTTGTTCCTGACGCAGACCCACAACGGAGTCGGCGATAAGATCGATGATTGATTTGCCATCGTCATATTTGTTGTTCTCTATACAATAGCGCCACATATTCGAATCGGAGGGAAGTTGAAAACGCCAGCAACCCAATCCGCTGGCCACACAGGGACCGGCTGCAGTGTTTTTGCATGCGGGAGAGCCTTCGAGTTTTTGCGGATGATAAAAGACATTGACACCCATCGAGGCATCGCCTCTTGACTGCTTGCACAGACAATCGTAAAATCCATTGGGTGTCTTTTTGCCAATACGTGCCATCAGCGCTTCCATTTTATGATAACTCAATTGGGGAAGCCGTTTTGCAATCCGCTCTTTCAATTTGTCAGTGTCGGAAGGCACTTTGGCACCGAACATTTCGGATGCAGTTAGAAACAAAACCGACAGAATCGTTGGAATCAGTTGCAAATATCTTCTCTTCATTCTTCCACAACCTCCCGTAAAAACGTATCCGGATCGAAATTTTCATCATCCGTGAAAAACCATCGTTGAACTTTTGTCATTCCCTCCGGCATCACCCACTCTCCGGTAATCTTTTTCAGTTCCATGTGCGCCCCACCTCGCTCAAAAGGAGGATGGGCATATACGGTCATGTAACCACCATACAAAAGGGGGTTGCGGTAATCCCGAATAACCGGGCCATCCGGAATGCGCAGGCGCAGCCAGCGGTCACTGAAAAGTTCCATGATGATGCGCCCGTCCCAGTGACGTTTCACCCAATCGCCACTCACCCATCGCCTATACTCTCCGCTTCCACCCAAATCCAGCACATAATCGCCTTTATGCGGACCGTTCTGCATCCGAATGAAACTGAAATAGAGAAATTTTTCAGGCCACATCTCCGAATATTTACCACTGGCGAACATGACCTGTATGCCACTGGTAGCCTTGGGATCGAAGGTCCATGTCAGACGGTAGGGGGTTCTGTGGATCCGCCGATCCAGATTGAACGTCTGAAGCGGGCGGGAGGAGATCAGGCCGCATTTTCCCCACCAGGTCTTTTTTGCTTCCACATCCGCCATCAGCTTACCCCCTTCGTATCGGGCGCATTGCCTGGCATCCAGCCTGACAGCCGCCCGTTCGAACCAGTTACCGGGTTTGCCATCAAAAAAGAGCTTGACCGGCAGGGGTTTGACACCGGGTGCCGGCCGCGGCTCTTTTATGGATAGTCCCGGCTTGCGCCTCAATTTGATGGCAGTCAGAGCCATCATTACCGCTTCATCGGCTTTGTCCGGTGCGGAATAGACTGTCAGGCGTATGCCTGTTCCCTCCATCAGCTCCTTCCAGGGCACCACTTTGTCAGGAAGTCCTTTCGCCTTGAAGCGGGCGCCATCCGGGGTCAGTAAAACATCAACCCTTTTCGGTGCGACAGCAGAAACGGTCACATCAAAAACCGGTTTGCGCTCTGCATCCCGAATCAAAGTAGCGCGGGCCTTGCCATCGGCAGTTTTGCGCCAATGAAAGATAAGTCTCGGCCACCCGGGAGCATTTCCATCCAAAATTGGATTCAGATTGAGGGCGATAACGAATCCTGTCGTACGTTCGGGATCAAATATAAATGCCAACTCCTCCTCCGCCCCTTTGCCAAAGCGGTCCAGCCATACGAGGGGTTGAATGGATTTCAATCCCACATGTCCCCAGGAGGATCTTTTCGGTACATTTACGACCAGTCCGTCACCGGAGAGTCCGGCATGTTTGGCGAAATTGCCGCCGGCACTGGCGTAACGCTCCCAATATTCTCCCAAACGTCCCTCTTTGAACAGATCCAGTTCCTGCTCTTCGGTCAACACACTATCAGGGCTGATTGGCCGTTTCCAGAGTATATCTTCGAGTTGAATGCTTTTTAGCATCATCCAAGCCGGTTCGTTGGCATGGGTCGGATGAGCCAGGACACAGAGTTTGAAAGCATCATCGAGGGCTTCGTCCTTTAACTTTCCCTGCAGCAAAAGTTGGCCGGCGGGGCCGCGCACATCGATTTCTCCATCCGGATAGAGGAAAATTTGAAGCTTATCGAGCGATTTGGCATCGACCGACACACGACCCACCTCTTCTCTTCTTATCCACAATGCCAACTGATGTGGTTTGTCCTTTTCCTTGAGGAGCGCTATTCGTGCTTCATGGGCATTCCATTCGTCGAAAAGTTTAGCCGAAGCGGGTATGAGAGCGATGACAAACCGATTGTTGACTGATGGCCGAAACACAAACGTCAGTTTCTGAATTTTCTCAGGTTTGGCACCGCAATTTTTCAGCGGCGCATTTTTTGTGGAAATTCCGGTCTTGCCCCAGTTGTTTCCTTCCGGCACGTCGACTTTTAAAAATCCATGATCGATTTTGGCAAATTTTTTGAAATTGCCGCCGGCGCTTTCATACGGCTCCCAGTTACCGGCGAACTTCCCGTCAAAGAGTGTTTTGACACGGTGGGAGAGCTTGGAATCACGCGAATCCATGACGTCCTTCCCCCACATCAGGCTCCCTGTCAATCCTATCGCTATGAATATCTGGAGAGTCCACAGAATGGCTTTTTTGACGATTTCCATCGGAAAGCTCCTTGTCGTCGAAAAGAAGAGAATTCACTGACGGATGTTATGCATACGACAGGCAACTATCGTTTTATTTACCGGTAGGAACGCTCTTGCATTTTAAGAAGACAGCTCATCTGTTTTTATACTATCACGCTCAAAATTCCATCCGCCTTAATCCTGGTAGAACGCTGTTTAAAGAAAAAAGTTCACGCCGTCTCGAGCCGTATCAGCCGCATATCTTCCCCCTCAAGGATCTGGAGCATATTTCCTCGGCATTTGGGGCAGTCGTAGTCATGTTCGCCAAAAATAGCGGCGATCGCCCTCAAATGACCGGGACCGAATGCATCAAACATTCCTCACCAAATCGAAATATCTTCTTCCCACCCATCGTTTCGAAAGCCGACTCAGGATACAATAACACCATGGGAACAGAAATCGAACAGGACCGTTTCCGCTCCGATGCGTGGCCCGAATTTTCGGAACGTCTTCGAAACGAAACGGAACACCTCAAAGAGCTTTACAAAAATGAAAAATGTTCGCGCAACGCCTATGTGGGAGGTTTTGAAATCGAAGGATGGCTCGTGGACGAAAAGATGCGTCCCGCCCCGCGGAACGAAGAGTTTTTACGTCGGCTTCACGACGATATGGCATCGATGGAGCTTGCCAAATTCAATTTCGAACTCAACAACACTCCCCGACCGTTGTGCGCCGATGCGTTCGGGCAATTTGCCGCGGAGATGCACCATACCTGCAAAACGGCGAACGAAACGGCGGAAAATATGAGGCTGCGGGCATTGAGCATCGGCATACTCCCCACACTGAAACCCTCCGATTTCTGCCTGGAAAACATGTCGGGCCTCAAACGGTACCGGGCATTGAACGAGCAGGTGCTCAAAGAGCGGGGCGGTCGGCCCGTAGAGCTCGATATTGCCGGGAAAAACGAGCGTCTGACGATGCGGCACGATTCGGTCATGCTCGAAGCGGCGGCCACATCCTTCCAGATTCATACCCAGGTCCCTTTCGAAAGTGCCCACCATTATTACAATGCCGCCATTCTCGCCTCTGCCGCGAGCGTGGCCGTTTCGGCGAATTCCCCTTTTCTTTTCGGCAAAACGCTGTGGCACGAAACGCGCATTCCCCTTTTCGAACAGTCGGTGGACACGGGAGAAGGGCTGCAACGTGTCTCTTTCGGGAGCGGCTTCGCGAAAGAGAGCATTCTGGAGTGCTTCGACGAAAATGTCGATGCCTACGACATTCTGCTGCCGATACTCTTCGACGCGGAGCCCGAAGCGTTCGCGCACCTGCGCCTGCACAACGGCACCATATGGCGGTGGAACAGGCCGCTGATAGGTTTCGACGAAGACGGAACGCCCCATTTCCGTATCGAACACCGGGTGATGCCTTCGGGCCCGACGCTGGTCGACATGCTGGCCAACGCCGCTTTCTACTATGGCCTTGCGGCAAGTCTGGCCCCACAGTGTGCCCAAAACCGTTACCCTGCCGATTTTTCCGCCGCGAGATCGAACTTCTACGCCGCCTGCCGCGACGGGCTGGACGCCCGAATCGAATGGAACGACAGAAAGGAGAAGATCCGCGATCTCGTTTTGAACACTCTCCTGCCCTTGGCAAGGGAGGGTCTCGAGTCGATGAAAATCGACGAAAAAGATATTGAAAGAAACCTCGGTATCGTCGAAACACGCGTCGCCAAAGGACAAAACGGCGCGGTATGGCAGCTCGCCTATGTCGAAAAATTTGGAAAGGATATGCAGAAAATGACCGAAGCCTATTGGCACCATCAGCGTATCGGAGAACCGGTACACACATGGAGCGTACGATGATTCCCCTGATCGAACTCACCAGCGTCCCCGAAGGATTGCTGGAAATAAAGGAGGCCCGCAATCTGCACACAGTACTGCCTCATCCCACGCTGCTGACTCTGGAGGGGCATCACAAGGAGGCGCTTTTTGTCACCGTCTTGTTGCACGGCAACGAAGACACAGGGCTTTTCGCCATCCAGAAAATTCTGAAAAAATATCGAAACCGTCCCCTGCCCCGCTCCCTCGTTGTCTTTTTCGGAAACGTCTATGCAGCCAAAGAGGGATTGCGGCGGCTCGACGGGCAGCCTGACTACAACCGTGTCTGGCCGGAAGGCGAAGAGCCCCAGAGCGACGAAGCGCACCTCATCGAGAGAGTGGTGCGCCGGGTGACGGGAAAACCGCTTTTCGCCAGCATCGACATTCACAACAATACGGGCAAAAACCCCCATTACGGGTGCATCAACCGACTCGAATCCGACTTTCTCTATCTGGCGTCGCTCTTTTCACGCATCATCGTCTATTTCGAGACACCCAAAGGGGTCCAGTCGATGGCTTTGGCCAAGTACTGCCCCGCCATCACGATCGAATGCGGCAAACCTCACGTCTCCCGTGGCATCGAACACGCCGCCGAATTCGTCGATTCGCTTCTGCACCTCTCGGCCTTCCCCCACCGCGGCCCGCATACCAAAGAGGTGGAAGTTTTCCATACCGTCGCCCGCGTCACGATACCCGAACGCTTCTCTTTCGGATTTGCGGATGCCGACACCGACATCCGTCTTCCGGAAGAGCTGGAAGAGGACAACTTCAAAGAATTGCCCGCCGGCACACCCTTCGGATGGGTACGCCCGGGTTCGGGAGCACGCTTTGAAGTTTTCGACGATGCGGGCAGGGAGTGTTTCGACGATTTCTTCACGATGGAAAAGAACGAAATACGCCTTGCCAAACGGATGATGCCGGCCATGATCACCCGTGACCTGAAAATCATTCGCCAGGACTGCCTTTGCTACCTGATGGAGCGCTATGCGATGCCGCAACTCTAGGTGGTGGCTGATGAAGCTGTTGCGGAATTCTCCTCCAAGCCCGACCGGAAAGAACCGGAACAGGGTCACTCGATGTTTGAATCAGATATCCGGCCATCGGCTCAGCCATTGTGCGGCGCCCATCACAGTGATACGCCCAACGCTTTGAAACATCGGGTCATCCACTCGTCCTTCGTTGGCAATGCGAGATCATCTCGGTCCGCGGCTTATGGATTGGGCGCTTCCATCCTCGGAGTGTTGTACGCTTTGATAATTTCATCGAGGGACCGCCCCTCTTTGGGAGTCACTTCGATACCGCCGCGCTCCAGCTCCCGCACCGTTTCGTCGATGAGAGCTCCGAAGCGCTCTGTCAAATTTCCCGTCAAGGCGATATCGACACTCTCGATATCTTCCGGTACGATGCCGATGACATTGACATCCGCCCTCCTCTCCAGCATGAAACAGACCTCCAGTATCTGTACCACCTCCACTTCATGGGCTGTCCGACGATAACTCCCCAGGCCAATCAATGCATCGGAAGGAAGGTTGTAGACCGATCCGGGCTCGTCTTTGACGGAGACGGTATCGAGTATGATCACTTTGTCGTAGCTTTGGCAATAGTTCATCAGTTTGAATCCCAGCGTACCGCCGTCGATAATATCAACATGAGGAGAAAACCCGTAATTCTCCCCAAGATATTTCGCGGCATAGATGCCCACCCCCTCATCTTTGAACAGGATATTCCCTATGCCGATGACGGCGATAGAGGCTTCCTCTCTCAAAGATTCATAATATGACAAACTTGTTCCCTCCGAATGCGATGGCAATATCGCCCTTTTGACACACGACGGTGCGCACTAAAAGGCCCCGGTTTTGAAAATCCACTGCGCCCATCCCCTCTTTGAAAAAAGTCTGATCTCCCTCATAAAAGAGCCACCGTATCGGCTTAAATCATATCACCATTTTATTGACAAACGTCATAAGAGACGGATATAAAAGTTTTCTCTTTCCGACCGATACTATGAAAAGACCCGTTCCATGGACATCCTATCAGAAACTGTCCCGTAAAGAAGGAGATCGATTTTTGTTTCGCATACCAGACGCTCTTATGAAAATCTCCGCGCTGCTGATTTTTCTGGCTCTTTTTCCCTCTTTTGGACATGCCGAGAAATCCTATTACATCAAACTCGGATATGTCGAGCGTGACGCGATGGTATGGCGTGTGGCGTCGGCGCTGGAAAAACTTGGTTACAGCGCCTTCGGCAGCGACGAAAACCTCCATACGGTGATTTATACCGGTCCCTTCTTTTCCCTGGAAGTTTCCCGCAGGGCTCTGGGAAGAATCCGCAAAACGATCGCCCCCGATGCTTTCATCGTCGTTTTTTCAGAGGAAAACGAAACATCTCTTCCTATAACAAAAGAGGCAAAAACCGAAGGACAAAAATCCCTATTCGCCGGAATCTCCGCAGGATTCGGCCACCTGGACATCGAAAAAAAAGAGAGGCCCGTACTTCATTACGATTGCGATGACACCGGCATCGTGTACGGCGCGGTGGTGGGCTACGAAATCGATGGGAACTTTTTCACGACACTCAATTATCAGCATACACGACTTGATGACATCGACCTGGATGATTTTTTCGCCACGATCAACTACCGTTTCGACACCCTCTACACTCTCTCGCCCTTCGTGGGAGTGTTGGGAGGATACAGCTTCATGGAGTGGCGGAAAAACCCTTTCGACGCTTCCCGGGCAGACACTTCCAGCGAAGGATTCATCGGAGGCGGACAGATCGGTGCCGATGCACCGATTTTTGAAAATCTCCGCCTATTCACCCTCTACCGTTACATTTTTCTGGACCACACCACCTCCATCTCCACCAATTCGCAGGCCGGGGAGATCGACCATACATCCAACCAGGTGATAGAGATGGGTATCCGATACGGCTTTTGAAATCCTTTTCCGCCAACTACCGACTCTCTCCTGCGGCGAAATCTCGCTATAATGGTGAAACAATTTTGACAATCACCGATGTTACGCACCGGTCACCCCCATCCGTCAAAAGAGAACGTGAACGAAGCGAGGCAAAAAGGTTCGGGTGCAGCCAAAGCCGCATCCGGCTCTTTTTGCCGACGTTAGCGTGCGCGTCATCCTTTGATCCCGAAGAAGCGGCATCGCCGACGCGAATGGCAGTGGATAGTGCGTACCGTCAGATAATAATAATTTTGGAGCCGTATCGCAGGGCTCCCGGAGGAACGGACGTTGAACAAAGAAGAGATGGAAAAAATCGAAGAGATCTATTGCCAGAATCGTGAAAAATTACGAAATTTCCTGATCGATCTGCTGAAATCACATGAAAAAGACGACTACTCGCTTGACGGTCTGAAAAAGATTGTCAGGGAAACCCCCTTTCTGATGGTGGCCTACATCGTCAACGACGACTGCATCCAGGAGTCCCCGAACATCTACAAAGACCATATCAATGCACAAAAAGAGGGGATGAACCGCCGCTCTTTTCTGCGCTACATTACGACCAAACGCGACAAGTTTTTCCTGAGCGATCCCTACTACAATGAAACCTCCGGAAAGATCTACGTTCTGCTATACGAAGAACATGAAAACAAAATGCTCTTTTTCAACTTCGATATCAAAGCGGTCCTCGAACATCTTGGCCTCTGGGAGGAATAGAGCCTAAGCCTGTTTTGGGGCCGGGGAGTTTCGAAACAGAATGGCCGTCCCCGCTTTGTTTCAAAGAGGGGAATTCATATCAAACTTTCGCGTTTCGCATTTGCCATTTTGGAAAATCATATCGGCATCGAGAATTTTTTCACCCCACCCTGCGCAGCACTCCATCTAGCACCCTCTCAGGCAGACATTTCTTCAACCAGTAAAAAAGATGTGTAGGAAGCGTCACCCGGTAGCGTACTTTCGGTTTCGGACGCTCCAGGGCATCCAGAAGTGCCGCCGTAACGGCTTCGGGTCCCAGTGTAAAGAGAACATCTTCGGAACTTCGCAGCTGAGCCAGCTTCTTTTCGTAGAATTTTGAAAACCGGCTACCGTTTCGGTCTATATTTTCGAGAAACTTTTTCAAAGCGTTGCTTCTGAAACGGCTGCGTATCGGACCGGGCTCGATAATGCTTACATAAACACCCGTCCCCTCGAGTTCGAGCCGAAGGGTGTCGCTGAGCCCTTCAAGGGCGAATTTGCTGGCATTGTAGGCGCCCCGATAAGGCATCGCCGCGAAACCGAGGAGCGAGGAGTTCTGAATGATTCTTCCCTCTCCCGCCGCAATCATCATCGGTAGAAGCTTGACGGTCAATTCATGGGTACCGAAAAGATTGGTTTCAAACTGTGCCCGAAGAACCTCACGACTCAGATCCTCGACGGCGCCCGGCTGTCCGTAGGCACCGTTGTTGAAAAGTGCATAGAGCCTCCCTCCGCTCTTCTCCTGCGCCCACATCACCGCCCTGGCGATCGAAGCCGAATCGTCCAGATCAAGAGGATACGCCGCAAATGCCTCCTCTTTCAGACGCAGGACATCTCTTTGTTTTCTCGCGGTCGCCAGAACATGGTATCCATGATCACGGAGTGCATGGGCCGCATGATACCCTATACCGCTGGAACATCCGGTAATCAAAACGGTTTTGGAAGGTGACATCTTTTTGGATACTGCAGGAAAATGCCGCCCGTCGTGGGCGGCACAGAAGGAGAGGATCAGATTTTCGGGCCGGCGGCCGCGATCTCCGCCGCCCCTTCGGCGTCATCGTATCGATGGAAGTTTTTCTGGAACATGCCCGCCAGCTTCTTCAGGCTTTCCATATAGGCCTCTTTGTCCTCCCATGTATTGATGGGATTAAGGACCTGGGTATTGACGCCCTCGAGGGTTTTTGGGATCTGCAGACCGAAAATCGGAAGTGTTTCGAATTCGCTCTGGTTGATGGCACCGCTGAGAATGCCGTTGATGCAGCCGCGGGTATCCTTGATGCTCATGCGATGCCCCACACCGTAGGGGCCGCCTGTCCATCCCGTATTGACCAGATAGACATTGACGCCGTGCTCATCTATCTTCTTGCCGAGCAGTTCTGCATACACGGTCGGATGCAGCGGCAGGAAAGCCTCTCCGAAGCAGGCGCTGAAGGTAGCCACCGGTTCGGTGATGCCCCGTTCGGTACCGGCTACTTTTGCCGTATACCCGCTGAGGAAGTAGTACATCGCCTGCTCTTTTGTCAGTTTGCTGACAGGGGGCAGCACGCCGAAAGCGTCGGCGGAAAGGAAGATGATGTTTTTCGGATGGCCTCCCATCAATGTGCATTCATAATTTTCGATGTGCTCGATCGGATAACTCACACGGGTGTTCTCTGTTTTGCTTGCATCGCCGAAATCGACATTGCCTTCTTCGTCGATGACAACATTTTCCAGCAAGGCCCCCTTACGGATGGCGTTGTAGATCTCCGGTTCGCTTTCAGCGTCCAGGTTGATCACTTTCGCATAACATCCCCCCTCGAAATTGAAGACACCATTGTCATCCCATCCATGCTCGTCGTCACCGATGAGCCTGCGGTTCGGATCGGTCGAGAGTGTCGTCTTGCCGGTTCCGCTCAGTCCGAAAAAGAGTGCCACATCATCCTCTTTTCCGATATTGGCCGAACAGTGCATCGGCAGCTTTCCTTCCAGCGGCAGCCAGTAGTTCATCATCGTGAAGATGCCCTTCTTGATCTCTCCGCCATACCATGTTCCGCCGATGACGGCGACATTCTCCTCGATGTTGAAAGCGACGAACACTTCGGAGTTGAGTCCGTGCTCTTTCCATTTCGTGTTTTTCGCTTTGCAGGCGTCATAGAGCACGAAATCGGGCTCGAAATTCTCCAGTTCCTCCGGGCTCGGTTCGATGAACATGTTCTTGACGAAATGCGCCTGCCAGGCGATTTCGCTGACGACACGGATGGAACGGCGGCTGCTCGGGCTGGCGCCGACATAGACATCGGTCACGTAGATATCTTTGCCCGAAAGCTCTTTGGTCGCGATTTTGTAGAGATCCTCGAAAACCTCTTTGGAGATCGGCTGGTTGATATCGCCCCATGCGATATACTTCTCACTCGGCGGCTGCTTCACGAAATATTTGTCTTTCGGGCTGCGCCCGGTGAAGATGCCGGTATCGACAGCGGTCGCTCCACTCTTCGTGAGTTGCGCTTCACCACGTTCTAGTGTATGACGGATCACTTCGTCATAATCGAGGTTGTAATAAACCTTGCCAATATTTTCAAGTCCCAGTTTGTCGAGTCCCTTAGGTGTCATTGTACCTTTTCCCCGTGTAGATGAATTCAAGCTCCGTTTTGTAGACGTAATGCCATATCGAATATATCGGAGCTTTTATACCGTAATTTTACTCTTATATTCTTTGATGAAACAAAAATTGCCAGACTATTCCAAAAATTCCACCACTTTTTCCGATCTTATGTGAAAGAATAGACGCCACCCCAAAAACAGGAGAGACAGATTCATGAAAAAGATTGTCAAAAGCGACGGTGAGTGGCGAAAGGCGCTCACCCCCTTGCAATACGAGGTGTGCCGAAAAAAAGTGACGGAACCGGCTTTTAGTGGTGAATACTGGGATTTCAAAGGCGACGGCACCTACCGTTGCGTCTGCTGCGGAGCGCCCCTTTTCGATTCAAGCGACAAATTCGATTCGGGCACCGGATGGCCCAGCTTCACCCGCCCCGTCTCGCCCGACGCCGTGGATAAACACGAAGACCTCAGCTACGGCATGATTCGCACCGAGGTCACCTGCGCCCGCTGTGGCGCCCACCTGGGGCACGTCTTCCCGGACGGCCCGCCGCCGACAGGTTTGCGGTACTGCATCAACTCTGTCTCTCTTGCGTTCGAGCCCAAAGAGAGATGAATCATTTTCTGACCGCGCGTGCGATGAAGAGTCCCATCGCAACGATAATCGCACCTCCGACAAGAGGAAGGACCCACGGGTTCTCTTTCGCTTTCTCCAGCATCGACAGCACCGTTTTGCCGCCCAAATAGCTGACCACTCCTATCGTCACCGCCCATAGCGCCGCCGCGAGAAAGTTGAGAATACCGAACTTCACGGCATCGTAGCGGGTCAGGCCTATGGCGATGGGCACCAGCGTCTTGACCCCGTAGATGTACTTCTGCAGAAAAATGACCCAGGTGCCGTACTTTTTCATCAATAGATGGCTGTAGGCGAGCTTACGGCGGTGTTTTTTCAGATACTCCATCATCTGGTGTCTGTTGGCACGGGTAAATAGCAGCAGCGCCTGATCCCCGATAAAGTTGGCCGCGAACGCCACGGCGATGCTGGTAGCCAGGTCCATTTTCCCTATCGACGCGAGAACCCCGGCAGCGGCCAGGGCGAAAAATCCGCCGCCCAGGGAGTAGAAAAAGAGGATGATATAGCCGTAGGTCGTCAGATTGTTGAGTATCTCTTCCAAGCGATCCCTTTTTAGCCGTGATTTTAACCTGTTTCGATAAAATAGGCAAAACCGCGTGAGGAGACATCATGATCGAACGCCTTCGGCCTCCCTCTCTGCAGGGAACCGACCCCGAAGCGAAACGGGAAGAGATCCGTCGCTATTTCCACACCACCTTCGACCTTTTCGAATCGCTCTATTCGCATCTAAAGAGCGACGAGGCATTCTACCACCGGCCCGAACCGCTGCGTCATCCCCATATCTTCTATTTCGGCCATACCGCCGTCTTTTTCATCAACAAACTGGTTCTGGCGAAGGTCATCGATCGGCGGATCGACCCGAAACTGGAATCGATTTTCGCTGTCGGAGTGGACGAGATGAGCTGGGACGACCTCAACGAAGCGCACTACGACTGGCCTACTGTCGCAGCCACCCGTGCCTATCGGGACAATGTGAGGGCGCTGGTGGACGAACTCATCACGACACTGCCCCTTGAGCTTCCGATTGGCTGGGATTCCCCCTGGTGGGTGATCCTGATGGGTATCGAGCATGAACGCATCCATGTGGAGACTTCCTCCGTACTGATTCGTCAGACCGACCTCTCACTGGTATCGCCCCGGCCGGATTGGGAAATATGCCGGCGAAGCGGCCATGCCCCACAAAACGTGCTGCTGCCCGTTCCCGGCGGCAGCGTCACCCTCGGAAAAAACCGACAGGACGCCTACTACGGCTGGGACAACGAATACGGCCACCACGAGGCAGAGGTCCCCGATTTCAAAGCTTCCAAGTTCCTGGTGAGCAACGGAGAGTTCATGGCTTTCGTCGAAGCGGGAGGCTACCGGCAAAAAACATGGTGGAGCGAAGAGGGGTGGGCCTGGCGCACCTACAAAGCGGCGGAACATCCCCCTTTCTGGATGCCCGACGGAAAGGGCGGTTTCCGCTACCGCGCACTGGCGGAAATCATCGATATGCCGATGGACTGGCCCGTGGATGTCAACTACCACGAAGCCAAAGCCTTCTGCAGGTGGCTGGGCGAAAAAACCGGTAGAAAACTTCGGCTCCCTACGGAGGACGAATGGTATCGTCTGCACGAACACTGCCGTGTTCCCGATCTTCCCGACTGGGGCGAAAAAGCCCCGGCCAACATCAACCTGGAACACTACGCCTCCACCTCCCCCGTTACCGAATTCCCCCACGGGGAGTTCCACGATGTCATCGGCAATGTCTGGCAGTGGAGCGAAACCCCCATCTACCCCTTCGCAGGATTCGAGGTCCATCCCGTCTACGACGATTTCACCACTCCCACTTTCGACGGAAAGCACAACCTCATCAAAGGAGGCTCCTTCATCAGCACAGGCAACGAAGCCCTCGCTTCCGCCAGATACGCCTTCCGTCGCCACTTCTTCCAGCATGCCGGATTCCGCTACGTCGAAAGCGACTACGAAGAGAAGATAGGCACGCACTATTACGAAAACGACAGGCAGGTGAGCCAGTACTGCGAATTCGGGTGGGGCGATACCTATTTCGGCATTCCCAACTATCCTGCAACCTGCGCGAACCTTGCCATCGAAGCCACTTCGGGCCGCAAGCGGCGCAGCGCCCTCGACATCGGCTGTGCCATTGGCCGCAGCACCCTGGAGCTGGCCAAGAGTTTCGAAAAAGCCACCGGCCTCGATTTTTCGGCCCGTTTCATCGGCATGGCCGAAAAAATGCGCAGCGAAGGACGCATTCGCTACACCCTTCCCACCGAAGGGGAGTTGGTGGAGTACAAAGAGGTCGTACTGCCCCAATATCTGGCGGATATTGTCGATCGCGTCGATTTCTGGCAAGCCGACGCCTGCAACCTGAAACCGATCTACACGGGTTATGACCTTGTCACCGCTTTCAACCTGATCGACCGCCTCTATGACCCCGCCAAATTCCTGCGGGACATCACCGGACGCATCGAAAAAGAGGGGCTGCTTATTCTTACATCCCCCTATACCTGGAACGAAGCCCACACTCCCAAAGAGAAGTGGCTGGGCGGCTTCAAACGCGACGGCGAACCGGTCACCACACTGCAGGGGCTCAAAGAGCATCTTGAGCCGGCCTTCAGGCTCCTTGAAACCCGGGATATACCCTTTATCCTTCGAGAGACGGCACGCAAATTTCAGCATACCGTCGCCCAAATGACGATCTGGGAGAAGCGATGAATTTCGACACTCCGGTCGACAGAAGCGGTACGTGGAGCGTCAAATACGAGGAAAGGAAAGCGAAATTCGGCACCGATGCGGTGCTGCCCCTCTGGGTGGCCGACATGGACCTTCCCGCTCCCCGATGCGTCACGGACGCCCTGCAGCGCCGAGCGGCCCACCCTATCTACGGATACACGATCTATCCCGAAATTTTTTTCCGTGCCATCGCGGCATGGATGGCAAAACGCCACGGCTGGCAAATCGGACACAACACGATTCTCCCGATTCCCGGTGTCGTGCCGGCACTCCACTTCCTCGTCACCGCTCTGACGGAGCCGAAAGACGCCGTTTTGATCCAGACGCCGGTCTACCACCCTTTTTTCCGACTGGGGAAAAACCACGGCAGGCGGCTGCTGGAAAATCCGCTGCGTTACGACGGCGAGGGCTACCGCATCGATTACGACGATTTCCGGGCCAAAGCGAAAGAAGCGAAGCTCTTCGTTCTCTGTTCTCCCCACAATCCCGTGGGGCGGGTCTGGCAAGAAGAAGAGCTGGCGAAAATGGCGCAAATATGCCTCGAAGAGGAGTGCCACATCGTCAGTGACGAAGTCCACGCCGACATTGTCTACGCACCCCACAAACATATACCCGTCGCCTCCCTTTCGCCACAGGTCGCCGACATCACGGTGACACTGAACGCCCCTTCCAAAACCTTCAATGTCGCCGGACTGAATACCGCCTATGCCATTGTCTCCAACGATTCGCTGCGGCGCAGGTTCGAAAGGGAAATGAGGCGCTGCGACCTGACCATGGGCAACGTGTTTGGCATCGAAGCGCTGATCGCCGCCTACAAAGGGGGCGAAGCGTGGCTGGAAGCCCTCCTGAACTATCTGCGGGGCAACATCGCCTTCGTCAGCGATTTTTTGAAACGTCACCTTCCCCAAATCAGACCCCTGTCGCCGGAAGCCACCTACCTGATGTGGTTTGACTGCCGAAAACTCGGCATGGACGATACCGCGCTGGAAAAGTTTTTCGTCGAAAAAGCGAAACTTGGGCTCAACACCGGGGCAAGTTTCGGAAAAGAGGGGAGCGGCTTCATGCGAATGAATATCGCAACACCCCGGCCCGTGCTTGAAAAAGCGATGGGACGGCTCAAAGGAGCGATAGAGCATCATGAAAGATAGACTCGGGCTCAAAGAGCTGACCGCCATCGGCATCGGAAGCATGATCGGCGGGGGTATCTTTTCGGTCATGGGGGAAGCCAACGCCATCGCGGGCAACGCGACGGTACTGGTCTTCGTGATGGGCGGTCTCATCGCCCTTCTCGCCGGCTACAACTACGCCAAACTGGCACTGGCCTACCGCGAAGACGGGGCGAGCTACACCTACCTGCGGCACGCCTTTCCCAAAAGGCCCGTCATCGCCGCCTTCGTCGGATGGAGCGTCATCGTCGGCTATATCGGCACGCTCGCTCTCTATGCCTACACGTTCGGCTCCTACGGGGCGGCGATGGCCGGCTTCGCCGACAACTACTTCGTCCGCACCGCATTGGCTTTTCTCATCCTCTCCATCTTTCTTTTCATCAATCTCAAAGGGGTCAGAGACGTCGGCGAAAGCGAGGATGTCATCGTCTTTTTCAAAGTGGCGATCATGCTCTCATTGGGTATCGTGGGGCTCTTCTTTCTTCACAGCGAACACTTCGTTCCATTTTTCGACAAAGGCTACAGCGCCGTGCTTTTGAGCGGGGCCATCGTTTTCGTCGCCTTCGAAGGGTTCCAGCTCATCACCAATTCGGTCGTCGAGACCGAGAACCCCGAACGAAACACCCCACTTTCGATCTACCTCTCCATTATCATCGTGACACTCATCTACATCACGTTGGCACTCTCGGTGATGGGAATCTTGACGTTCGAAGAGATCCAGGCGGCCAAAGAGTACGCGATCGCCGAGGCGCTCAAGCCGATCTTCGGCGAATGGGGATTCGTACTCGCCTCCATCGCCGCGCTGCTGGCCACGAGCAGCGCCATCAACGGCACGATGTTCGGCGCCAGCCGCATGATGGCCGATATCGCCAAAGACGGTATCTTCCCCTCCATCCTCTCCCGGCGCAACAGCCGGATGATCCCCTACTACGCCCTTTTGGCGATGTTCGTGCTGGCCTCTCTCTTCGTGCTCTACGGCCACCTCGAAGGGATCATAGCCTTTTCGAGCATGACCTTTCTGCTCGTCTCGATGGCGGTGGGTGTCGCCAATCTGGTCCTTCACGCACAGACCGGCGCCCATCCCATCGTCGTGGTGCTGTCGCTGCTTCTGATGGGAATCGCCGTGGTTCTGATGGTCTACTATCTCTTCCTCCACGAGCCCCAGACACTGGCCGACATCGGCTTCATCTACCTTCTTGTCGCGCTCGCTTTCACGCTTTTTAGAACGACACGATACAGACATCTCCCATAAGAGCGCCCATAAAAGCGTTACGCTTCGGCGGGGATGCCGAATATCACGACCGCCGCCACGATGGAGGCAAGAAGCGTGAAGCCGACGAATTTCAAACCGCCGTGGGCGATCTCTTCATGTTTCAAAGCCGTCAGTGCCGCGACGGCACACTGCAGGGCGTAATAGAGTGCGAACGCCTTCGAAGCATAGGTGATCACTTCGAAGATATTGGAACTCCAGATGATCAAAAGGCCGCCGGCGACGATCAGCAGATAGCCGGTCCCGATCGGAATTTTGTGTCCGCTCACTTCATAAATGAGGCCGCTGCCCCCCTGCGCATCCGCCACGGCCGCGTCGAACTGTGCCACCAGTGCCAGAGTGATGAGCAGGATCGGCAGTATCGTCGCCACATGTTTGGCGAGCAGGATGATGGCCGTATCCTGCCCGGTTTCAGGCAGCGGGTAGTTGAAGTAGTAGAGCATCGAAGCGATATAGAGTAGATAGATACCGCCCGATATGAGCTGTGCATAGCGCATCGAACGGATTCTGAGTGTCGGCGGAAACCTCTCGCCCAGATAGCGGGACGTTTCGAATCCCTGTACGACGATCAGCATCCCCAAAATCATCCGCCACTCGTGCAGGCTGGGTTGACGGGCCGTTTCGGGCAGGTGCCAGACTCCCTGGCCCCACGCCACGAAATTTCCGTAGGCCAGACCTGCCAGCAGACCCGCGATGATCCCCAGTTTCAACGCCTCGAATTTGTCCAGAAAATTGAAACCGCGGTGCTTGCCGTAAAAGGCGATGAAAAGAAGCACGGCGGTCGTGACCCCGCGCGAAAGGGTTTCATCCACCATGCCGGCACCGCGAAGAAGAAAGTCGCCAAAGAGAGTCAGATAGTAGGCGACCGAAACCACATACGCAAAACCCAGGGCCCAGTTCGAGAGGTTTTCGAAAAGAGCGGCCGAAGCGTGCAGGGTGCCTGCGGCGATTTTCGGTTCGACATAGCGGATATTGAAACGAATGGCCCCACCGATCAGATAGGCCGTGACCACAAGAAGCCCCATCGCGACCACCGCATAGTTTCCCACCGACATCTGAAGAATCGGCGCGATCACGAGAAATCCGCTCCCGATGATCGAAGCGAGCGGAATGACCGTGGCCGACCACCACCCGCTCTTCTCGACGGGCCTGGAAAAAAGCAGGGCCGTGACAAGCAGTGTGGTGAAGAGGACGATATAGTTTGAAATCAACTGTGGTGTGCTTTCAATATTTCGTAACACCGATGCATCGTCGGCACGTCGATGCCGTGTTCGGCTCCTTTACGGACGATATAGCCCGTCAGCTGCTCCAGTTCCGTCTTTCTGCCGGCTTTGAAGTCGAGCCACATGGAAGTGGGGGCGTCATGGGGCACCCTTTCAAGCTGCCTTCGCACCATCTCCAGATCCTCCTCTCCCAAAGCCGCCCCCTCGGCGGCACCCACGGCGATAATCTCACGAAAGGCTTCCTCCAACTCCCCGCGGTGCTTTTGCAAAATCACGCCCATCGGCACATCGTAACAGGAGGTCAACGTCCCCATGGCGGCGATGAGCAGATACTTTTTCCAGACATCGGTCGTGATATCCTCACTCACCACGACCTTGACGCCGGCCTTTTTCAGCGCCTCGGCCAGGGCCTTCGGTTTTGGCGACGCGTCGCTTTTCGCCATTCCCATAACAACCAGCGCGCCCCGTCCCACCAGGGCCACGACACCCGGTTCGGCGACATGGCTGACGATGTAGACGGCGCCGTTGGCCACCGCGTGGCCGGGATAGACCTTTGCGATCACCTCGGCGTTGCCCACGCCGTTTCCCAGAGGAACCAGGAGGGTATCGGAGCCGACCATCGGGGCCGCTTTTCGGGCCGCCTCTTTGAGGTCGTACCCTTTGACGCAAAAAAGAACCGCATCCATCGTCTCCCCGAAATCGGCCGGGTTGTCCGAAACGGCGGCGGGACGGGCACAGGAGAGCCCCTCTTTCGTTTTGAGGCAGATACCCCGTTCACGAATAGCCTCCAGATGGGCTCCTCGGGCCACAAGATAGACCAACTCTCCCGCTTCCGCCAGCCGATGGGCCAGATAGCCGCCAACACCGCCGGCACCCACGATTCCGATTTTCATACATCCTCCCTCTCAAGCGGCAAAAACGCCTGGGCTTCGGGGTCGAAATACTCTATCTCTCCCCTGTCCAGGCGGTAGTACCAGCCGTGCAGGTAGAGCGACCCTTCCATGACCCGCTTGCGGACATTGGGGTAGGTCAGAAGATTCTGAAGCTGGAATATCACCGAAAACTTCTCCGTCGCCTCCAGCAATTCAGACCGGTCATCCTCGCCCACGCTGCGCAACGCCAACTCCTTGGCCGGCATTCCCAGCTCCAGCCATTTGATCGTGTGGATCATTTCGTGTCGGTGGGCGCTGTGGTCTTCGTAAAGGGCTTTGCAGGCCCCGCAGTCGCTGTGACCGCAGACGATGATCTCCTCCACCGAAAGCTCGTAAGCGGCGTACTCGATGGCCGCGGCCGTGGCGTGGTAGTCGTTGTCCGGTTTGTAGGGGGGTACGAAATTGCCCACGTTGCGAAAAACGAAAAGGTCCCCCGGCCCCGTGGAGGTGATGAGATTGGGAAGCACCCGCGAATCGCTGCATCCGATGAAGAGCGCTTTGGGGCTCTGCCCCTTCTTCACCAGTTCGCGGTACTCCTTTTCATGCTTTTTGAACGTCACGTTCCGAAAGGCTTCCACCCCTTTGATCCAGTGCTCCTGCTTCATGCCCCTCCTTTGGAATCGGAAATTTTGTCAGTAATTGTCGTACTTGCCCGCTTCCACATCCCGTTTCAGCTTGTCCACCGCCTCTTCGATGGCGGTGATGATGAGCCGTGCCGACTCCCTGTCGTCGTTTTCGGGAATGTCCCAGTCGAAAATCTTCATATTGGCCTTGAACAGCAGCTCAATCTCTTTGTGAATCTCGTTTTTCATCTTCTCGTACTCTTTGTGCTGTGCGTCCATCACTCGCCACTCTCCTTTCACTTGTGCAATTGTCCCGATTATAGCACTGTCTCTCACTCATCTCTCTGATACATTGCATTTAGAGGCGCCCTTTATGCAGTATTTTCTCCCTGCTGTTCCTCTTTGAGATCGAAGAGCGGGTTTCAAACTCTTTTTTTCGACCGGCGCTCTTTTCTGACCGAACGGATCCAGAGCCAGTTGACGGCAAAGTAGACCAGAGGCGAAACCGTGAAGGAGTAGAAAAAGGTTCCCGCATACAGCGGAATGAAAATGTCGCCCAGATTCTCTTTGAACCACTCCACTGTCATCTCCACATTGTGAAGAGGTTCGATGCCAAGCAGTTTGCAGCCGGTGAGATACTCCATATAATACATGGGCGGCATCGTAAAGGGATTCGAAAGCCAGCACATTGCCAGCGCGATCGGTATATTGAAGCGGATGAAAGGCGAAACCGCCAGAACGGCCAGCATCTGGAACGGCATCGGAATGAAAGCGATGAACAGCCCCACCAGCAGCGCTTTGGTCACCGATTTACGATTGATCGAAAGAAATTCCCTGGGGATATGATATTTTTGAATGAACTCTTCGATCTTCGGGTGTCTTGGTTTGTCTTTTTTGTTTTTGAAAATTTTCCTTACCATTCCTACCCCGCCACATTTTTTCCGATTATAGATCGTTGACCTGCCCTTGTCAAGGATCTCTCCTATGCCCTTCCGCAGACGGTTTCATGCCATCCACCACTCGCTTCCGAAAAGCCCCAGGGCCATACACCCCAGCGTCAGAATGAAAAAGAGTGTCACCCGCCACCCTAGCTTCACGCCGCCCAGCCAATAGACGATGCCCAGTTTCACCAGCGAATTGGTCACGGAAGCGATGACGATACCGTTCATCGAAGCGGTTTGCGCCAGCTTGCCGTCTTTTGCCAGTTCGCTGAGCGAAAGGGTGATGGCATCCACATCCGTAATACCGGAAAAAAACGACACGAGATAGACTCCTACATTGCCGTAGCGGGTCTGGACAAAAGCGATGGCACCGTAGATGATGCCGAAAAGCAGACCGAATTTGATCGCTTCGCTCAGTTGCAGAGGATTTTTCATGATGGCACTGTTCTCGATGGAGATTTCGGCTGTTTTGGCATGGCTGTAGAGCCACCAGCTGAAAAGAAGCCCGGAACCTGCAGCCCCCAGATAGGCCGGCGTGAGACGCCATGCCAGCTCGGGATGGATGACGAACGCCTCGAAAAGAACCCGCAGATACATGAAGGTACAGGCGATGGCGATGCCCCCGGCATAATTGTTGATCAGCCCGTACTGTTTCTGAAACATTTTGGAGAGGGAGATGGAGACCGCCGTGGAGGAGATGAGCCCGCCTGCCGCACCGGTGAGAAAGACACCGTGCTTCTGCCCCAGCACTTTGATCGCCACGTATCCGACAAAGGAGATTCCTGCGATGATGACAGCCATCAGCCAGGTTTTGTAGGGATTGAAAAGGTGGTAGGGACCGATCATTCTGTCCGGCAGCACCGGCAGTACAATGAAACTCATGATCAGCAGCAGCGTCACGGCATGGATGTCGGTTGGGCCGATATGGGTTTCGATCTGCCGAAGCCTGGGTTTGAGCTCCAGAAGTACGATCATCATGACACCGATGAAAATGGCGTAGTTTTCGAGCCGGTACCAGATCATGACACCCAGAAAAAAGGTGACGATGGCGGCCATCTGGGTCGTCATGCCCCACCGTTTCTGTTCCCTCACTTTCAGAATGTAGGAGAGGGCCACCATCACGGCGAAGACACCGGTGGAAACGAGAAGAAACCCTTTCACGTAGGTTCCGATCCATCCCGAGAGAAAACCGGCGAGCGCGATCAGCGCGAAGGTGCGGCTGCCGGCGAAAAACGGCTCCTGTTTGTGGAAATAGGTCATGGAGCGCTGCATACCGATCAGAAATCCCAGCACGACCGCCGTCAGAAGGAGTTTGAGAATCGTGTAATCCATCTTATCCCCTCCGTTTCAAGACCCACCACTCGAAGGCTTTGTAAAGCTCCACCACGATGAAGATGGGCACCGCAGCTTCGAAGATCAGCAGCCAGTCTTCAAGACGCAGCGGCACGGTATGCAGGGCATCCTGCAAAAAAGGCACATAGACCGCCGCCACCTGGGCAGAGACCGTGAGCGTCCAGGCACCCAGCACCCAGGGGTTGGAGAAGAAGCCGATCACCGGCATCGGGGCATGGAGGCTGCGGTAGTTGAAGACATTCATCTTTTCGAGGATGATGATGCCGGTGAAGGCGACCGTCTGCGCCAGTGCCACCGCCTGGCTCTCGGGCAGCCCGGAGGCCAGGTAATGGTGGAAGAGCCAGAGCGTTCCGGCGCCGATGTAGCTTCCAAGCAGTACGATCATGATCACGCCCCGCAGCTGCAGGAAGGGGGCGTTCACCGCTCTGGGCGGCCGCTCCATGATCCCCTTTTCCGCAGGTTCGAGCCCCAGTGCCACCGCCGTCATGCCGTCGGTGACGAGGTTCATCCACAAAATCTGAACCGGCAGCAGGATCAGCGGGCCGCCGATGAGAATATTGACGAAAATCGCGATCACTTCCCCCGTGTTGGAGGAGAGCAGGTAGGTGACGAACTTCTTGATATTGTCGTACTGCCGCCGCCCTTCGCGCACGGCGCCTACGATGGATGCGAAATTGTCATCCAGCAGAATCATGTCCGCCGCCCCTTTGGCGACATCGGTGCCGCGCAGCCCCATCGCGATGCCGATATCGGCCCGCTTGAGGGCCGGCGCGTCGTTGACGCCGTCACCCGTCATCGCCGTCACGAGCCCTTCACTCTGCAGCAGCTTGACGATACGCAGCTTGTCCTGCGGCGTCGTACGTGCGAAGATGACCCCCTCCTTGAGGGCCGTTTTGAGCGCGTCGTCCTCCATCCCCTTCAGTTCGTTCCCCGTGATGGCCCGTGTCGCCGCGAGCCCCACCTCCCTGGCGATCGCCAGGGCCGTCAGCGGCGCATCGCCCGTGATCATCACGACCTGTATGCCCGCACGCTGTGCCGTCGCGATCGCTTCGGGCACTTCGGGACGGGGCGGGTCGATGATGCCCACGACACCCAGCAGCGTCAGCTCCTTCTCGACATCTTCGGGATCGAGCTTCGTGTCGGGCGGCAGCACCCGTTTGGCCAGCGCCAGGGTACGAAGCCCTTTTTTGGCCAGATCCACATAGGCCTCTTCGAAGGCCCGGCGCATCTTCTCGTCGAGCGGTTTTCTGTCGGTTCCGTCGAAATAGTGGGTGGCACGCTCGATCAGCACTTCGGGTGCCCCTTTGACGTAGGCGACCTTCTGTCCCTTCTCCTCGACCACGACGGTCATGCGTTTGCGCTCGGAGTTGAAAGAGAATTCGCTGACCACTTTGGGTTCGGCCGGGCTCAGCCACGCCTTGTAGGCCGCGACGATGAGTGCGGCTTCGGTCGGTTCGCCCGAAATCTTCCACCCCTCCTGCTCTTTGCGCAGCGATGCGTGGTTGCAGAGCAGTCCGGTCTTCAGCAGAAGAAGCAGATCGGGCCGTTTTTTGTAGTTGACCCTCTCGCCGTTCATTTCGAAATGGCCCGCCGGATCGTAGCCGCTTCCGGTGACATCCACCGACCCGGCGAAGGTCCAGATCTTTTTGACCGTCATCTGGTTCTGTGTCAGCGTTCCTGTCTTGTCGGTACAGATGACATTGGCGCTGCCGAGGTTTTCGGCCGCCTGCAGGCGCCGCAGCAGCGCATGCTGGCGGACCATCGCCTTGACCCCGAGGGCCAGCGTGATCGTCACGACGGCGGGAAGCCCCTCGGGCACCACCGCCACGGCCAGAGAGACGCCGGTAAGGAACATCTGCATCAGATCCTTGCCGAACAGATACCCGACGATCGCCACGAGCGCCGATATGGCGACGGATAGAATGCCCAGTTTCTTTCCCAACAGCGCCAGTTTCTTCTGCAGCGGCGTTTTCGTCTGCTTCACTTCGCTGGTGAGCTTAGCGATCTTTCCGAACTCGGTCGCCATCCCCGTCGCGACGACGACGCCGCGGGCGTAGCCGTTGGTGACGCTGGTACCCATCCACGCCATGTCGTGCCGTTCGGCCAGGGGTGCGGCTTCAGGAACCGGTTTGACATTTTTGGATACCGAAACCGATTCACCCGTCAGCGCCGATTCGTCGATCTTGAGATTGACCGCCTGGATCAGCCGGAGGTCCGCCGGCACCCTGTCGCCGATTTCAAGCAGCACGATATCGCCGGGCACCAGCCGTGCGGCGTCTATTTCGGTCTCTTTGCCCTCACGCACCACTTTGCATCGGGGAGAGAGCATCTTCTGCAGCGCTTCGATCGCCTTTTCGGCTTTGAACTCCTGCACGAACCCGAGGATGCCGTTGAGTACGACGATCGCCATGATCGTGACGGCATCCCCCATCTCGCCGATCGCGAACGATATGGCGGCCGCCACCAGCAGAATGATGATCAACACATCGGTGAACTGACGCAGAAATATCCAGTACCACTTCTCTTTGTGGACCGCCTCGATCCGGTTGGGGCCGTACTGCCTGAGACGCTGTGACGCATCGATTTCCGAAAGGCCTTTTTTCGGATCGCTCCGGAGTATCTGCAGAACCGCCTGGACGGGTTTGGCATGCCACGGCACGGCGGCCTCCGTGATCTGGGCCTCCTCCTCTTTGGCCACGGTGGCGGCGGGGAGGCTTTTGACCAGATCGCCCCGCCATCTGGCCACCAGTACCGAAAAGGTGAGCGGCACGATGATCGTCGAAACCGACGAAGCCGCCACCAGTGCCGTGAAGAGCTGCGTATCGATCAGTTGGGCATCGAGCAGAAGTTTGGCGACGATGATCTCCGTCGTCAACCTGGCATTGAGGCCGATACCGACCGCCCACGCCTCCTTGACGGTCAGCTTTTTCATCGGTACCATCAAAAAGATGCCGAGAAGTTTGCCCACGAAAGCGGCCAGAAAGAGCAAAACGGCAAGTTCCGGCGCTTCGATCATTCCCCTAAGATCGACGCTCATGCCGACCCAAAGAAAGAAGATGATGCCGAAAAATCCGTAGGCCACCGCCCGTGTGGCGCGTGTCGCCCGCTCACCGGGCAGGCCCGCCTTGTCGAATACCGGCCGCATCAGTATCCCCGCGACGATGGCACCGACCACCAGCCCCAGATCGGCATATTCGGCGAATCCTCCGAAAACGAAAAGTGTCAATATCATCAAAACGATCAGATTGGCGACCTTGAGCTGTACCCAGTGCGAAAGCGGCACCAGCACATAACGTCGGGCAAACCAGGCGACCGCCACGAATATCGCGACGTTGACGAGAATATCGGTAATCTCTTTCGTGTCACTGGTGACCAGTCCCGTCTTCATGCCGATCCAGACGGAGACGAAGGCGACCAGAAAGACTTCGATCACATCATCGAGCACGCCGGCACCGACGATGTAGTTTCCGATTTTGGTACGCAGCAGGTCGAATTCGTCGAGAATGGGGACGATCACCGCTTCGGCGGTCGGCATCCGCGTCACGCCGATCACGAAAGCGAGCATCCAGCCGTATCCGAGCCAGAGCATCACGCCCACCCCCATCAAAAAGGGCATGACGGTATTGAGCACGGTCGCCAACACGATATCTCCGCTTTGGCGTTTCATCTCTTTCATATCGATCTGAAGGCCGATGAAAAAGAGCAGAAAGAGCACGCCCAGATCGGCGAGTACCGAAAAGATGTTTCCGGCCAGGCCTTCGCTCAGCCGCTGGCCGATCGATGTGTAGTGGATACCCATCGCCACGAAAAGCGCACCAAGAATCCCTGGAATTTTGAGTTTTTCCAGAAAGCCTGAGAGAAAGTAGGTCAGGCCGAAAAGGAGCGCAAGCAGCAACAGAAATTCGCCGAGGAATTGTTCGTTCATGGTTTCAACCTTTTGGAATCCCAATCATTTCCGAAGATCTTTTTCTCTTCGTAAACGCTTTGAAAGCGTCTATAAAAAAGGCGTGTCATTTTGGTGTTTCAAGCCGTTTGGTCTCTTTGCGCAGTGAGTCGATCGCTCTCCCCGTACTGTTTCTTCCATGGGTATAGCGGTCGTCAATGCACCGACACCTTTGGGCATCGGCGACGCCGCCGGCGAGAGAGAACTGCCCGCTTGGAACCTTTGCGTCGTACATCTTGTTTTGTTCCCGAAACGCTTCATCGAGCGGGCAGAAGAAAAAATTTTCTTTCGTTCTCTTTGTGTTTGGATGTTTCCGCGAGTGATCCTTCCATCGGAACCCGTGGAAGCCTCCTCCCTCGCCCCGACCCGAAAAGACGGATTCGGCTCTTCGGAAATGTCGCTGTCGGAAACTTCTTCAATTCATCCATCGATTTCATCTATTCATTATAACACGAGAGACTGGAATGGATAGGAAATTCATGGCATAATCTACCCATGAAAGGGACAACAACGAACGACTACGAAAAAGCGGCCGGTATCATCCAATCGTCGAAATCTGCTGTCGCCTTTACGGGGGCGGGCATTTCCGTCGAGAGCGGCATTCCCACATTCAGGGGACCTTCGGGACTATGGAGCCGTTACGATCCGAAGATTCTCGATATCGACTATTTCATGCGTCATCCTGAATCCTCGTGGCGGACGATCAGGGAGATCTTCTACGATTTCATGCAAAATATCGAACTCAATGCCGCCCACAGGTTTCTCGCGAAACTCGAAACGCGGCACCTTCTGCGCGGCGTCATCACCCAAAATATCGACAGCCTGCACCAGAAAGCGGGCAGCCGAAACGTCATAGAGTTCCACGGGACAGCCGGCCGGTTGACCTGTCTTGGATGCGGCAAACATTACGATATCTCGGAACTATCTCTTAAAAAACTTCCGCCAAAATGTGAAGCGTGCGGCGGGCTCCTCAAGCCCGACTTCGTCTTTTTCAAAGAGCCGATTCCCAAGGAGGCCTTCGAAGAGTCGTCCCGGCTCTGCCTGGAGGCCGACCTGCTGCTGATCATCGGCACGACGGGCGAGATCATGCCGGCCAGCCAACTCCCCTACAGTGTGCCTGAAACGTGCCGTATCATCGAAATCAACATCGAACCATCCAACTACACCCATGCGCTGACCGATATTTTTCTGCAGGAGAAGGCGACGGTAGCGGCGGAAAAACTCGACAATCTGATCTTCGGCCGGGAGGTTGAAAAATGAGAGCGCTTATTATCACAGCCGACGGCTTCGAAGAGTCCGAATTGCAGGTGCCGTACGAAAGGCTGCGTCAAGAGGGTATCGAAGTGCACATCGCCTCTTTCGAAAAAGGCCGCATCGTGGGAAAGCACGGGGGCGAAGCGCAGGCAGACAAAAGTCTGGATGAAGTCGACACCGATGCGTACGACGTACTGATACTGCCGGGAGGCAAAGCGCCGGAAGTGCTGCGGAAAGAGCCCAGGGTTCTTAGGATCGTCCAGCGATTCTTCGAACAGGACAAACCGGTCGCGGCCATCTGCCACGGACCGCTGATTCTGCTATCGGCGGGAGTGTTGCACGGCAAGCATGCGACCTGTTACCACAAGGTCGCGGAAAAGCTGAAAAAAGCCGGTGTCCGATACGAAGACAAGGAGGTGGTGGTGGATGGCAACCTGATCACTTCAAGACACCCCGCCGACCTCGATGCGTTCGTTCGGGAAATTCTCAGACATTTGAGAAAAAGAGAAAAATCCTCCTAAACCTCTTCATAGAGTTTCAAAATAGTCACCGGTTCAAAATGCATGGCGCGTCTGGCCGGGTAGAGGCTCGCGAGAATGCCGATGCCCACCGAAAGGGCCATCGAAAGAAACAGTGTTCCGACAGGAAGGTAAAAAGGCCAGCCCGCTGCCGCTTCTACGCCGAAAACGACGACCGTGGCGGCAATGGCACCCATCATGGCCCCGGAAAGTGCCAGCATCGTCGATTCGAAAAAGAACTGGAAGAAAAGATCTCGGCGTGTGGCTCCGACGACCCGCTTGACGGCGATTTCGATGAGCCGTTCATACATCGAGAGGGCCATGATGGCAACGATGCCAAGAGCCCCGACGCTGTAGGCGATGGCGGCAACGATGATACTGAGCACCGAAAAGAGATGTTCCATATCCGCCGTCGTGCCCGCTGCTGCCTCGTAGGCCATGACTGTGAAATCCTTTTTTCCGTGACGTACCCGAAGCAGAGCTTCGGTCTGGGCGATTACCTCTTCGTTGAAAGCTTCCGAGTCGGTGAGGATATAGATGCCATCCAGCCAGTCGCTTCGGCTCAAAAGACGCTGTGCGACGCTCACGGGTACCAGTATCGTGCTATCGTAATCCTCCATGCCCACGCTCCCTCTGGGTGCCAGTACGCCAATGACGCGGAAGGGAATGTCGGAGATTGTCAGCATCTTCCCGATCGGACAGGAGTCCTCGAAAAAATCGGCGGCGATACGGCTGCCGATCACGGCGACTTTCCGAAGCGATCGGAGATCTTGGGGTATCAGCCCCCTGCCGCACGCTGGTTCGAGATCCAGCAGCCTCGTAAAGCTCGGTGAAACCCCCATGACACTCTCCGGCTGCGCATGCTTTTCGCTCTCTGTTGGGAGGGTGACGGCCCGAAGAGGCGAAACGTCGCCGACATGGGGAATCTTCTCCGCGATCGCATCGGCATCCGCGAGATTCAGCGTGTGGACCGTCCCGATCTGCGCCCTTTTGTGACCGAACACCACCAGATCTCCCGGGGCGGCGATGACAAGGCGGCTGCCGAACTTTCCCAGCTCCTCGAGCGTCTTTTTTGTCATGGCACCGCTGATACCGCTCATGACCACAAGGGAGAAGACACCCAGTGCAATTCCCGCAATGGAGATGAAGGTGCGCTTCCTGTTTCGCTGCAGATACCGGAAAAGTTCCTCGGTATAGAGCCACTTCACAGCCGTCTCCTCAGCGCTTCCATCGGGTCCATCCCTGCCGCCTCTTTCGCCGGAGACCAGGCGGCGACCAAAGCGACGATGAGTGCGAAAAACACCCCGATGAAAAAAGAGATGGAAGGATAGACCCGGGGAATGTCGATGATCGGCAGAATATAGCGCACACCGAGAAAACCCGCCACGACACCAAGTAACGCACCCGTAACCGCGATCACGGAGGCTTCCAGAAGAATTCGCAGCAGAATCTGGCGTCTTGTCGCACCGAGGGCACGGCGCAGACCGATCTCCCAGGCGCGGATTCGGTTGTTGATGAGAAAGATGTTCGAGAGGACAAAACCGCTCACAAACAGCGCGGTAAAGGAAGCGACTCCAAGAAAGATCCCCAAAGAGGCGCTCAGCATCGAAAGAAATTTCTTGATAACCTCCGGCGTGATGAGAAAATAGTCCTCGGGCTTCACTGTCCGGTTCAGCACCCTCTTGACATCCGCCAGAACCAGCTCGTAATCGGCACCGGATCCGACTTTGGCGACGATGGCGAAAAGTTTTCGATATTCGGGTTGAACGAACTTCCGGTACGTAGAAACCGGCATCATGATCCTCTCATCCATACTCGTGCCATGGGGGCTCTTGCCCTTTCGTTTGTAGACACCTACAATGCGATAGGGAATCTTCCCGATCATCAGAAGATTTCCGACGGGATTTTTCCCATCGAAAAACTCGTCCACGATATCGTGACCGATAACGATGACTTTTTTGAACGCCGTATAGTCCACCGGCAGAAAAAAACGTCCCCAATCCGCTTCATAGCCGAAATTTTTCAGCGTCCCGAGCGTCTCTCCCTCGACCATCAGGGATTTCGAAATCCCTCCATGGGCCACCGTGACTTTTTTGACATAGAAGTAGTCGACGCTGCGAATGCCCTCGATCGCGGCGATCTGCCTGTACTGCTCCATCGTCAGCTTCATCGGTATTCGTCGAAAGGAGATTTTGCTGCCGAAACTGGAACGTATCAGGATCGTATCGGATCCGAGCATTGCAATGATCCGTTCCGCTTTGAGCTGACTTCCTTCGATCGCGGCGACGATGAAAACAAGCGATGCGATGCCCAATACGATACCCGCCAGAGCGAAAAGCGTGCGTCCCCAGTAGAAACGCAGAAAGGCGGTCAGATCATGCAGATAGAATCCGACCATCCCGAATCCGTACCGTCCGTTTGGCGTAGGCGGCCATCGTGGCGTCGTGGGTTACGAGCACGATCGTCTTTCCCTCCGCATTGAGTTTTTTCAGTGTCTCCATGACGATCCTGGCGTTTTCGCTGTCAAGCTGCCCCGTCGGCTCGTCCGCGAAGATGATTTTCGGATCGTTGATCAGCGCCCTAGCGATGGCTGCCCGCTGTTTCTGGCCGCCCGAAAGCTGATCGGGCATGTAAGAGGCACGCTCCTGAAGCTGCAGTTTCTTCAACAGTGCCATCGCGTCCGACTTTTTGCGGGGCCTGCGTGCATAGAGAGTGGGGATCATCACGTTGTCTGCCACATTCAGATAGGGAATCAGGTAAAACGACTGGAAAATGAAGCCGAACATTTCGTTCCGGATATGGGAGAGTCTGTCGTCATCGAAGCGCGAAACATCTTCCCCGTTGAGCAGATAGGTGCCCGAAGTGGGCCGGTCGAGGCACCCCAGCAGATACAGGAGCGTCGATTTTCCGCTTCCGCTGCTCCCCATCACCGCCACGAACTCTCCCTCTTCGATCCGCAGGTCGATCCCTTTGAGCACATCCGTTTCGATATCGCCCGTACGGAAACTCTTGACGAGTCGACGACACTCAATCAGCATGTGCGGACGCCATCAAAATTGTATCGCCGGCTGAAACTCCTTCGAGTATCCGGGTGTAGCGGCTGTCGGATACGCCGGTTTTGACGGGAATCTCCCGGATTCTGTTCCCCGACTTGAGATAGACGTAAAAACGACCGTTTTTGAATTTGACAGCACCGTTGGGTACACGCACGACGTTTTTCAGAATCTCCAATATGACCTTGTCGTGCGTGGTCATTTCGGGCCGGAGTCTCTCCGGATTTTCGAACCCTTTGACAACGGCAATGTAATAGACGATGCCGTTTTGAATCTCCGGCTGCGGATAGATCTGTGCAATTTTGCCGGTGAACTCTTTGTCGGGATAGCTATCGACACGGAATTGCACCTTCATGCCCGTACGCACTTTTCCAATCTCCGTCTCATCCACGTAAATCCTGTTTTCGATCGCGCCGGGATCGAGTATTTTGACGAACTTCGGCGCGTTGAGACCCGCGACGACCGTCTCGCCCTTCTGGGTCGAAACATAGGTGATGATGCCCTCAAACGGCGCTTCGATGACCGAATAACTCAGGCGTATCTTCGCCTGTTCGATTCTCTCTTCGGCAATTTTCAGATCGTGCCGATAATCGCTCCGTGCCTTTTGCAGCGACAGTCGCGCTTCCGCCAGCGACTGTTTTGCCCTTTCATACGCCGCTTGTGCCTTGCGCCAGGCCGCTTTTTTCAGCGTGTAGTCGTTACAGGCCACTCTGAATTCCCGTTCGGGACCGCTCTTGTGTTCGAAGAGGCGGCGCTTGTTCATGCAGAGCCATTGTGCCGTTTTTTTGTCGGCAAGCGCCGCTTCGCGTGTCACATTGGCCTCTTCGAGGGCTATCTCCTTGCGACGAACGGCCGATTCGAGACGATGGATCTCTTTGGGACCGCTCTCTTTGAGTTTGGCGAACTGCTCACGGGCGATTTTCAGTGACGCACGGACATCCCTGTCGTCGATTCGGGCGATCAGATCTCCTCGTTTTACATGGTCTCCCACCTCGACAGGTTCTTCTACGACAATGCCGCTCATCCGTGCCCCGATCGTCACTTCCGCGCCGACACTCGGTTTGATGACACCGGTCGCCTGGACGCTTTTGACGATATCGCCTTTCTCGACCCTGATCTCCCTGTAGCCGGAGAAATCCTCGGGTTTTTCATGGGCATACCAGACATATCCTCCGCCAAAGAACAGCAAAACCGTCAGAAGAATATAAAGGCTCTTTTTCATTGCGCTCCCTTGACCGCTTCGGCGAATGCCGAAAAGATTTTGCGACTGTGCCAGGCATAGGGCATGAACTCGGGGTGCCATTGAAGTCCCAGCACGAAAGGATCCTCTTTCGATTCGATCGCCTGAACGATGCCGTTTCGGTCGTGCGCCGCTTTTTGCAATCCCGCTCCGATGATGTCCACCGCCTGATGATGCAGCGCATTGACCCGCAGAACCGATGTCCCGACAATACCGTAAAGCCGCGACTGCTGCTCGATCGTGACGGTTCGAAGCGGCAGTGGCGTATTGGGATGGGGATAATCGAGCTCAAGGTCGTGGATATGGGGGTGCAGCGTGCCGCCGTAAAAAAGGTTGATCAGCTGCATTCCCCGGCAGATTCCCATGATTGGAACCTTCTGCTCTTTCGCCCGCTTCATCAATGCCAGCTCCATCGCATCCCGCTTCGGATCGCTTCGGACGATGGAGGGGTGCTCGCTTCCCCCGTAGGTTTCGGGATCGATGTCGATGCCTCCGGTGATCAACAAACCATCCATCTGCAATCTGTGCCGTCCCTCCCACGATTTCGGGTGCATAAAACGGCTCTCAAGACCGCCGAAGGCCAAAAGAAACCGGCTCATGTACCAGGCGGTACGGCTTCCCCGCGGCGAGCCAGTAACGATTACGACTTTTCGACCCATTGCCGTACCCTGTCGATCCACGCCTCTTTTTTGAAAAAAGCTAGGGGGGAATCGAGGTATTGCAAACATTCGTTGGCGAGCTTTTTCAACGCCTCTTCGTCGTTGGCCAGCCTCTCCACCAGAACCCAGCTGTTCCACGCTTCGCAGGTACACCACTCCGCCTCGTCGACCCGGGAATTTGGGAGGCGGTAGTGGTAGGTCGGACGCGCGGCAATCTTCTCCCCCTCCATCTGCGCCATGACCCGGTCGACATCGATCCACGCAAAGAGGGGCAGAAGATCCAGAGCGCGGTTGCGGGTCGGGTTGTATTCGAGATAGTCGTCAATGAGTCCGATCATCGTCGGATCGTAGGAGGGATCGAGCACCAGTTCCACATACTCCCTGTCGAAAGGATCGATGTAGGGTGTCAGGCGGCGCGTCATGTCGGGTTTGATCCGTTCGACCAGATAGTCGTAGAGAAGGAAAAAGGCGCGCAGCGTATTGAGAATGTTTTCCACGGTGATTCGCGCGGCTTCGGGATTGATGTGAAATCCGAAGGCGTAGAGCGGATCGGCTTTCGTGCCCATGGCGCCGTGCTTTCGCAACTCTTCCTTGACCGATTCGATGATGCCGATCCTCTCCAGCGGCAGAGGCGACGTCGAAATTTCGTAGGGAACCACCGTTTCGGAAAGATCCGCGATGAACCGTTCGATCGCTTCGACCGTCTCTTTCTCCAGCGCCTGGTCGAGTCCGATCGTATGGAGCCATTTTTCAAGCCCCGATTCCACCAGAAACTGGAAGTCGAGCACAAGGGTGAAGGTACCGTATTCGGTATCTCGGATTTTGATATGGTACGGATTGATCACATCGATTCTCCCGCCCACTTTTTTCATCACTATCGCGGCGCTTTTGACCAGTGTCAGTCCCGCGTATTCCAGTTCGAAGCCGACCTTCCTGGGTTCGCCGTTGGCGTTGGTCAAAATGGGAGGCTGATGGAATCGTGCATCTTTCATATTCATAAAGGAGATTATACACTTTTTGCCGCGACCACGGCGGAAGAGAAGGCCCACTGAAAGTTGTACCCGCCGAGACGCCCCGTCACATCGATTACTTCCCCCGCAAAATGGAGTCCGGGTATGAGACGGCTCTGCATCGTTGAAGGATCGATCTCATCGGTACAGACACCTCCCTTGGTCGCTTCGGCTTTGGCATACCCGAACGTTCCGGCCGGTGCGAAGGCGTAGGACTTCAGGGTTGAGAGGTTCTGTTTTTGGGCATTATCCATTGCGTGATAAGGGATGTTCGGGAGTCCAAGGGCTTCGAAAAAGGCGTGAACGAAGCGTTTGGGCAGGGGGATTTGCGTGATGGCCGATTTTTTCGGGTTTTTAAACAATCTCCTGAGCCGGATTCCCGGCAGAAAATCGACCGTCAGTTTGCGGCTGTTCCAAAAGAGCGAGGCATCGAGGATCACCGGGCCGCTGAGGCCACGGTGGGCAAAAAGCATATCGCCCGCCATCTTTCTGCGACCCACGGAAACTTCCACCAGAAAGGAGAGGCCGCTGAGGCGTTTCATCCACGCTTCGCCCCGCTGCAGCGTCAACCCCACCAGCGCCGGCCGGGGAGGTACGACCGTATGTCCGAACCTCTCCGCGATGAAAAAACCTATCCCGGACGCCCCCACGCTGGCATAACTGAGCCCGCCGGTGGTCACCAGCAGAGTAGGAGCCTCGAACCGGCCGGCGGAGGTATCGACGACAAAACGCTCTCCCCTCTTTTTAACGCTTACTATTTCGGTACCGTAGGCAAAATCGGCATGGACGGTTCTCTTTTGAAAAAAGTCGATCAATTGTCTGGCGCTTTCGGGACAGAAGTATTGCGACCCTTTGCGAAGCACCGGTTGGCAGCCACCCGAACGCAGAAAAGCCAGCAGATCGTGATGGTCGAAGCGGGAAAAAACCTGTTCGATGAAAGCGGCGTCGCCCAGATAGTACGCCGGCGTCACCTCCGCGTTGGTGACATTGCACCTGCCCCCGCCGGAGATGGCGATTTTGCGGCCCGGCCCTTCGTTGTGGTCGATGACCAGGACTCTGCGACGAGGCAGAAAAGCCGCCGCCATCAGCCCCGCCGCCCCAGCCCCCAGAATAATAATTTGGTAGTCAGTAACCGGTGATGATTTCATTAAAAAATATAGAAGGTCGCGAAGCGACCATTCAAAACTTTTAGTTTTTAGTTTTTAACTTTTCACCGAACTCATCGTCTCCGCCGGTTTCCGCCGCTGCGCCGACGTCCGCCGCTTTTCTTTTTGGGTTTCTCTTCGATGTCGTGCATCGCCATCAGACGCTCGACCTCTTCTTTACTCAGACCGATGCCATCGCCTGCGGCGAGAACGCCCTTTTTAAGAATCATGGAGATGAGTTTGTAAGCGACCTTCTGAGGCGCCATATCCCCGACGAGTCTTTCGTAAATCTTCACCGCCTCCTGGTCGATGTCCTGTTCACGCAGGGCATCGAGAAATCGTTCACTCATGCCTTCGGCGCTCTCTCCGGCTTCGTCGACGAAACCGTACTCCATCTTCGTTCCCACTTTCTGACGGATGCGCTCCAGCTCTTTGAACTCCAGGGGCGTTACCAGCGTTATCGCCGTACCTTTCTTACCCGCACGGCCCGTGCGGCCGATGCGGTGGACGTAGCTTTCCGGATCGAAAGGAATATGGTAGTTGAAGACATGGCTGACGTTTTCGATATTGAGCCCCCGCGCCGCCACGTCGGTGGCGACCAGAATGTCGATGTCCCGGCCGCGGAAACCTTTGATGACCTCCATGCGTTCACGCATCTCCATGTCGCCGTGCAGTCCGCGGGCGTTGATGCCCCGAGCCTGCAGCAGCTCGGCGACCCGGTCCACCTCCCGCTTCATCCGGCAAAAGACGATCGCTTTCGTCGGCTCCTCCTTGTCCAGCAGCCGCACGATCGCTTCGTCACGGTCTTTCTCCTCAATGACGTAGTAAAGCTGGCGTATGTCCTTGTTGGTGGTCTCCTTTTTGGTGACTGAAACAAACTCCGGATGGTAGAGAATATGGCGGGCCAGATCTTTGATCGGTTCGGGCATCGTCGCCGAAAAGAGCAGTGTCTGGCGCTGCTGGGGCAGGTAACTGAAAATCTCTTTGATGTCGTCCAGAAAGCCCATATCGAGCATCTCGTCCGCTTCGTCCAGAACGACGATGGCCGGGTTGAAATCCTCGAGCTTGCCGGAGCTGAGCATATCCAGAAGCCGGCCCGGCGTCGCCACGACCACCTGCGCCCCGCGGCCGATCAGATCGAGCTGGCGGCGGTAGCTCTGGCCGCCATAGACGCTGACGGTGCGGATGCCCGCGAAACGCCCCAGGCTGAAAAGCTCGTCGCTCACCTGGGTCGCCAGCTCGCGGGTCGGAGTGATGACCAGCAACTGTACCCCGTTGCGCCATTCGATGTTGTTGAGCGCCGGCAGCCCGAAAGCGGCGGTTTTTCCCGTACCCGTATGGGCCTGCCCAACGACATCTTTGCCCTCCAGAATCAAAGGAATCACCTTCTCCTGGATCGGGCTGGGTACCTGGAACCCCATGCGCTGAATGGCGCGCATGATCGGCTGTTTGAATCCGAAATCGGAAAAACGCATGGTGGATGGCTGTTCGTGTTCGTGCTCGACGACCTTTTGACTCATGGATAACTTCTCTTTGTAGTGATATATAGCTTTTCTCTCGACACATCAGATGAAATGTCGATCGTCCAGTCTATTTACCGACGGCACGCAAACGCTTCCCAAGCAAGTGCCTTCGGTGCCCATCCGGTAAATATACCTTGGAGAGTATATTTGCGGTAGATGGAGATTGGCGACCGGTACAACCGGTCGATCAGGATGGCGCATTATAGCATATTAACCATCCAGAACCTTGAAGGCGCTCGTAAAAGTAATTTTTCGAAAGAGGGTTTTTCCTAATACAGAACATAAACCGAAGCGAAAGCCGTTTCCTGTGCGGCATTCATGTATCTACCCTTTTGCCCGATGCAGTGCCATCTGCACGCGGGAGTAGAAATTGACGGCTCCTTCACCGGATGTTTCGACGGAGAGAAAGGGAAGCTGGGGAAATTTCGAGGCAACAAGGGTCTGAATGCCGTCGGAGACGGCGGAGGATGGCATGCACCCGAAGGGTTTGACGCTGATGACCAGGTCGGCACACCCCTGTTGGGCGCATTCGATGAAATGCGCCACTTCCATGTGACCCTCTCCGCCGGTGGCATCAAGTGTGTAGTAGGGTTCGGCGAGCCGCGCCAGGCGGTCGACGTCAGGAAGCCTGTAGAAGTCAAGCCCCACGGCTTTGGCATAGAGTTTCCACTGGGCGAGAAGACCGATTTTCGCCAGGCGGTTGAAAACCCAGAATTTCGTGGCTGAAACGTCCAAGAGAGACATGGTGCTTTTCCAAAGCCCGGCACGTTTGGTGGCTTCGTACTTCGCTTCCCAAATATTGAGCAGCAGCCGGGCCGTGGCGGGCTGGGCCATCACCTCCGCGCCTTCCTCTTCCAGAAACCTGAAAAGGCGGTAATTGCCCTCACCCTCCGTCAGTGCCGCCCAAAACTCCCCGATCACCAGTACTTTCGGTTTGTTGAGGGTGTTGTCCAAAGGCACGGCATCGAGCGTTTTTCGGCACCGGCGCAGCGCGAAAACCAAAGAGCGGCGGTTTTCAAAAGCCTCTTCCACCAGCTTTCTGCAGCGAGCGAGCGCCGCATCCACACTGCCTTTCTCTTTTTCATAGGGACGCATTCTGTATCCCAGCAGGGCAAGCATGTCGCCTATCATCACCGCACGCAGCAGAGTCACAAAAAAGCGGGGGGAGAAGCCGAATCCCTCCGTCTCGCCCACCGACTGGAAAATGCCCCGGGTATGCTCGAAACCAAAAATCCGGAACCCTTCGAAACCGGCATCGCGCAACGCCTTTCGGTATTCCGTGATATACATACCGAAGCGGCAGGGGCCGCACCCGCCGGCCGTGACATAGCAGTATTCCCTGATGATCCGTTCGGTGGGAATGCCCTCTTCATCCCGCAGGCGAACAAGATAGTTGACCAGATTCCCCACGTTGAAATAGGTCGGGTTGCATTGTCCCTTGTTGCCGAACGCCTTGCCGGTGCGGAAGGCTTCGAAACCGGGCTCGGGAAGAGGAACGAAACGCTCCCCCAGCGAGCGGAGGGCGGCGGCGATGAGAGAGTCGCGCATCAGCGAAAGGCCGCCGAACAGGATGGTCGTTTTTCCCCGTTCGTCGTCCAAGAACGTGTTGACGATACGCTCCCTCCACTGCGAGATATCGCGATGAAGATAGGTCAGTGAACCGTTTTGGCCGCTTTGGCGTTCGTTGGGGCACCGGCTCACGCTTCGGCCTTTTCATGAAATGTCACATGGGCTTTTACCAGTTGCCGCCGGTACTCCTCCAGCGTGTAAGCGAAGGTTTTGATGCGGATGTTGATGGATCCTCCCGGCTTGTTGGCGTCGATGTCGTGCAGCGCCAGGTGGGGTGTACGGCTGGCGCCCAGAATCTTGTCGATTATGGCGTAGATCGGTGCATCGTGGCCACATTTGAAACTGCTCAGGTCCACGACGGCCACGTTGGGGTGACGGGCAGCGAATTTGGCCGCCCAGACTTTCTGCGCCGAATTGGCGGAAAAGTTCTCGGGCCAGACATCCCGGATATCGAAGCAGTCGGCTACAAGCCCGGCCGCGATCTCTTCGGCGAACCAGCGGTGAAGCCAGAGAGGGTCTTTGGGAATGGAGCGCATCGAAAGCACCGGATACCCGAGCGACTGGAACATCTCCGGAATGTCGTGGTTGAGTCCCGGGTCGGCATGGTAGGGGCGACCCAGTATCAGTAGGACCACACGGCCCTCTCTTTCGGCACTCTCCAGAATCCGTTTCCCCTCCTCCTGCATCTGTTTCTCGAACGCTTCCAGCCGTTCGTAGGCATGGCGCACTGCCCAGTCGTTCTCGTCCCGAGTGATTCCCAGCGGCTCTTTCCAGAGTTTATAAAGCTGCCGGGCCACGAGTTCGGGTTCCGCCAGATCCAGGGCGACGTCGAGGTATCGGATCTTTTTTTCTTCGAATATGTCGCGCTCTTTGACCAGGGCGCTGTAAACCACTTTTGGCGTGCCCGTCACCACCGGGCAGGCCGCATGGCCCATCGCATGGGAGATGCGCGAGGGCAGCGACACGATGGAGGGGAACCAGATATGGGTGATCCCTTTCGTACGGAATTTCGGAGCGAAAAGCAGCGAATGCAGATGGGCCAGTGCCGCCTTGGCTGGGAAACAGGCATCCACCGATCCCTGTCTGGCTCCCTCGAGGTAGCGTTTCTCGCTGGTGAAATCAGAGAAGAGAATCTGCCTTGGCGGTACGCCGAGCGCCGTCAGGTACGACACGAGCAGCGGCGCCGCGTTGTAGAGGTTAAGGACGCGGGGAATCCCCACGACAACCTTCCTGCGTCGGCGACGGGCTTCGGGCGCGGCACGTCGAAATCGCCTAGACAGAGACAAATGGAGCACCGGGGACCAGGAGGTCCCGAAGAGAGGAAGGCAGAGTCGGGACGATATCCGTTCACCCTCTGGGGGCATCTGTGACTCACCGGAAGCCTTCGAAAAAGCCGTCTCAAAAAGCCGTGTCGCATCGGTGCGAACCAGGTTGGGAACAAAGCGCTGCAACGCTTTGCGCTTCGTTTCCAACGCTTTGAGGGCTTCGGGCGATTCGACGGTCCCCTTTTCGCAGGCGAAACCGGCAATGTACCGGACCGGATCGCTGCCGGGAATCCTGGTATCGACAAAAGTGCGGGCGCAGTGGTTGGGGCAGAAGCGACAGCGAGTCTCTTCGTCGGTCCGGGTGGTGTAGGTGAGCTTCAGGGCCTTTTCGAGACCCACGAAAAGGCTGTGCCCTCTCTCCAGGGTGCGGCGTATTGCTTCGATGGCCGCACCGTGGGCGCCGGCTTCGGCACAGTGGGGATGCAGCAGCACCTCCGCCCCCGGCACCTTGCGTTCAATGTAATCCACCTGTGCCTTCAGGGCCGCCAGGTTGCGCTGGGTGCCCCCCTGCAGGACAAATCGTCGGCCCAGCCGCGCCAGGTTGGAGCTTTGCACCACGTACTGCCAGATGTTTTTGGGAAGAACTTTCGCGATTCCCGCGAAAAGCTCCTCTTTGGTGTAGCCCTCTTTTTGAAAATTGACACGGTCGGTATCGAGAAAGACGGCGCAGCCGTAGTTGAAACGGGGTGTCTGAGTCGCTTTGAACGCCACGTCGGCGAACCGTTCCATCGGCACGCCGAACTGCTTCGCCATACTCTGCAGCAGCATCCCGTTGCCCGCGCTGCACTGATTGGAGAGTCGGAAGTTTTTGAGCATTCCGTTTTCGAGGAAGAGCACTTTGATATCCTGCCCTCCCACGTCGCAGATGACATCGACATCCTCCCCGAAGATCGACTGGGCGCTTCGCATATGCGCCACCGTTTCGATGATATTGACATCGGCTCCCAGTGCACTTTCCAGAACGTCGGCGGCGTATCCCGTGACGCCGAAGCCGCGAATCTCCAGTCTGCCGTGGCTGTCGAAGTCGCGAATCTGCCGCAGCAAAAAGAGGATGTCTTCGATGGGGTTGCCCCCGGAGAGGCGATAGGCCTTGAAAAGAATCTCGCCCCTTTGGTCGCACACCACCGCTTTGGAGCTCGTGGAACCGCCGTCGATGCCCAGCCAGCATGCCTTTTTCTCTCCGGGTGCCGTGAAAGATGGCTGCGGCAACTCGTATTTTTTCCTGAAAGCTTCAAGCTCTTCGGCGCTCTCTGCCAGCGGCGCACCACTTCCCGGACGGCGGACCGAAGTGTAGCGGCGCACCGCCGTTTCCAACATCCCAAGTCCCCGGAATGCCGGGGCTTTTTGACGAAAACCGTGGAGAATCGCCCCGAAGGCGGCATAATACTGGGCATTTTCGGGCACGATAATCCGCTCTTCAAGCTCTTCCGGGTCGCAGGGAATGCCTCTTTCGCGCCAAAGTTCCGCGATCCGATAGCGCCAACACGCCTGCAGAAAAGGAAGATAGGTGTTTGGGCCGCCCAGCAACAGGACATCGGGCAAAAGGGTGTTCCCCCTTGTCAATACGGTGAGGTTCTGCATCACGATGGCGTCGGCCAGGGAGTTCATGATCTCTTCCGGGGGAATGGAGTTTTTCAGAAGGTTGACGATATCCGTTTCGGCGAAGACCCCGCATTTGGCGGCAACATGGTGGAGTTTTTCGGGATCGAATTGAAGATTGTGCAGACGCCCTGAAGGCATTCCGATCTTCAGCGTACACTTCTCGATGGTAGCACCGGTGCCCGAAGCACACTTGTCGTTCATCGATGTGATAATCGAGCGGGTGCCGTCATCCGCTTCCCGGAAATGGATGATTTTGGCATCCTGCCCACCCAGCTCCACGATACTGCGGACATTGGGGTGAAAATGCTCCACGGCGAGCACGACGGCATTGACCTCCTGAACGAACCCTGCGCCCAGAGGTTCGGTCAGCGGCGCTGCGCCGGATCCGGTGATATGGGCACTGTCGATTCGTTCGAAAATCTCCGGCCTCCGCCGGGCCAACCCGCTCAAAAGCTCCAGCAGTTTCGCCGCCTGCCGTGTTTCATGAGGAGTGTACTCCTTTTCGACGATATCGAGATCATCGTCGCAGACCACGTACTTCACCGTCGTGGAGCCGACATCGATGCCAAGACGGTAGCGCACCGATCTTTTCACACCCGCTCACCCTTGCGCATCGCTCTTTTGGCAACAACAAGCCAGACAACCCCCAAAAGTATGGCGGGAAAGCTCAACAGCTGCCCGACGGTGAAAGGAAGGCCCGTTACGTAATCGGCCTGCTCCGTTTTGAAATACTCCAGTACAAAACGAACAGAGAACATCAGAACCAGAAAAATACCGGGTAGAATCAGTGTAGCCCGTTTCGAATCGAGCCGGAAATAGAGAAACAATAGAAGGAAAAAAAGCAGAAAATAGGCCGCCGACTCGTACAGCTGCACGGGATGACGCGGAATGCGGTCGATTCTGGCGAAGACGACCGCCCAGGGTACGTCGGAAGGAAGGCCGAGGATTTCGGAGTTGAAAAAGTTGCCGATGCGCACGAAAGCAGCTACAAGGGTCCCGGGTATGCTCATGCGCGAAAGCAGCCACAGCAGCGACTCTTTGTAACGGCGACAGAAGAGCCAGGCGGCCGCGATGACCCCGAGCATACCGCCATGACTGGCCAGCCCCCCCTTCCAGAAGTAAAGAATCTCCAAAGGATGGCGCAGATAACGATCGGGTTCGTAGGCGAGACAGTGCATCAGCCTGGCCCCCACGAGAATGCCGACGGTGGCATAGAGAAAAAGTATGTCCACCATCTCCGGGTCTCTCCCCTCCCGCCTGTAAATGCCGCGCAGCAAGCCGTAGCCCAGAAGAAGCCCCGATATGAACATGAGCCCATACCAGTGCAGCGACAACGGCCCGATACGGAAAAGAACGGGATCGGTCTGCCATACCCAATGTTTCACGCACCCTCCTTTCTACCGCTTAGATGTTTACACGATTATACCATTCGTACCCTCCGATATTTATCATCAAAAGTTTTGTTTTGCTTTGTTATAATTTATCCCGAAACGAATTCACGGGAAAGGGGAGTGTGGAAACGGCAAGCACGGCACGACCATCGCTTATAACACGACTTTTTCGTCTTAGCGATCAAACCCATTACGCCATCAAAGTGGCGCTGGCGGTGACCCTGGCCTATCTCATCCCTTTCGCGTTGGGATGGCAGTGGGCATCCACCGCGGCGATCACCGTCATCGTCATCGCGGCGAGCCACTCGATGGGAGAGTCGCTTTTCAAGGGGTTCCTGCGCATCACAGGAACCCTCATCGGTGCGGTGCTGGGAATCGCCCTCATCGCCTGGCTGCCACAGGAAAGGGCGCTCTATCTACTTATACTCTCTGGCCTGGTGACGCTGTTTCTCTATCTGGGATACGCCTACCAGGGGGATAAAACCATCTTCATGCTTTCGGCGATGACGATGATGATCGTCTTCCAGGGCGGCAAAACCGACGGTCTCTTTCTCTACGGTGTCAACCGTGCCACCATGACCGCTTTTGGCGTCATACTCTTCACCCTTGTGAGCATCTACCTCTGGCCCTTCGGTTCGCATACAAAAGTAAGAGACGAAGTGACCGACACAGGCATTCCCAAAGGAGCGAAATTTCTCCTTTTCGACCCCGACCATCTGCTGGGAGCGCTGGTGACTTTTCTCATCTTCTGGACGGCGACGCTGGCATGGATCTGGTTCAACCCGCCCGGCGGTTTCTATCTGGTAACATTGGCAACAGCCATTTCGCTCTATACGGTCTTCTCCCCCATCGCCCACCCTTCGCTGATGATCGCAGTTTATACCCTCTCCTTTCTCTTTTCGACACTGGCCTATATTTTTATTCTGCCCCACCTGCACCAAGTCATCGGTTTGGCTCTCTTTCTTTTTGTCTATGTGTGGTTGGCCTTTAGGCTCTTTCAGCCGGAGGTGGCCCTTTTCATCGCCATGGGCCTATCGGTTATGAATATCCAAAACCAGATGACTTACAACTTCGGGCTTTATCTCAACTTTCTTTTTCTTTTTTACGCCTTCATGTTCCTGCTGCTGCTTTTCGCGTACGTTCCCTTCTCGAGCAGGCCCGAAACGATGGTTTTGCGCACCCTCGGGCGTTTCGAAAGGCTCGCGAACCGAATCCTGTCGCCGGCGGCGACCCCCTGGCAGCGATTCTGGCGAAAAGAGGCGCAAAAGATGCTGCTGCCTACAGCCCAAAAGCTGCAGATCTGGATCGCCAAAACCAACTGGGAATGGTTCGGCCTGAAAAAGGAGCGCTTCGAGCAGGCGGCGGCGGAGTGCCTGGAAGCGTCGGTCGAATGCCTGCAGGCATCCGACACCGCCCCGACAAAGCTGGCAGCGTGCATGAAAACGCTGCGAACCCTGCCAAAAGAGCCGCTGCAGGCACATGGGAGATTCTAAGATGGCGTGGACGGGACGCATCGCGTTGCCGGTGACGGGGCTGGCGGCGCTGCTGCTTCTTACGGGGTGCACGAAACTGGGGCCCGACTTCCACGGCATCACACCGCCCCCTCTCTCAGAGTCGCTGAAAAGCGACCGGAATGTCTCCGACGACGACCTGGCCGATTGGTGGAACATCTACGAAGACGAAACACTCGATAGGCTCATCGACAAAGCCCTCTCCCAAAATCTCGACCTTCAAACAGCGGGCCTTCGGATTCTCCAGGCCCGGGCCGCACTGGGGATCGCCACCGGGCTGCAGTATCCCCAGGCCCAGACCCTCTCGGGCAATGCCATGAGCTCCTACCACAGGTACCATATCGACAGCGCAAACCTCTCTTTCGACCTGGCATGGGAGGCGGATATCTGGGGCAAATACGCCCGCGGCATCGAAAGCGCCGAAGCGACGCTGATGGCCCAGGTCGCCTCCTACCGGGCCGCCGCCGTCTCATTGCTGGCCGAAGTGGCACGCAGCTACATCGACTACCGCACCACCGAAGAACGGATCGCCTACGCCGAGCGCAACGTGGCGATACAGGAGCGGGTGACCCGCATGACCGAAGTGCAGTACAAAGCGGGGAATGTCAGCGAACTGGACATGCAGCAGTCCCGCACCCAGCTTTACAACACCCGCGCCGCACTGCCCGCCATGCACCTGGCCGAAATCCGCATCATCAACGCCCTGGCGGTTTTACTGGGCACGACCCCAGAAGCGGTGCGGAAGATCCTTGGGCCCCGTGACCACGACCTGCTTCAACAGATCAACGAGGCGATCGCCACCAACAACCGGGGGATCATCCAGCTGGCCGAAAATGAAAAGAATCTGCTGGCGCCGCACTACATCCCCGAGCCCCGTTTCAACCCTGACCGCATCGTCGACGCGTCACTGCTGATACGCCGCCCCGACATCCGGGCGGCCGAATATATCGCCCACGCCGAAGCGGCACAGATTGGCATCGCCGAAGCGGCGCTCTACCCCAGCTTCAGGCTTCTTGGCTCCATCGGCTACAGCGCGTCCGACCCCAATCCGGTCGTGCCGTTCCTGACAGGCTGGGGGAGTCTGAACGAAAACATCACCATCGCCGCGGGGCCGGGCTTTTCCTGGAACATCTTTCAGTACGGCCGACTCAAAAACGATGTCCGCCTCAAAGACGCCGCCTTCGAAGAGAGCCTGGTGCGCTATTCCAAACGGGTACTCACCGCCGCCGCGGAAGTCTCCAATGCGCTGAATGCCTACCGGTTCACACAAATCCAGCTGCAGGAGCGCGAAAAAGCACTGGAAGCGACGGTGCGTGCATTCAACATCTCCGTCACGCAGTACCATGACGGCCTGGTGAGCTACCAGCGGCTGCTCAGCACCGTCGAAAAACTGACTTTCGCCCAGGACGCCTACGCCCGCACCAAAGGAGAACTGGCCGTCGACGCCGCCCTGCTCTACAAAGCCCTGGGCGGCGGATGGCAGGCAACTGATGGCCGCAGCTACCTTTTTCAAAAGAGTCGGGCACGGATGAGAAAAAGAGGGGTCGACTGGGGTCACGGGCTCGACGAGAACGCCACACGGATGCCGAAGGGGTGGAAATGAGAGATTTGGTTATCGGGGGTAAGCGGTCGTTGGTTGTTGGTCGTTGGTATGCATCGATTACGATACTTAAAACCACATACTACCCACTACCTACTACCCACTTTCTCCTCAAGGAGAGGCCGTGAACCCCTACCCCCACGAACTGCAGTTGGGAGATATCTACTTCTCTCCCTGGCTGCCTGCACTCTCCCTGGCTTTTTTGCTGGCACTCATCACGGCGCTGCTTCTCAACCGCCTGAAGCTTTCGCGCTTCTTCTATGCCCACTCCTACCTCTTTTTGGCGATGATGGTGCTCTATCTGATTTTGATCGATCGATTTTTCATAAGGTTTTGAGATGAAAGTTCTGAAATTTCTGTTGACTCTCGTGATATTGGGAGCCGCCGGCTGGTTCGGCTGGCAAAAGTACGAAACCTACATGGCCAATCCCTGGACGAGGGACGGTCAGGTGCGCACTCAGGTAATCCAGATTACCCCCCGCGTGTCGGGGATGGTGACCAAAATCTACGTGACGGACAACCAGCATGTCGAAAAAGGAGATCCCCTCTTCGACATCGATCCCTCGCCCTTTATTCTCAAAGTGCGCCAGGCCGAAGCGCGCCTGAAACGGGCAAAGGAGGCCGCCAAGGGACGAAAAATCGAATACGAGCGCATCAAAGCGATATACGCCAAGGACCCGGGTGCGGTGAGTCAGAAAGATCTGGTGCGCAACAGAATCAACTACCTCAAATCCCTGGCGGATATCGATACCGCCGTCGAAGCCCTCAATGCGGCAAAGCTCAATCTCTCCTTCACGAAAGTGACCGCCCCCGTGGAGGGATGGGTGAGCAACATCAGCTTCCAGATCGGCTCTCAGGCTACAGCCAACAAGCCGATCATGGCACTGGTAGACAAGAACAGTTTCTGGGTTTTCGGCTTCTTCCGAGAAGATACCATCGCCGATGTACGGGTCGGGGACAGAGCGGTCGTGACACTGATGACCTACCCTGATACACCGCTCTACGGGAGGGTCGAGTCGATCGCCTGGGGCATCGCCCCAACCGACGGTATCCCGGGACAGAATCTCCTGCCCAAAGTCAATCCCGTCTTCCAGTGGATCCGACTGGCTCAGCGTATGCCCATACGTATCGAACTCGACAAACCGCTGCCCCAAAAGATCAAGCTCCGCGTGGGCATGACCGCTTCGGTGCAAATTCTCACCGACAAAAACAAATGAACGGTGAGCAGGAGAGAGTAAACGGAATTCCGTTTACCGTTCACTCTTTTTCGTTCACCTTTCTGCCGGCCAGATTAATAAGACTGGAGACGAAAATCGCCATATAGAAGACACCGGTGATCGCTTCGAGAGAAGCAAAAAACTCCGCCAGTGGGCTGACAGGTGAGACATCCCCATAACCCAGTGTAGTCAGCGTTACGAAACTGTAGTAGGCGACACGGAAAAAGAGGTGCTCCCACTCTCCGACTTCGATACCGTTGAAAGCATCGGGATCGAAGGTGAGCAGCATCAGGTAGATGGTGGTCCATATCAGCCCGATCAACAGATAGAGTGAAAGGGATCCGATGATCTTGTTGCTGTCAACTTTTCCTTTGAAAAGTATTTGACGCACGGCAACTTTGAACGAACCCATGAAAAAAAGAAAAAGCATCAGATAGACGAAAAACAGTGTCGTTTTGCTCGGATAGAATCGAAGCAGCAGGACGAGAGAGCCCAAAATGACCGCCAAAAAGTAGACGATTCGTTTCCATGTGGTTTGCGTATGAAGGCTTTTGACCCCTATCAGCAGAGTTATCACGAGAACAGCGGAAAAAAGCGTTTCGAGAATCGTATTGGGAAACTGGTTGGTCACAGCACTGGCCAGCAGCATTCCAATCAGCGCCAGGCAGAGATAAAGAAAGTTGTTTTTACTGCTGATTCGCTGCAAGGACATCGTTCGTTTCCGTTTCCGCAAGCCAGAGATAGAAGAGTTTATAGGTCAAAGCCAGTATGACGGCACCGAGGAAGAGGCCGATCATTCCCATCAGCATCATCCCCCCGATGGCACCGATCAGGATGACAAGCATCGGTAGATCGACGCCACGTCCCATCAGCAGAGGTTTGAGCACTCCGTCGCTGGCGCCGACGATGAGCATATAAAGAGCGAAAACCGTCGCCGGGAACCCTTCGACGTAGGAGTAGACATATGCAATGATGGGACCTATGACAATCAGTGCCGGCAGTTGGATGATCGTCAGGAACATGATGATGAGTGCCCAAAGCGGTGCCATCGGCACACCCATAACTATCATCCCAACCAGTGCCAGAGTGCTTTGAATAATGGCGACCCCCACGACCCCGGTGGCGACACTGCGGATCGTCAGGACCGAAATATCGGCCCACTCGTCACCCCGCTCACCCAGAATACGCCGCATGATACGATGATAGAAGACGGTGTTGGCCTCCTTTCCGATAAGAAAAATCGCAGCGACAATCAGCGAAACGACCGTCAGCAGCAGGGTCATGGCCGCGCTTTTGAGCATGGATATCAATTTGAGGATAAACACTTTGATCTGCTCTTTGAAGGGGGCGAGGGCTTCGCGCCAGTCGTTGTGGGCGTGGTTCCAGAGATTGTAGACCTGGTCTCCAACCAGCGGCCACGATTTCACCTGCTCCGTCGGCGGAGGAATGATCTGCTCTTTTCCGTTTACTGCCGCCAGCAGTTTGGAGGTCGACGCCACAAGATTGTCCGACAGAGACCAGGCGGGAATCACGAGCGCAAGAATCATCACGGCCGTCATGGCGATGACCACCTTCTTCCGCTCGCCAAATCGCTTCTGCAGACGCATCACCAGCGGCTCGAAGGCAACAGCGAGGATAATACCCCAGAGTATCAACGCCAGAAAAGGTTTGACGATGAGATAGGAGATATACAGAACGAGAAAAAGAAAACCGAGTTTGATGGCGATTTCGATGGCGATTTTTACTTTTTTCTCTTCACTTTTTTGCGACATTGATTTCTTTCCTTAAAACACTTGGGGTTCAAACTCTTTTAATTGAAATTTTATTATGATGATTCTTAATTTAACGTCGTGAAACACAAGGAAACAGCATGTTCGGAGAAAAAAGAGAGAGAAAGGTGTCTGCCTGCATCGGTAAACTTGCATTCGTAGTATTTTTATGGTTGACCCCCATAGCGATACAGGCCAGTGCAAAAACCGGTGCGGATTTTCAGAAAGCCATCCAGCTTTTCGAATCGAAACAGTATCTCAAAGCGATTCCCCTCCTCGAAGAGGTGGCGGAAAAAGGCAACAAAGCGGCAATGTACCGTCTTGCCTATATCTACGAAAACGGTTTGGGTGTCCCGCAAGATTTCAAAAAAGCGGCCCACTGGTACAAGGAGGCGGCGAAAACCTACGCCTACACGGTAGAAAAAACGAAAAAAGGGCACAATGTCTATGCCAAAAAGTTTGCGGAACGTCTGAAGGCGCAATTCACCGAATCAAGCGTTCGCGCCGCGGGCATGGCCGCCATCGCGAAAGTTGACACCAATACACCCGAAACAAAATCGCTTCTCAATGATATGGCAGAGGGACGTTTCTTCGGCCTGACCCCCTACAAAGCGAACTATATCATGCCGATAGGTTACGCCAATAGAAAGTATCGACGACAGCCGTCTGCTTATAAAAACTACACCATCGCAGACGCCATCAACCCAATTCCCGGTTTCAGCCGGGAATCGGAGTATGGCGAATACGATCAGCAGGCCGAAGTGGAGTTTCAGTTCAGCCTTAAAAAGAACCTCACTTACAATCTCTTCGGTTTCAACGAATACATTACAGCCGCCTATACCCAGCGCTGCTTCTGGCAGCTCTACTCCGAATCGGGCCCTTTTAGAGAAACCAACTATATGCCCGAACTTTATGTGGCGGTTCCCACCTCCCAGAGTTTCGACGAAAAGACGGGCATGAAGGTGACAAAATGGGGGTTCATCCACCAATCCAATGGACAGGAAGGGTTCCGTTCACGCTCCTGGAATCGGCTCTATGTGGAAGGATTTTTCCAATGGAACAACCTTTTTCTCAAACCCCGTATCTGGTACCGGCTGCCCGAAGAGGACAAGTCGGATGACTACTATCGCGGATATGTGGATCGCAACCATAACGGCAAGCCGGATACGGGCGATCAACTTATCGACCCCAATTCCGAAAGCGGCAAAGACGACAATCCCGATATTCTCGACTATATGGGTTACGGCGACCTGACTCTCAGCTACCTGTGGGGTAAACACCAGTTCGGCGGACTTTTCCGTTATAACTTCGGTAAAGGCGGCCACGACCGCGGCGCCGTCCAGCTGGATTGGAGTTATCCCTTCTTCAACTCCAAAACAACCTTCTGGTATTTCAAATTTTTCAACGGCTATGGCGAAAGTCTGATCGACTACAACCGCAATGTCACCAAGACCTCTTTCGGTTTCGCATTCTCCCGTGGACTCTTCCAGTAACACCCTGCCATGTCCGCTCGCAGCGGATAGGCCTCGGGGCGCCCGGTGGTCATGAAAAGCTTTTTTCTATCGCTTTTTCTATGGACTCTCGTATCCTCCCCTTTGCATAGCGGCGACACGCCTCCCAGACCTCTCTTCACGCCTGAAGAGAAGGCATGGCTGCAGACCCATCCCACATTGCGGTTCGTTTACGACCCCGACTGGCCCCCATTCGAGTGGCGGGATGAATTGGGACGTTACACAGGCATGGTAGCTGACGTTTACGGACTCCTCGCCCAAATGACAGGGATCCGCTTCGACCCGATACCGACCCAAAATTGGGCCGAATCGATGGATCTTTTTCGAAAACGTGAAGCCCAGCTCATCAGCGCGGTAACCCAAACCCCCGCCCGCAACGCTTTCATGGATTTCAGCCATCACTCCCTCTTCTCCCTGCCAACTGTGCTGCTGCGCCGTTTCGACCGCCCTTCCCTGCCTAAAAATCTTGCCAAGGCCCTTGAGAGTCGGAGCGTAGGTGTCGTGAGAGGGTATGCCGTGGAAGAGTATTTGAAACGTACCCACCCCCGCATCCGCCTTGTAGAGTTTTCCACGGTCAGAGACGGCCTTGACCAGCTAAGAAGCGGCAAAATCGACCTATTCGCCATCAACAGCGCCACCGCCGACTACTTCATCCACAAAGAGGGCTACGGAGATCTTGCCCTCGCCGCCAGGCTCCCTTTTTCCATCGATCTGCACATCGGTTTTCAGTCGAATGTGCGCCCCCTCATCCGTTCGGTTCTGGAAAAGGCCCTGGCGGCCATTCCCAAGAGTCAACTACGAACCATTTATGAAAAATGGACACGACCCCGGGCTTATGAAGCAAAGAGGAGCGGCGAGCAAAATTTCACTCTTTGGAAGGTATTCCCTCTGGACCTGCTCTTCATCGTACTGGGATTGGTCCTGGTATTGAGCCTGGGAGGATGGTACCAGTATCGACAGAGGGGGGCTTCCGTGTTGGGCATCCCTCTGCTTGTTGCCGCCCTTATGGTCTTCACCGCCGCCTTGGTGGCTACAGCCGTGGCACTCCATACCGCCAAAAGCGACCGGCAACAGGAGATGGCCGAATCGCTTCAGACCGTTCTTAATGTCACCCATAGCGCCCTGCGGGAGTGGTTTTTTTCCCAGCACTACCACCTCAACCATGTGGTCAACCGGAGCGCTCTTCTGGCTCCTTTTTGGGAAAAAGGTGAATTCGACGTTACCCATGTCGATCCTATCCCTATCCTGCTGGGGCTCAAATCCAGAATCGTCGGAGCCACCGGTTACCTCGTCATCGACCGAAACGGCACCATCCTCAGCGCATCGGAGCCCTCGTTAAGAGGCAGGGCCATCACCTACGCCCCCATCATCAGAGAGATCGACAGAGCTTTCAAAATCGGTTTCGCCTACGTACCCCCGGTCAAAGTGGAGAAAGACAGACTGGGCCATCTGCGCCACTACTACATTTTCAATGTCATCGCCCATCCAGCGACCCATGAACCTGTCGCCCTCTTTGCCATGCGCCTCGATCCGCTTCCCATCTTCAACATCGTCCGCCAGGGGCGCATAGGCAAAACGGGTGAAACCTATCTCATGAACACCCAGCTTCAGATGATCTCCCGCAGCCGCTTCGAACGGGACCTCAAAGAAGCGGGCCTGCTGCCTGTCAACGAGATCTCTTTTCTCAATATTCGACTTCTCCATGAGAGACAACCGACCCTTGCGGCCCGTGACGCACTTCGGAACGCAAAAGGCTTCAACGTGGAAGGATACCCCGATTACCGCGGCATACCGGTCCTGGGAGCCTGGATGTGGGATGATCTGCTCAATCTGGCCATTATCGTGGAAATCGACCGATCGGAGGCGATGGCCTCTTACCAAAGGCTCAAAACCACCATTTTCGCCATCGTGCTTGGTATCGTGCTGCTCTCCCTGGCTCTGGTGCTTTTCTTCCTCTTCTACGCAAGGTCGACCCAGAAGGCGATCCACCGCCAGAGAGGGGAGATCGAAGAGCGTATCGAAGCCTTCGACACCCTCTCCGCCACGATCGACCAAACCGTCCAGGAGCGCCTCAGCGCCTACCATGATACCCGACCAAAGGAGTAAACCATGCCCGACATCACCAAAGAAGAGAAGCTGCGCATCGCTTTCAAAGGACGCCTCGACGCGACGAACGCGGCCAATGTTATGAACGAGGTCACCGAGGGGGTGGAGAACCTCGATCGCGATATTCTTCTGGATCTGCACGACCTGGAGTACATCAGCAGCGCGGGACTGCAGGTTTTGCTCAAATGCGCCAAAACAGCCCAGGTTTCAGGGAAAAAGGTCTATGTCGCGGGTGCAAACCCCAATGTCAAAGAGATACTCAAAATTTCCGGGTTTCTGACCTTCATGCAGGAGATATAGTGGCGCGGTTCAGCACCCTGGAGGAGGGAATGGCCGCCATCGAAGCTTTTTGCGAAGCCAACCAACTCGAAACGTCGCAATGCTACAAACTGCGACTTGTCGCCGAAGAGCTGGTTGTCAATCTTCTCACGCATGGAGGCAGCGGAGGCTACCGGATGGAATTGAAAAGAGAGGATGGTGTCTCGCGTATGAGACTGCGTTACGGCGGCAATCGGTTCGATCCGAGCCGGGACGACAAAGGTCCCCTCGATTCGGTGGAAAAGAGCGAATACGGCGGCCTGGGACTCTTTCTTGTCACCCAGTTGGTCCAGGCATTGCACTACCGTTATGAAGAAGGAGAGAATATTGTCGATCTTACGGTTTAAGCTCGATTCGATTCGCAAAAAGATCATCTTCTATATCGTCGTCATCACGATCCCCTTTTTTTTGACATCTCTGGTGATCATCGACGAATATATCGGCGGGGAGCTGCAGATTTCGGCCATGCAGCGTGCCCACATCGCCAATCTGAACATCCTGCAATCAATTCAGTCTTTCTTAAACCGGACCAGCCGATACGCCGTTGAAGCGGCCTATATCGTCGAAGCGGACCCCGACCGTTACGAACGGGTCCTTCCCCTGATTGAAAGGGGCGTGGCCCTGGAAGATGCGGCCTTCGGCTCCGCTCTTGCCCTGGAACCCGGGGGGCTGTCCCCGAAGCCCTACTGCCGCTATTTCTACAAAACGCCCAACGGAGTAGCCGAAAAAGAGCTGCTTCCACCCGCCTACGACTACCTCCACGCCGCCTGGTACACCGCCGCCAAATACTCGGGCCAACCCCGCTGGGGCGACCCCTACTTCGACAAAGGGGGCGGCAATGTCTACATGAGCACCTACAGCCATCCGATTTTCGATATCACCGGTCGCTTCCTGGGCGTCACCACCGTCGACATTGCGTTGGGAAAGCTCGCACGCTACATGGATGGCATCGCTCAGATGGACGAGGGTTTCGTTTTTCTGGTCACCTACAGAGGATTCATGCTCTACCATCCGGACGCAAAAGTACGATTCAGGGAAACATTGGAGGCCTACGCCAGGCAACACCACTCTCCCTCGTTGGCCCAGGCGGCCCGCAAAATCGCCCGCAAAAAATTCGGTATCTACAATATCACTCTCGACGGCATCGATTACATGCTCTATACGATGGGCATTCCCCAAACCACCTGGGTCGTAGGGGTGATGCTCCGGCGTGACGCCCTCTTTTCGCCTCTGACCGGCATGCGGGTACGGATGGGGCTCATCACATTCATCGGCATGATGCTGATACTCATCGTGGTCCTCATGGTCTCCAAACAGTTGGAGAGCAACGCGGCCAGCCAGGAGCGTGTGCGCAACGAGCTGGCCCTGGCCAGCGGTATCCAGCAGAGCTTCCTGCCCAAAAAAGAGGAGCTTGTCCAACCGCCTTTCGCTCTAGCGGGCATGATGCGACCGGCCAAGGAGGTAGGTGGTGACTTTTACGGTTATAGAATCGAAGAAGACAAACTTCTCTTCTATATCGGCGACGTCTCCGGCAAGGGAGTGCCGGCATCGCTCTTCATGATGGCCGCCAAGGTCCTCATCGAAGCGGCGGCGGACGAGCGTCTCGATCCGGCCTATATCATGACGCGGACCAACCGGAAACTTTGCGATCTGGGAGAACAGCAGATGTTCGCCACGCTGCTGATAGGCCTCGTGGACGCTTCGGAAGAGAAAGTGACTTTCGCCATAGCCGGCCATCCCCCTTTCATCGTCAAAGAGGGCGGTCGCCTCGCCTCGCCCCTTCCCCGCTTCGCTCCTCCCATCAGCGCTTTCGAATTCGCCGAATATGAAAACCAGGCCCTGCCTCTTTCGAAAAAGAGTGTCATTGTTGCCTTTACCGACGGCGTCAGCGAGGCGGAGAACAGCCGTCTGGAGATGTTCGGCGTCGAACGCCTGAGTCGGGCCATCGTTCAAGCCCATTCAGACGACCCCGTTCTCATCAAGCGAAGTATCGTCCGAAAGATCGAAACCTTCGTCGACGACAATGAACCCAACGACGATTTGACCCTCATCGTCATCACCTTGACCGGAGAAGCCCATGCCTGAGACACCCCCTCTCACATCGTTCTCATCTTTTACCAATGCTCGCAAGGAGAGGATATGACCACCCGGCTCTCCACCTTCCACGACCTGGGGGCCGTAGGTATCGTCCGTGCTTTCGTCGCCGAAACGGGGCGCTATTTCGGAGCCGATGAGACAGAAAAGCACCAGCTGGAGCTGGCGGCGGAGGAGGCGGCGGCTTTCATTATCGACGCGTTCCGGCCCGACCCGAACGAACTTTTTGAAATCGAAGCCGAGCCCATCGACAATGGACTTCGCTTTCTTTTTCGCAACAAAGGGATTCCCGTCGACGAAGAGAACCTGCCGGTCTACGACAGCCGCCACCCGGAGGCGTCGATGGCGGGACTCTCCTTCTTTCTTCTCGAAAGCCTCACCGACGCTCTGCAGTTTCGAAATGAGGGAAACAGAGGGTGGGTACTCGTTTTCGAGAAGCGTTTTCGCCGTTTCAAACCGTTGCGAAAGAGTCCACCCCTTGAAACCGCAGCCATCGACGCCTGCGCGAAAGAGAAGCTGGAGGCAGGGTTGGCCACACCGGCGGACGCCTACGACATCGTCAAGCTCACCTACCTCACTTACCGCTACTCTTATGTCAAACGTATCTTCTACTACAGAAAAGAGCTGGAAGAGGCCATCGCATCGGGTCGGGTCATCGCCTTCGTCGCCAAAAACCGGGAGGGGGAAGTGGTGGTCAACTCCGCCTATTTCCGCTCTCCCCACTGCAACGCCATCGCCGAGGCGGGAATGTTGATGAGCCGCCCGGAATACCGTAAAAACCGGGCACTGCTCAGAGTATCGCGGATGCAGGTACACTATCTCAAAGAGGGCAAAGGGGGCCTGCGGGCCGCCTACGCCAAGCTGGTGACGGCCCATACCCGCTCCCAAAAGCTCGTGAGCGCCTACCGATTCGTTCCAACCGCCTTGAAACTTTCGGTCCACGACCCGGCCGAATTTGTGGGCATCGAAACCGACGAAGTGCGCCGTGAAAGCCTGCTCTACGCCCTGTTGGCACCCAACGGCCTTGACCCGACGACCCTCTACCTGCCCAAAGAGCATGTGGAAATCACCCATACCCTCATCCAGGACTTCGAAACCCTCTCTTTGCACACCGAAAGCCGATTGCCGGAGAGGCAAACATCGGAATTTACCGTGGAAAAGGAGGAGCGGGACCGCTACGCGCTCATCACGATCGAGCATTTGGGGCAAGACTGGGCCGAAGGACTGCGCCGCCGGATGAAAGAGCTGAGCGACGACGGTATCATCACCCTTCACCTGCATATACCCGCCGACCGCCCCCTTCCCCCGGATTTTGAAAAGACAATGGCACGCCTCCGGCTCTTCTACAGCGGCGTGGTCATCAAAACCATGGCAGAGTGGGATCTGGTCTATACCCACCTGCAGGGGCAACGTTTCGACTTCGATGCGGTCATGCTCAGCGACGAGCGGGCGATAGCGTTGAGAGAGTATATGCGCAAAGCCCACGCGAGAGTGGAGGAGGTTTGATGGAGCCGAACAATCTCGACGATTTTCTGAAACTTTGCAACGATGCGGAATCTCTCCAGCGGCAGGTGCTGCATGACATTCTCTCCTATTCGAAGGAGACCGAAATCGGCCGAAAACTGGGCTTTGGAGAGATGGAAGATATCGCAACCTACCGCCGGCGGGTGCCTCTCTCCTCTTGGGAGGATGTGGCCCCATACGCCAAGCGACTCGAAAAGGGCGAAAACGATCTCCTCTTTCCCGGTCGGCCGCCCTACTTCATCTGCACAAGCGGCACCACGGGAGGCGTGAAGATCATCCCCGAATCCCAACGGGGCCAATCGATCAAATCCCTGACCGGCCGCCTGCGGATTGAAGCGATCGCCCGCCATGTCCCGAAGATGATGAAAGGCAAACTGTTCCCCCTGGTCAACCACGCTGTCGAAGGGGTCACGCCGGGCGGCATCCCCTACGGCAGCGCCTCGGGCATCACCCTCGTCACGGCACCGGAAACGATCCGAAAGATGATCGCTTTTCCGATGGCTGTGCTCGATATTGACTACAGCAACCGAATCGACTACATCCTGATGCGTTTTGCCGTAGCGGAGGATGTACGGGCGATCTTCGGCAACAATGCCGGGCGCATCGCCCAGCTTCTGAAAGTAGCGCAACAGGAGGCTGAAGCCATTATCGAAGATATCGAAAACGGAACGCTCCGCGGCATCGAAACGCTCTCTGCTAAGGCAAGAGAGGCGCTGGAATCGGTCATGCGTCCCGATCCGGCAACAGCCGAAAGGCTGCGCCGTTTCCTCGTAAAAGAAGGCACTTTCGCCCCCTCCCACTACTGGCCGAACCTCCGGGTGATCGCCTGCTGGCTCTCGGGCTCCGTGGGTCGGTATGTCTCCTCCCTCCGCCCCCTGGTCGATGCCGATGTGCGTTTTTTCGATGTTGGATACGGCGCCACGGAAGGAAAATTCAACATTCCCCTCGCTCCCGAAACCCCGTCGGGCCCTCTGGCGATCCACGCCGCCTTCTATGAATTCAGAATTCCCGGTACCGACACCTGCCTGCTGGCCCACGAAGTGGAGGAGAACGAAAGCTACGAACTCGTCATCACCACCTATTCCGGCCTCTACCGATATACGATGGGTGATCTGGTGCGCGTCACGGGATTTACCGGCTCCACACCCCATATTCTCTTCGAACAGAAAGTGGGTGACATGCTCAACCTCTGCGGGGAGAAGGTGGCCGCCACATCGCTGATGCCGATGGTCGCCCGCGCCGTGGAAGAGACAACGGGCCACCCGCCCCGTCACTGGTGCGTGGTGTCCGAGTCCGACCGGCACCGCTACCGTTTCTGCATCGAGCTCTCCGAGGCCATCGAAGCCGATGGAACCCTGGCCGAAACCATCGCCCGTCGTCTGGAAGCTATTTTGCAGGATGAGAGCCTCATCTATCCCATTTTCCGGCAACAGAAGCTTTTGGAACCTTTGGCCGTCACCCTGATGGCGTCGGGATGGCAGGAGGCCCTTTACCGAAGGCACACTCGCCCGAATCAGTCGAGAACCCAGGTCAAACTGCCCCTGGTCTACAACGAGATTCCCCAAAATGAATTTTCGATACCGTGAAGCATGGAAGTGAGTGGGATATGAAAAAAGCGATAAACGACAACATCCATCTTTGCGACACTTTTCTGTTTGGCGCACTCGTCCTCCTCATCGGCTCCATCGTCCGTGTCGGCGCCTCCATCTACCTGCCCGCCATGCCCATCATCGGGGAGGAACTCCATATCGATGCGGCGACAATGAGCCAGACTTTGACCATCTATTTCATCGTTTTCGCTTCCTTCATTCTAATCGCCGGGGCACTCAGCGACGCCTATGGCAGAAGGCCCCTGCTGCTCTCAGGCATGGCCTTTTTTATCGTAGGCTCTACCCTTTGTGCTTTAGCGGGTGATTTCGAAACCCTGATGACAGGCCGGGCCGTTCAGGCTTTCGGTGCCAGTATGATTCCAGGAACCCTGATGGCCACAGTACGGGACACATGTTCCGATCTCAGGCTGGTCTCGCTGATGGGATGGCTGGCGGTTCTTGGCGGCCTCTTCCTGGTCGCCGCTCCCATGATCGGCGGCGTGCTGACGCAGTGGTTGGGATGGAGTGCCAACTTCTGGTTTCTTGTCCTCTTCGCCACCCTCGTTCTGGCACTGACATGGCGCGACATACCCGAAACCCATGCCGCGCATGCCCGTACACCGCTCCATCTCTTCAACACACTCTCCCTGGTGGGGACCATGCTCACCGCCCCCTCTTTCATACTGGTGATGCTGCCCATCATCACCTTCTTCGCCATTCAGGGGCTATTTCTAGCCGCGGCGCCCTATATCGTCATGGGAACCTACGGACTGGGACCTGTGGCGTTTGGTCTTAGCAATGTCATCATCGTCATCGGCCTCTTTCTGGGACGCTGGGCCGGCGCAAAACTCCTTCGTAGGTCAGGGAGCGACGGTGTCTACCGTATCGGGTCACAAATCGCCGCCGTCACGGCACTTCTTTTCATCGCATTGGGAATCGGCCTGTTGAGCGGCATCGTCTCCTTTTTCGGCGTCGTAGCCCTGTTCGCCGCCCTTTTCGGCGCCCTGGCCCCGGTAGGAATGAAATCTTCTCTTACCTCTTTCCGCGCCAACAGCGGTGTCGCTGCCGCGCTCCAGGGCGCCACCCTCCTCGGAGCTTCCGCCATAGGCAGCGCCGCCTTCGGCTTTTTGCTGAAACTCTTCCCCCATCTGGAAGCAGAAAAAGCCTTCGGACTCCTCTCGGCCCTGCTCTGCACTCTCGCCGCCTGGGCCGCGTGGAAAAGCAAACCGGTGTAACTCTCCACCCCCTGTTACGCAAAGCCTGAGCAAAGCCCAGGCTTTGGCGGGGGCTGACACTCCCCCGCACCCCCTAAAGCTTTTTAATCAAAGATTTCGAGATGACGCCACGTATTCGCGTAACATCCGTTTCCACTTCTCACCCATCCCATAAAATGATATCATATCCCCAATATTCCAACAAAAGGCAGGATGTCACCCATTGTCTATTCCGTCGATATCGAAGCGACAGGGGTCGATTACAGAAACGACCGGATAATCCAACTGGCGGTTTTGAAGGTCAACGGGCAGGAGGTGGAAGCCTGGGACAATCTCTGCTACACCGACATTGAGATTCCGCCAATTGTGGCCGAAATCACCGGCATCACCAACGCGAAACTGGAAGAGGCCTACTGGCCCGACGAAACCGACGCCTTCATGGCCCTGCAGGAGGGCAACAGGCCCGAAAGCGTTTTCCTCTCCCACGGCAACCGGCTCGACCTGGCGATGCTGGCCAACGAGGGGCTGGAGATCGTCATGAAAAAGGTCGACACCGACAAATGCGCCCGGGCCCTGCTGCCGGACGCCCCCAGCTACAAACTGGGCGACCTGATCGAACGCTACGGCCTGGGAGTGCGCGCGGAAGCCGTCGCCGAAAAGATCGGCAAAGCCGATATCGAAGCCCACGACGCGCTGAGTGATGCCATCTGGCACTACGCCCTCTTTACCCTTCTGATGGAGAGAGTGGACGGAGATGTCGAAGCGTTGGTCCGACTCACCGCCGAGCCGATGCTACTGGAAAAGATCACCTTCGGCAAATTCAAAGGTAGAAGTTTCGAAGAGGTGTTTACAAAAGAGCCCGGCGCGCTGGTCTGGATGTACGCCAACATGACCGACGACTGGGAGGACCTGGAATATACCCTGCGCCACTGGCTTGAGAAGAAGCCCTTTTTCTGGACACAGGCGCAGGAAGAGAAGAAGAAGGTGACGATATTCTAACGGTCCACATCCGCCAGAACGATGGCCCATCCGACATTCACGCCGTGGCGCATCAGCTCGCCCTGGGCTTCCTGCAGCGTCAACCCGGTCGTGACGATGTCGTCGATTAGGACCGCATCTATTTTTTCGGGACCTCGGTAACGGAAACGGCGTGGATTGGCGAGGCGGAACTCCCTGGACTGTCCCGAGTAGGAGATACGGTTTTGCGCCCGCATCACCCCAAGCAGCGGTCGATAGCCCCGTTTCGCCAAAGCTTTCGCAAGCAAAGCGGTATGGCTGTAACCGCCCGAGGCATCGTCGTCTATCGCGATGGCATAGAGAGTTTCGGCCCGCTCCAAAGCGGCGAAGGCCTCTTTGGCCAGAATGCGGTAGATGAACCAGCCGTGGGGATGGTGCTTGGTAAGAAGAAAGGGTTCGATCTCGTCGTAGCCGAAGAGACTTATGACTTTCAGTCCCGATGGCAGCGTGCGGATGGAAGGCTCAGGCCGAAGGTATAGACGCCTGCAGGTTTGACAGATAAGCGAAAGAGAAAAACGCCGGCAGCTATGGCAGCGCATAGGTGCCTTTCATGCGCATGAATGGGAAATGAAAATCAGCCGCCTCCATTCACTTTTCACTCTATTAGTCGAGCTTCAATACCGCCAGGAAGGCGTCCTGCGGCAGTTGCACCTTGCCTATCGCTTTCATCCGTTTTTTTCCCTCTTTCTGCTTTTCGAGGAGCTTGCGTTTTCGGGTGATATCGCCGCCGTAGCATTTGGCGGTGACGTTTTTGCCCATCGACTTGACCGTTTCGCGGGCGATCACTTTGTTGCCGATACTCGCCTGGACCGCCACTTCAAAAAGCTGCCTGGGGATCAGCTCTTTCATCGTCTTCACCAGCTCCCGGCCGCGGCTCTGGGCCTTTTCGCGGGGGACGATGATACTGAGCGCATCCACCACCTCTCCGGCGACGCGGACATCGAGCTTCACCAAATCCCCTTCGCGGTAGTCGATGGGTTCGTAGTCGAAGCTGGCGTAGCCTTTGGTGGCGCTTTTGAGTTTGTCGTAGAAGTCCACGACGATCTCGTTCATCGGCACGGCATAAATCAGCATCACCCTATCTTCGCTCAGGTACTCCATCTTCTCCTGGATGCCGCGGCGGTCGGCCATCATCGTGATGATGTTGCCCAGAAACTCCGTGGGGGTGATGATGGTGGCGCGCACGTAGGGCTCCAGAATACGAACGATTTTGGCGGGGTCGGGCATTTCGCTGGGGTTTTGCACCTCCACGACGCTGCCGTCTGTCAACTCCACTTTGTAGATGACCGTCGGGGCCGTGGCGATCAAGTCGAGGCCGAATTCCCGCTCCAGCCGCTCCTTGACCACCTCCATGTGGAGCATCCCCAGAAAGCCGACCCGAAAACCGAACCCCAGCGCCACGGAGGTTTCGGGCTCGTAGCTGATGGAGGCGTCGTTGAGTTTCAGTTTGTCCAGGGCGTCGCGCAACTCTTCGAATTTGTCGGTATCGATCGGGTAGAGGCCGGCGAAGACGAAGGGTTTGGCCTCCTTGAACCCCCCGACCGGCTCTTTGGCGGGGTTTTTGGCGTCGGTGATCGTATCGCCCACGGCCACGTCGCTGACGTTTTTGAGCCCCAAAACGACGATGCCCACTTCGCCGGTTTTGATTTCCGCGGTCTTCGTCGGTTTGAGCGGATGGGGGTAGCTCAGGTCCAGCACCTGGTGCTTCTTTCCCGTGCCCATAATGAGCACTTCCTGCCCCTTTTTGATGGCGCCGTCAAAGACCCGTACCAGCGCCAGCGCGCCCAGGTAGTTGTCGAACCAGCTGTCGTAGATGATCGCCTTGGTGGGTGCATCCTCGTCACCTTTTGGCGGCGGCACCCGATCGACGATGGCATCAAGCAGCTCTCGGATCCCTTCGCCGGTCTTGGCGCTGGCGAAGATCGCGCCGCTGCAGTCAAGACCGATGGTCTGTTCGATCTCCTCGGCCACCCGGTCGGGGTCGGCGGCGGGCAGGTCGATCTTGTTGATGACCGGAATGATCTCCAGATCGTTTTCGAGGGCGATATAGACGTTGGCGATGGTCTGGGCTTCGACCCCCTGGGAAGCGTCCACCACCAGCAGCGCCCCTTCGGAGGAGGCCAGCGATTTGCTCACTTCGTAGCTGAAGTCGACATGGCCGGGGGTGTCGATCAGGTTCAGAATATAAGGCTGGCCGTCCTTGACGTAGGTCAGGCGCACGCTCTGGGCTTTGATGGTGATGCCCCGCTCCTGCTCGATATCCATCGTATCCATCATCTGGCTGCCCAGTTCCCGTTCGGTGACGGCGCCACACTCCTGGATGATGCGGTCGGCCAGAGTGCTTTTGCCGTGGTCGATATGGGCGATAATGGAAAAGTTTCGGATGTTCTCCTGCAAATTGAACCTTTAATTGTCGGGATTTGTTTCAAAAAAAGCGTTAACGCCCTTCTCCGCTCTGCATTGCCACGTCAGGAAAGATCCGGGCATGAAAAGTGCCCATCAATCGCCGCTTTCCGCAACAGGTTTACATAAAGAGCGAATTGACGCTCTCGTTGTGGTAGACGCGTCGAATGACTTCGGCGAAAATCGGCGCGGCAGGCAATACGGTAATCTTCTCGCACGATTTTCTCAAAGGAAGGGTATCGGAAACGATCAGCTCATCCAACTCCCCTTCACGGATGCGCTCGTAAGCAGGGCCGCTGAGCACCGGATGGGTACAGCAGGCGATGACGCTTTTGGCGCCATGTTCCTTGAGGGCCGCCGCCCCCTTGACGATGGTGCCGGCCGTGTCGATCATGTCGTCGACGAGGACGATGTTTTTGCCTTCCACTTCGCCGATGATGTTCATCACCTCCGACTCGTTGGCCTTTTCACGACGTTTGTCGACGATCGCCATCTCGACACCAAGACGGCTGGCGAAATAGCGTGCCCGCGCGACGCCGCCGATATCGGGGCTCGCGACGATCAGATCCTCCAAATTCTTCGACTTGATGTGGTTGATGAAAAGGATTGCGCCGTAAAGGTTGTCGACCGGAATATCGAAAAAGCCCTGAATCTGTCCGGCATGCAGATCCATCGTGATGATACGGTCGATACCGGCGGTCTGAATAAGATTCGCCACCAATTTGGCCGTTATCGGAACCCGTGGAGCCGCTTTTCTGTCCTGCCTGGCGTAACCGAAATAGGGAATGACCGCATTGATAGAGCGGGCGGAACTGCGCTTGAGTGCATCGGTCATGATGAGCAGCTCCATCAGGTTGTCATTGGCCGGAGAACCCGTGGACTGGACGATGAAAACATCCCGTCCCCGCACGCTCTCACTGATCTGACACCCGATCTCACCATCGCTGAAGCGCCTGATATTGGCCCCGCTGAGGGGCGCATCCAGATATTTGCTGATCTCCGCAGCAAACGGCTCGGAAGCGGTCCCCGCAAAAATTTTGTATCCGCGCATACACTCTGCCTTGTTGTAAAATTAGTGCGATTATATCCAAATATCTCTTATTTTTCTATGGCGCTACAGAGGAAAACCCTCATGAAAATCGTACTTTTCGCTTTTGAACATTTACTGTTTGAAACAGTTTGTGGTACAATATTTTCATCTCAATTTCAACAAGGAGACCCAATGAGCAAGCTGGATGAAAAGATTGAACGGTACACGAAAGCGTGTGGTGAACTGGGCTTGGATGTGAGTGCCGAGCTGGTTGAAAAAGTGACGCGCGGACTCGGCCCCTCCATCTACAACAAGGATGCCGAAAGCGTCTCCTGTTCCGATGCGAGCGAGCTCGAGAGGGTCCGTGAAAACTTTCTGAAAAAGAAACTGGGATTGAGTGAAGACGATGCGACGCTCGATGGAGCCATCAAAGAGGTTTGCGAAGCGATGGGCACTTCCAACCGTAACAAATACCGAGCACTCTTCTATGCTCTGCTGGTTAAAAAGTTCGGCAAGGAGAGCGTCTACGCCTGATGTTTGCCACCCGGGTGCCGCCACGGCGGCACCCTCTTCTTCTGACTGCCCGAAACGCCATCCGCGTTCGTGGTGTATCTGTTGTGCGTTGTGAAATCTACTGTGAAAAAATGGATGGGGATAAGTCAAATTTGAAAAATGGTCGGGGTGAGAGGATTCGAACCTCCGACCTCCTCGTCCCGAACGAGGCGCGCTAACCAGGCTGCGCTACACCCCGCGCAATGCAGATTGGAATTTTACCAAAGTTTTCTTAAAAAAAGATCACTCAGAACCGGTAATCCACCCCCCTCCCAGAAGTTTTTCCCCTTCGTAAAAGACGGCAGCCTGACCGGATGCGACACCGTAGACGGGCTCCTGCAGTGAAATGACCCCTCGGCCGTTTTCGTCCACCTCTACCCTGCAGGGAATCGGTTTGGTCCTGTAACGGATTTTCACCTGGCATGAAAAAGATCGCTGGGCATCCATCAGATTGATTTTCTCGACAAATATTTTCGTAGCAAGCAGCGTATCCTGGGTCGTTACGACGATCTGGTTCGTCTCGGGGCGAATCTCTTTGACATAGTGCGGAACCTGCGCCCCTTTGACAAAAAAGCCGCGACGTTTGCCGATCGTGTAGTGCATATAGCCTTTGTGGTGACCGATCACATTGCCTTCGGTATCGAGAACCTCTCCTGGCAGATCGATCTCCATATGCTCTTTGAGTACATCGACATAGGTCGTCTCGACAAAACAGATTTCGCTCGACTCCTTTTTTGTCGCGAAATGGCTGAGCGCCTCAATATCGGCTGCGCAGGCTTTGACATCCTCCTTCAGCCACTCTCCCAGGGGGAAGAGCAGCCGCGGCACGATGCGTTTGTCGATATCGAAAAGAAAATAGCTCTGATCCTTCGATTTGTCCCTCGCTTCGAGCAGATAGGTGCCGTCGTGTCGCACATAGTGTCCCGTCGCCAGATAGTCCGCGCCGATGCTGTCGGCATATTCGATCATTTTGCCAAATTTGATAAAACGGTTGCAGACAGCACAGGGGTTGGGTGTCCTGCCTTCGCGATACCCTTCGATAAAGGGGATGTAGACCGCCTCCTCGAACGCTTTGGAAAGGTCGATCATCGAAACCTTTATGCCCAGATATTCGGCCACTTCGCATACGTGTTCGAAATTCTCCTCGTGATAGCCCGATTTGTCGTGAAGCCGCATGTAAACCCCTTCCACCTCGTATCCGGCATCCAACAGGAGTTTGGCTGTCACGGTCGAATCGACCCCTCCGCTCATACCGACCAGAACTTTCTTCTTCATTGTTTCATCCATGTTTGATAGCTATTATCATTTTAAACTTTCCCAAATATATCGTCTATCGATGAAAAAATCAAGAGCGAAGCAAGAAAAACAGAAGAGAAAATTCAGGATTTGAGGGTTTCGAGGCGGTCGCGTTTCGTCCCGATATGGGTGATCTGGACGCCGAAGTTTCCGTCGACGATCACCACCTCTCCGTAGGCGATGACTTTGTCGTCCACCAGAATTTCGAGAGGATCGTTCGCAAGCTGGTCGAGTTCGATCACCGAACCGATATCCATCGACAGCACATCTTTAAGCAGCATCTTCTTGCTTCCTATACGCACGCGAAGCGGCAGTTTGACATCGAGAATCAGACCGATATTTTTCATCTCGGTCTCATCGACGGGCGGGAGCTCCCCGGGCTCTTGCGAGGAGGAGTCGGCTACCGACACAGAAGCAGCGGCTCCCTCCTTGGCATTTTGGCCATGTTCCAGAAGCGAAGCGAGATTGGCATCCAGAAGCGTCATGAAGATACCATTGACAGAACCCAGTGAAAAGTCGTAGGCAAGAAGGGAGTCGAACGCTGTGAGATCGATATCTTCACCTTCCTGGAAAAACTGTATATCTTCCACGGCGAATGTGAGGTCCGGCATCTCCTTTTGGGCTTTCATCGCCGTCGAAAGGGCACCGAAAATATTGGAGACGATCTCTTTGACCGCGTCCATCTCGTCCGCGTCCATCGTCGGTCTGCTCTCCCCTTCGCCGCCCAGCATCATGTCCGAGAGCGCGGTACCCAGTGTCGGGGAGATCACCACGGCCATTTTGCCGGTCATTTCACCCCCGACCTCTATCGTGATCACCGCCATCGGTGCGATGATATTGGAAAATTCGCTCACTTCCTCTTTGCTTTTGAATGTGACCGTGGGACGCTGCCCGGTCAGTCCTTCGATGGTGGCGGCCGTCTCACTGGCCAGAAGCTCTATCCAATCAGCCATTGACGACCTCCTCTTCATCGCTCAAAGTTCTTGCCAGCCGCAGCATCCGCTCGTGCTCTATCTCCTGCAGAATCTCCTTGACCTCATCCTTTTCATCGATGATGAGTTCCGTCACCTCCAGAGACTTTCTGAAACGCCGCAGCCCGATTTTTCCAATGAACCGGTCCTTCCCGTCGGCATTGATGACCGCCGTGTCATCGGCGGGCCTGTCGAGGCGTATGATGTCGCCTTTCTTGAGGCTCAAAAGCTCTCTGAGGCTCAATTCCGCATCACCGAGATAGGCGTGGACATTGACCCGTGCTCCCCCCACAAGCGCTTTGAGTTCCTTGTTGCGACTCTTTTTGGCATTCGTTTCGGTGAGCATGAAATCTCGGCTCCCCAGTTTGTTCAGAATCGATTCCAGGGTGATAACCGGATAGCAGATATTCATCATCCCGCTGGAGTGGCCGATGACGATCTCCATCACTACCATCACGACGATCTCGTTCTGGGCGACGATCTGTATGACGTTGGGGCTCGACTCCTTCGACTCGACATTGGGAAAAATCTCGATGACGGGCGCCCATGCCTCCTTGAGGGTTCCCATGATAATGCGAAGAATCGAATCCATCAGGTTGAGCTCTATATCGGTGAATTCCCGTGTCGTTTCGTAGGGTTCTCCCGTCCCTCCCAGCAGACGGTCAACCATCGGAAAGGCGATGGAGGGGTTGATCTCGAGAATGCCGCTGCCATCAAGCGGTTTCATCGAAAAGACGTTGAAGCTGGTAGGGCTGGGCAGGCTCATCAGGAATTCGCCGTATGTCATCTGATCTACCGAATGGAGCTGGATTTCAACGATTGACCGCATCACCGAAGAGATGTGGGATGCCAGGGAGCGTGCCATCTTGTCATGGATACCCCGGAATGCCCGGAGTTGCTCTTTGCTGACACGGTTGGGCCGCTTGAAATCGTAGAGGGTGATCTGCCGCTGGTCGAAGACCTCCTCTTCGTTTTCAAGCGCTTCGGGTGCCCCTTCGTCCTCGACCGCTTCAAGCAGGGCGTCGATCTCTTCCTGGCTGAGAATATCCGCCATGGCGCTATCCTATACTCTCTCTGATTTTGGTTATGACCCGTTTGTGTACCTGGGAAATTCTCGATGGCGTGATATCGAGAATCTCCGAAATCTCTTTGTAGGTCAGCTCCTCGAAATAGTACATCTGCATGATCATCTGATCCCGTTTGGGCATCGTTTCGAGTACTTCCATGATCTTTTCGATCAGCTCCTCCTGTTCAATCCGGGAGAAAGTATCCTTCTGTTCGCTCTCGAGCTGATCATCGAGGGGGAGGACATTGTAGATGGCCGCCACCCGCCGCGCCTCCTTGATTTTCTGTTCGTCTTCGTTCAAAATGGCGGCGATGTAGCTATTTTCCGGCTCCACGCCGTGCTCGTCCATGTACTGCGAAATGATTTCATCGATCATTTTGATCAGCTTGCGGTTGGCCCGGCTGACGATGTCAAGTGAGCGTAGATAGTCGAGCATCGCCCCGTACACCCGTGTTTTTCCGTATCCCCAGAAAGAGTCGTTCTGGTTCTTGTCGTATCGGCGTGCCAGTTTGATCAGCTCCTCTGCACCGATGCTGACCAGATCGTCGAATTCGATCGATCGCGGCAACCGCTCTTTCAGGCGGTATGCCATCGCCTTGACAGCGGGAAGATACTGCACCGCGAGTTCGTCTTGATAATGGCGAATCTGGTCGTCGTATCCTTTCACCCTCATGCTTTTCTGCCCTCTTTTCTTGCTTTCGTCATACGATGTTCGTCTTTGGCAAAATAACCGTGGCTCGGGTCAAATTCCGCTTCCCGCTGCAGAAGCTGGTTGTAGAAATAGTCAAGTTTCTTTTCATAAGCCTCTTTCTCGAAATGTACTTTTCCGAATTCCATGAACCGGATATAGAGTGCGACGCTGATATGGGCCATCAGGTAGAAAAAAAGTGTTACCAGCATGACAAGCGAAAGGATGTCGAACGGATCGTTTTGGGTAAAAAAACCGACCATCAATCCGATAAAAAAACCGAATACCAGCCAAAAAGCGATGAAATTCTCTTCTCGCATTCATAATCCTCGAAATTATACCAAACACGGACCGCTCCCGGAAGAAACATCGTCCCTGTTCAAATCCTTAAAATTGTCCCAGCAGTCTCCTGAAAAAGGTTCCGATACCGCTCGCTTTCTGGCCTTCAAGCATTTTTTGTTCCTTTTTGTCGCCAAGATGCATGGCTACGGCTTCTATATCCCCTGCCGGCCCGATATTGGCAAGCTCTTTGCAGACCAGTACCCGCTGTTTGACACTGCGGGCCACGTAGGCGTCGCTGCGGACCGTCCCGAGCAGTTCGAGCTCGAGTTCATCCCCGATATTGCCGGCGGCGACCTTCTGGATCGTATCGAAAATCTTCTCTCCCTCTTTGACGTTTTTCACCTGATTGACAACCATCTTGATCCGGCGTCTGATCTTGCTGACCACTTTGACCATCGCGTAGGCGTCGGTGATGGCGGCAGGGTCGGGTACGGTCACGACGACGACATCGTCGGCCGCTTCGATGAACATCTGGATCGTATCCCCGATGCCCGCACCGGTATCGATAATCAGAAAATCGAGATTCTCCAGCATCTGTGCCTCGTCGATGAAACGACTCACGATCGTCGCATCGGAAAATTTGAGAATCTCGTCACCGCTCTCTCCGGGAATGAGCCAGAGATTCTCCTCCAACGGCACGATAATCTCTTCGAACGTGGCTTCCCCCTTTAGGACGTGAAGAATATTCTTCTCCGCCCGCACGTTGAACATCACATCGAGATTCGCGAGGCCGATATCGGCATCCATGATACCCACCTTGTAGCCACGCTTCGCCAATACGTAGGCAATGTTGGCACTCAGCGTGCTTTTGCCCACACCGCCCTTGCCGCTCGTAATCGCGACAACCTGTGTCGAACCGCCGGAAGGCTGCCTCGTATCCACCAGCGCCTGAAGCCCTTTTGCCTGGGTACTCATGCTTCACCCTTTTTCGCTTCGCCCTCCATCAGGCACTCCACAAGATAGTCGCTGTCGGCACACATCAGGTCATCGGGCACTTCCTGACCCACAGAAAGATAGCTGACCGGTTTTTCCGTCTCGTACACGAGGGAGAAGATATTGCCGAATCCGCTCGTCTCGTCCAGTTTCGTGAAGATCAATGTATCGATGCCAAGAGGAGAGAAGTTCCGGTAGATCGTGCGCAGATCCTCCAGCTTCGTCGGTGCGCCAAGCACCAGATTCACATCGATTCCCACGTCATTGTTGGAGGCGAGGAACTGCTGCAGCTTGTCGATCTTCTCCTTGTCGTACTGGCTGCTTCCGACTGTGTCGATCAGGATGATATCCATGTGCTGAAGGGTCTGAAGCGCCGTGAGAAACTCCGGCGGATCGACAACCGCTTCGATCCCGATGCGCATCATTTTCGCATACTGCATCAGCTGCTCCACCGCCCCGATACGGTAGGTGTCGAGGGTGATGATGCCCACTTTGTACTTCTTCTCCATCAAGTAGGCGTACCGGGCCGCCAGTTTCGCCAGTGTCGTCGTTTTTCCCACACCTGTGGGTCCCACCAGCATCATGATCTTTTTCTGGGGCGGGACCAGGTCCTGCTCCAGTCGGATCGGTACCATTTTTCGCAGGAGGGTCCGGAAATAACGCCGGACCGTGTCGGACGATGTGCGCATCTGCAGCGGCATATGCTCCAGCGTCAGACGCATGATCTCGTCCAGATGCATTCCATCCATCCCGCTCGTTTTGGCGATGCGGTAGATTTCGGCGAACTCCGGGGGAATGGCGCCCGAAAGCGGTTTCTTTTCTTCCCAAACCATATTCTGGATCAGCTTGACCTTGTCGGCGAGCTTGAGAAGTTCGCCTTTGATCGCTTTGAGCTCCTCCATCTCCTTTTTGGTATCGGCGGTGCTGAGCGGTTCCTCTTTGACCTCGAATTTCGCTTTTCGGTTTGCCTCCGGCCTTGTAACATTGGCGATTTGTGAAATTTGCCGCGCCGCCTCCGAAATATTGACGAGCACTTCTTCGGGGTTCTCCATCGCCTTGCCCCCGCTTTTTTCAACGGTTCTTTTGGCAGGTTTGCTCTTTTTTGACAGATCCTTTTTCGGAACATCCTCGATCGCCACCACCACCTCGTAGAGTGCCGGCTGCGTCAGGCTTTTTTTTCTGATCTGTTTGGTACTGACGACAAGGGCATCCTCTCCGCACTCTTTTTGTGCCGCTTTGAGGGCCTGGGCGGGCGTAGGGGCCGTAAAGGTCATCAATTTCATACTCGCACTTCCTTCAGAAACATCAGGGGAATCATCACCGATTCTCGCTCATGAAAATGGGGATGGGGCAGTTGCAGCCGCTTCGTTTCCAGATTGATTCCATCATAAAATATTATATCCAAATCGAGCGTCCTGGGGGCGTTTTTGAAACTTCTTTTCCTCCCGAACCGTTTTTCGACCCAAAGCAGATAGCGCAGCAGTCCATGGGGCGAAAGTTCCGTCTCCACTTCGAGCACGGCGTTGTAGAAGTCGGGCTGTTCCCTGTAGCCGAAAGGAGGGTTTTTCAGAATGAAAGAGGTTTGCAAAACCCTGACCAGGCGCCCGTGACGAAGATAATCCACCACCTTGTCGAACCGCCGGCGGACATCCCCCAGGTTCCCCCCGATTCCAATCAGTGCCCGGTGGGCAAAGCCGACGGAAGGGAAGCGGGAGGGAAACCGCTTCGATCGCATCAGCGACATTCCCTCCTTCAGCGGCAAAATCACAGAATTTCCGCCCTGCCGTTGCGCATCACGACCATATCTTCGATCCGTATGCCGAATTTCCCGGGAAAGTAGAGGCCCGGCTCGATCGTAAACACCATTCCATCCTCCACAATCGTTTTTCCGCGTGCCGAAATATAGGGCATTTCATGGATATCCAGACCCACCCCGTGGCCCGTCGAGTGGACGAAATATTTTCCCATCCCCCCTTTTTCGATCACTTCACGCGCCAAGCGGTCGATCTGGGCACCCGTCATCCCGCTTCGTGCCTTTCGGATAGCTGTGTCATGCGCCTTGCGAACCAGATCGTACGCCTTCTGGATGGTCGGGGAGGAGAATTTCTGTTCATCGCCGAAATCGAATCCTTCCTTCACGAAGGCGGTTCGGGTCCTATCAGAACAGTAGCGCCTGTATTTGAGCCCGGCATCCACCAGTAGAAGATCCCCCTCCCTGATCACGACATCGGTCGGCAGGGCGTGGGGTTTGGCGGCATTGGCATTGATCGCCACGATCGGATCGAAACTCAGATCGTATTCGCCGTAATGACTCATGGCGGCCTTCATCTCGAAATGGAGCCGTTTTTCACTTCTCTGCGATCCGGGCAGGTTGAGATAAGCGGCGAAGGTTTCGAACCCTTCCCGCCCCAGCTCTGCCGCTCTTTTTAGAAGGGCAATCTCCTCTTCGCTCTTTATCATACGTTTCAGATGCGAAAAATCGGGATGGGGCGACAGATGCAGATGGGGAAGTTTTCTTTCGAGCATCCCTATCGCCTGGACGCTCCACTCCTTGGGATCGAAAACGAGCCGCTTTACACCGCGGCTTCTGAGCAGCTGCCTGGCCGCTTTCAGCAGATCGGCCGTCTCCACGACGGCGGCGCCGCGCACCTGCTCCTTCGCCTCCACCGTATAGCGGCTGTCGGTGATGAGCCAGGCTTCGCTGCCAAGATGAAGATAGAGCGCATTGTCGTTACTGTATCCGCATTCGTAGTAGATCGCGTTTTCATCCCGCAGAATGTAGTTCGTCATGGAATATATAATCCTGTGGCCGCAAGCGCGTCGGAACGCAAAAGCGTCTGTTTTCTTTCTGTCTCTATTTCCGTTTCCCGATTTTTCATCGCCGACATTACGCCTTTTGCTGCTGCTGTTTTTGCATCTCTTTCATCGCTTTGATTTCATTCAGAATCTGCGTCATCGCCACCATCGCAAGATGGTAGCCGAAAGGGCCGAATCCGCTGATCTGTCCGGCGCACACCGGCGCGATGAGACTTTTGTGCCTGAACTCTTCACGGGTGTAGATGTTTGTTATATGGACTTCGACGGCGGGTAGCGCCACGGCCGCCAGGGCGTCACGGATTGCGATGGAGGTGTGGGTATAGGCTGCCGGATTGATGATGATCCCGTCGGCATCTCCAAGGCACTCCTGAATTTTGTCGACGATCTCTCCCTCGAGGTTGCTCTGGAAAAACTCGATCTCCAGGCCGTTTTGCTGGGCGAATGCCCGCATCTGCTCATGAATCTGCTCCAGTTTCATCGGGCCGTAGATATTCTGCTCCCTGACGCCGAGCATGTTGAGGTTCGGTCCCTGAATCACCATGATTTTCATATCTTTTCCTTCAAGTTTGGATTTTAATGGAAGATTTTATCTTGTTTTGCCATAATCTTCACTAAAAATGGATCCGCTATGAAAATCATTGCTGCGAAATGGCTCTTTGATGGTGAAAACATACAGCGTGACACAGCGGTTGCATTTGATGAAAAGATCGCGGAGATCGGGACATTCGAAATCCTCGAAACGCGCTACCCCGATGCCGAAATACTCCGCCTCGACGACAAAAGCGTCCTGCTTCCCGGCCTGATCAATCCCCATGTTCATCTCGAGTTTGGCGCCAACACCACCCACCTGAAGTACGGTGACTTCATGACATGGCTTCAAAGCGTCATCGCCCACCGGGACGAACTGATCGACGCGTGCCACGCCGCTTGCTACAGGCGTCAGATCCAGGAGATGCTTGAGACCGGCACGACGACATTCGGAGCCGTCAGCAGTTACGGAAAAGAGCTGACCGCCTGCAGGGCGGCTCCCCAGCGGGTCATCTTCTTCAACGAAGCGATCGGGTCCCAGCCGGCAGCCGTCGATGCGCTCTACAGCGATTTTATGCAGCGCCTCGAAGAGAGCGAAAAAGCGGCATCGGACCGTTTCATTCCGGCTGTCGCCCTACATGCCCCCTATTCGGTACATCCGGTTCTGATAAAAAAGATTCTGCACGAAACCCCGCAAAAACCGCTGTCGGCCCATTTTCTGGAATCGCCTGCGGAGAAGGAGTGGCTGCAGGAAGGCAGAGGTCCCTTCAAGTATTTTTTCGAAAGTTATCTGGGACAGAGCACACCTCTTTGTCACCCCGAAGCGTTCCTGAATCTGCTGGAGGGACGCAAAACCCTTTTGACGCACGCCGTGCAGGCCGGGGAGAGAGAGTTTGACCTCATTGCCTCAGCAGGCCATGCCATTACCCACTGCCCACGCTCCAACCGCCTGCTAGGATGCGGTCGGCTGCCGATCGAGGGGGTGAAAAAAAGGAAAATCCTGTGGCTGCTGGGCACCGACGGATTGAGTTCGAACCGTTCACTGAGCCTCTGGGACGAGATGCGTGCGGCACTCATGCTCCATCATCAGGCACCTCTCAACCTCTTCGCCGCCGATCTTCTCAGGGCCGTCACCTCACGGGCCGCCGACGCGCTGGACCTGCCCGTAGGACGGCTCAAACCCGGCTGTTTCGCCGATCTTGTCACCGTTTCGCTTCCCGATGCGCCGGATAACGAAAAATCCGTCGCAACGCAGCTTGTTCTGCATACGGAAAAGATCGATCGACTCTATATTCAAGGAACACAGCATGTCTGATTTTTTCAAAAAGCTTTTTCTGCCCATCACCGCGACACTTGATTTTATCCAGAAATATTTCAAGTCGCTTCTTTTCATCCTGATCCTTCTGCTGATTCTTGCTCCGGCGAGTACCGAATCGGTCAAACCGCCCAACCTCGCCACCGTCGGTCTTTACGGTCCCATCATGAATACCGAAAAGATCGTCAGGGAGATCGAATCGCTCGCGGACGACGAAGATATCAAAGGGGTCCTCTTTCTTGTCGATTCTCCCGGGGGTGCCGTGGCACCGTCTGTGGAGATCTCGCTCGCGATCAAGCGGCTCAGAGAGAAAAAACCGATCGTAGCCTATGCGGCGGGAACCATGGCCAGCGGAAGCTACTACGCCTCGATATGGGCCACCCGAATCGTCGCCAATCCCGCCGCAACCATCGGATCGATCGGCGTAATCATGGAGGGGATGAATATCAAGGGGCTCATCGACAAAATCGGCATCAAACCCCAGGTGGTCAAAGCGGGACGATACAAAGAGGCGGGCACTCCCTTCAGGGAGTGGACCCCCGAAGAGCGCAAAGAGATCGAAACCCACGTCCTCGACATCTACCGTATGTTCGTCAACGATGTGGCCAAGGCGAGACATCTTGATCCCAACCATCCCGAAACCTTCGCCGATGCGAAAATCTTCATCGCCGAAAAGGCACGGCGTGTCGGTCTGATCGATCAGATCGGTTCCGTCGAAGATGCGAAAAAGGTGACAAAAACCCTCGCCGGCGTGAAAGAGGCCCGATGGAGAAAGAAAAGCAAGTGGGAGGAGTACATCGAAAACCTGACCGAGCAGACCGCCCGAACCTTTGCCGCGCAATTGAGGGGATGGGTTATTCGCTGATCACTGCATCGGCCGGACTTTGATATCGGTTATCCGGGTGATGGAGACTTTGACCGTATCGCCCGGTTTGAGATTCTCGAAATGTTTCACATCCTCTTTGACGCGAACCGTTCTTCGCCTGCCGGTTGGGCCTTCGACCGTCATGGTACGATGGGCCTGATCGATGGAGACGATTTTCGCCTGCAGGATCGTCCTCTCCACCGAACGGAGTGTAGGCTTTTTGCTCTTGGGGCCCGCTACGATATCTTCCGACTCCACCGTGTAGGGCTCACCGCCTGTAGCCGTCGTTACCACAGCCTCTTCATGGGTCGTAATGATCAGCCAATCGCCCGGTCCTATCTTGCGCAGGTTGTGCAGATTCTTGTTCACGTGGATCGTCCGACGCTCGAAGCCGCGGCCGCGAAGAGTGACGGTGCCGCCGGGATAATCCACCGATTCCACCTCCATCGTGATCGTTTCGCTTTGGGTTTTGAGGACCTTGGAAGGAAGTGCCGTCCCGTGCGGAACAGGTGTGGCAGCAACAAGCAGCGTGCTCGCCATGATTGAGAGGCAGAGCAGAATTCGGGTTTTTTTCATCGTATAAGTCTCCTGTGGCATTTGGGAACCATTGTACCCAATCCCATGGAAAAATGAAAAGAGGGTGGAAAAAAAGAGGAAAAAAAGGAAGCGGCCCGGCCGCTTCCTGAAGATTAAAATCGGTTGAAGTCACTCCGGGGCTGTCGGGGTTCACGGGGTCGCGCTTCGTTGACGCGAAGGTTGCGCCCGCCCACCTCTTTGCCGTTGAGGGCTTCGATCGCTTCATTGGCGGCATTGTCGTCAGGCATTTCGACAAAACCGAAACCCTTGGAACGGCCGGTCTCTCTGTCGTTGATAATACGCGCGCTGCTTACTTCACCATACTGTGCAAAAACTTCTCTCAGTTCACCATCGTCCATTCTGTAAGACAGGTTGCCAACGTAGATATTCATTCTACTTCTCCAAATAAAAAACTCTTCCGTTCAAAAATTCAAAAAATTTTATAAAACGGATGCAACACTATAGCATAAAGTTGGTTACAGGATGGCCTCCGAAAGGAAACGGTCGAAGTTCCGACAGATTTTGGGCGAAATGTTACGAAACAGGACGCACCGAATCGATCGTCGCCTCTGCAACATGCCGACCGTCTTCAAGCCGCACCCGATCTTTCGGTTTGAGTTTTTCAAGCGTGACGGCGCGATCTTCCTTGACGAGCTGCACAAATCCCGGGCGCAACTTCGAACGCGGATCGAGTGCGGCCATCTGTGCCTCCAGCGCGCGAAGCTGCTGCTCTCTGCTTTGAAGCAGATGCTGCTGCGTCATCCGCAACTGAACGGCAAGCGGCACCACCTCATCCCTTTTCCGTGCGAGAAGATGCGCCATCTGCTGCCGCATCCGGTTCTTCAGTTCGCGTATCGTCTCAAGCTGCAATTCGATTTTTCGTCCGATCGCATACTGCTCCAACCGGCTCTGCATATGGGTTAGAAGCTGCTTCTTGAGCGATAGAATCTGATGCATCCTTCCACCCATTCTGTCCATCATCTCGTCAAGAGCCATCAAAACTTCGGTACGATCGGGAAGAATCTGCTCCATCGCGGCGCTGGGTGTGGGTGCGCGCATATCGGCCACGAAATCGGATATCAGCGTATCGACCTCGTGACCGACAGCCGAGACGACCGGTGTATCGCAGGCGGCGATGGCCCGCGCTACAACCTCTTCGTTGAAGGCCCAAAGATCCTCCAGGCTTCCGCCGCCGCGACCGACGACGATGACGTCCGCACCGAGCCGATCGGCATAGGCGATGTGGCGGGCGATCTCTTCGGCCGCTTCGCCCCCTTGTACCAGTGTATCGACAAGCGTGATTTTGACCAGAGGCCACCGCTTCTTTGCGACCCGGATCATATCCTGGATCGCCGCGCCTGTTTTGGAGGTGACGATGGCGATATGACGGATGATTCTAGGAATCGGCTTTTTCCTCTCGACGGCGAAAAGACCCTCCTCTTCCAAACGTTTTTTGAGCTGCTCGAAGGCAACCGAAAGAGCTCCGGCACCGTAGGGTTCCGCCGTCTGAACCATCATTTGGTAATTGCCGCGCGGCACATAGACCGTAATGGATCCCCCCAGCACTACGTGTGCTCCCTCTTCGAGGCGAAAACGTAGATGCCGGGCGTTGGAACGGAACATGACGCATGAAAGCGCGCTCTTCGCGTCCTTGATCGTGAAATAGATATGGCCGCTGCTGTGGTAAGTGACACGGGAGATCTCCCCCTCGACCCGTATCTGAAGGAATGTCGATTCAAGCAGCGATTTGATCTGTTCGTTGATCTCCGATACCGTCAGCGTCTGCATGGAACCGCGTCTATTTTTTGGCGATGAGAAGTGTCGAGATGCCCATGGAAAAGGCCTGGGTGTACTGCATCGTGAAGCCTGCGGTCTCCAGCTCGTTTTTGAGCATGTCGGTGGTCAGAAACCCTTCGATCGAGTCGGGCAGATACCTGTAGGCGGCATAGTTGCGGCTCACCAGTCCCCCCAGGGTCGGAAGAATGTTGTGCATGTAAAAATCGACGATCTTCCCCTTCACTCCGCGATCTTCCCGCTTCGTGAACTCAAGGATGACCACCATACCGCCCGGTTTGAGAACGCGGTAGAACTCGTCGATCGCCTCCTGACGGTCGACGACATTGCGGATACCGTAACTGATGGAGAGAATATCGGCCGTATTCTCTTCAAGGGGCATCTCCTGCGCCTTGGCCACGATGAAATCGGCGTAGTCGACCTTCTTTCTGGCAACCTCCAGCATTCCCTCCGACGGATCGACGCCAATAAAACCGGAAATCGTTGCATCGGCCGCTTCGGCACGGTCTTGCCACCACTGCAGCATGTCACCGGTGCCGCACGCCACATCCACTACCGTCAAATCTTCGTGACGCTCAAGCAGCTGCAGTGTTTTGTCGCACGCCTTTTTGCGCCACGACTTGTCGATTCCCATGCTGAGAATACGATTGGTGACATCGTAGGTCGACGCGATTTCGTCGAACATCGAGACGATTTTTTCCTGTTTTTCCTGTTTTTCGTTGGTTTCCATAGTACCTCGTTATTGCTCGTAAGTCGTTGGTCATTGATCCCTTGATTTGAGCCAAAGCATTGCGTCATCTCCACTTCGGCGCTGATGGAGCAGCCAAAAATCTCTGGTGGCATTATACCCCATCCCCTCTTTGACGAAAGGGGCGATGAACAGCACCATCCAGTCAATCTCATCTCTCAGTGCGGCGAAGGCACCGGGACCCCCTTCGATCATGACAAGTCCTTTTTCAGGGAGGGTCTTACCAAATGAAACCTGCCGGCCAGGTACGTCGAAAAGAGGGATCGTCCTGTCTATGCTTTGAGGATGGCGTGTGAATATCGCCACGTCGGGGGCTTTGCCTTTGACCAGACGGCTGTCGAGAATGGGCCTGTCGATGCGGACGGTACCGCCGCCGATAACCAGCCGATCGATCTTCGTGCGCACGGCATGGACCCACCGGCGGGAAGCTTCCGAACTGATGGTTCCGCCGTCGATCACACCGTTGAGACTCTGGGCCAGTTTGAAAAAAACGAACCGGCCCCGCTGCCATTTCACGAACGGCTCCAGCAGTGCTTCGCACGCCTCTTTCTCCACGCCCGTGGCCACATCGATGCCCGCCTTCTGCAGCCGTTTCGCACCTCCCGCCGCTTCGGGGTTGGGATCCATCGCACCGATAATGACCCGCCTGAAACCGAGACGTTCGATCAGGCCGGCACAGGCCGGTGTCCTGCCGGTGTGGCTGCAGGGTTCGAGCGTAACATATAGTGTGGCATCGCGGAAAAGAGTTTCGGCACGTTTGGAGAGTTCATCATGAAGAACGAGGGCATCGTCGCACACTGCAAGGTCACGATCACCCGTCAGACGCCCGTAGGCATCCCGGATCGCGAGGATCTCCGCATGCGCTTTGCCCGCTTCCCTGTGGGCCGCGACAGCTAGCAGTGCACCGTGCCCATCCGTTATGACAGCACCGACAGCGGGGTTGGGATAGGTCAGCAGCTGATACTTCCATGCCTCGTGAAGTGCAAGCGACATAAAAAAACGATCGTCCACTCACCACCCCGAAAAAACAGTCCGCCGCACTATTCAACCATCACAAAAAGGGTGGGAAGCCCCGTTGCGACAGCTATCGACTCTTCTACCACTCATAGTAGGTGCGCGCTTTGCGGATTTCGCTCAAAGCAAACCGCTCTTTGCCATGCTCTGTTTCCAAAATCACCTCTCCGTCATCAAGCCCCAGCAGCTTCCCTTTCACTTTGTCGCCGGAACTCAGTTTCAAATAGACGTTTTCTCCGATCGACTTTTCGAAGTGTTCCGGCTTTGTTAGGGTCCGTTCGACCCCCGGAGAGCTCACTTCGAGATAATATTGGCCGCTGACAGGAGGGTAGACATCGAGCAGCGGAGAGAGATCGCGGCTGATATCGGCGCACAGATCAAGATCGACGCCTCCCTCTTTCAAAATATAGACACGATAGACCGTATGGCCGTCCTCATTCACTATCTCCGTGTCGTAGAGTTTGGCGCCGTGAGCTTCGACGACCTTTTTCACCTCGTCGCGGACATTCATGATTTCAACTCTTTCTCGATCTGCGCGAAGAGTTCGTCCATCCGCTTGACCCGGTCAAGTTCCTTGTCGAACTTGAAATGGAACTTCGGAGATTTGAACCACCCCTCTGCTTTGAGACAGTAGGCTTCCAGGCCCCGTGTCACTTTTTTGAGCTGTTTCAAAATCGCCCGCTGCTCACTCTCGTCCAATCCCGTCGGGTCGAGATAGACATCGGCATCGCTGCGCCCGCGGCTGCAGACCACTTCGGTCACGGTCAACCCGCGCAGACGTTCGTCACCCAGCTGTGAGAGCGCTTCGGGAATCAGTTCGCGCAAAATCGAATCGGCGCGTTTGCGTTTGATCTCTTCGGGCGTCATAGGGTCGCTTTTTCCTCTTTCTCTTCATAGGCTTCGGATGACGTCACCCACTTTGATATCGTTGAAATTCTCCAGCATCAGGCCGCACTCGTACCCTTTGCCAACCTCTTTCGCGTCGTCCTTGAAGCGCTTGAGCGAGCTGATGCGGGTATCGTAGATGACCACGCCGTCGCGGATTAGTCGCGCCTTGGCGTTTCTGCGGATGACACCGTCGGTGACGATACAGCCGGCGATGGTGCCCACTTTGGCGACACTGAATGTTTCGCGCACTTCCGCCTGGCCGATTCCCTCTTCGCTGATGACGGGGCTCATAAGGCCGCTGAGCAGCGCTTTGACGTCGTCGATCAGGTCGTAGATGATCGAGTAGGTCCTTATCTCCACCCCCAGCTGTTTCGCCTTGTTCTTGATGGCGGCCGTCGGACGGACGTTGAAACCGAGAATCACGGCGTTCTGGTCGGCATTGGCAAGCGTCACGTCGCTTTCGGTAATGCCGCCCACCCCGCTGTGGATGATATCGATTTTGACCTCTTCGTTCTTGAGTTTCTCCAAGCTGCCCTTGATCGCTTCGAGAGATCCCTGCACATCGGCCTTGACGATCACCGGAAGCGATTTGATCTGCCCCTCGGCGATCAGGGCACTCAGTTCGTCCAGAGAAACTTTGGTCGATTTGCTGAGCTCTTTCTGGCGCAGGTACTCGGCACGTTTCTGGGCGAGTTCGCGAACCTGTCTGTCACTCTCCATCGCGACCATGATCTCTCCGGCATCGGGCACCTCGTTGAGACCCACGACGACACCAGGGTCGCTCGGTCCAAGCTCTTTGACCTGTTTTCCCATATCATCCAGAATGGTTCGGACGCGTCCGAACGTCCGCCCACAGATAACATGATCGCCCACGTGCAGTGTGCCGTTTTTGACGATGACCGTCGCGACGGGTCCCCTTCCCTTCTCGAGGGAGCTTTCGATCACCACCGCCTTGGCGAGGCGCTTGGGGTTGGCCTTGAGTTCCATGATTTCCGCCTGCAGCAGTATCGTATCCAGCAAGTCTTCGATACCCTGGCCCGTTTTGGCGGATACCTCCACAAATTCATACTCCCCGCCCCAGTCGACCGGCATATAGCCCAGTTCCGCAAGCTGCGATTTGACCATATCGGGATTGGCGTCGGGCTTGTCGATCTTGTTGATCGCGATGACAATCGGCACGTCCGCCGCCTTGGCGTGGTTGAGGGCCTCGATCGTCTGGGGTTTCACTCCGTCGTCCGCCGCCACGACGATAATGACGATATCGGTCGCCTGGGCGCCGCGGGCTCGCATTTCGGTAAAAGCCTCGTGGCCCGGTGTGTCGATGAAGGTGATTTTCTTGCCGTCTTTCTCGACCTGGTAGGCTCCCACATGCTGGGTAATGCCCCCCGCCTCTTTCTCGGCCACTTTCGTTTCGCGGATTTTGTCCAGAAGTGACGTTTTACCGTGATCGACATGGCCCATGATCGTGATGACCGGCGGACGCTCTTCAAGATATTCGTCTTCGACGGCGTCGTAGGCCGCGACATAATCGAGTTCGTCGAGAGGATTGATTGTTTCAACCTGAACACCGAACTCGTCGGCGAGAATCTCGATCTCATCCTTTTCGAGGAAATCGTTTTTGGTTACCATCTTGCCGAGCGAAAAGAGGACTTTGATGACATCCCCTGCCGTCTTGCCCACCTTTTCGGCGAACTCGTAGACCCGGCAATCTTCGGGGATTTTGACGATTTGCGGTACCGTTTCCGTTTTTTCCGTTCGTCGATGACGTTTTTTGGGTGTTGTTCTGCTCACGCTGCGTTTTCCTCTGCTTTGCGGTCCGCGTCGTCCGACGGGCTGTTTGGGCCGGGGCTGTTCCGGTTTGAGTGTCGTCGGAGATTTCGGTTCTTCCATGCTTCGAAGCTCTTCGCTGAAATCGGGAAGCACCACCTCTTCGGTCGTATAGTCGACTGTGATGCCACCGATATCCCTGTCTTCAAGAAGATTGAGTTTGACACCGCTCTCTTTCGCCGAAGGCGCGGGGGCCGCCTTTTTCGCCTTCTTTTTCGCCTTCTTCGCCGCAACCGTTTCGTCAACGGCGGCGATAATGCGGTTCTCCTGGGCGATTTCGCTCTTTTTGATCGTCGGCGTGACCGTGACCGGCTCCGCTTTCGGACGCTTCTTCTTGACAATGAATATTCCACGGCGGCGCTTGACGGATGCCTGGGCGAGCGACTCCTTCTCGCCTGTCGGCGCCGTTTCTTTTTTCGTGGCCTCTTCGGATACCGCCTGGCCTGCAAGGGCTGTCTCTTCTTTTTCTTCTGTCTTTTTTATCGCTTCGGCCGGCTTCGCTTCTGCAGCCTTTTTCTTTTTGGCCGTTTTCGCTTCGGCCTCTTCGGCGGGTTTTTTTTCTGGGGTCTTTTCCGGTTTTTTCGCCTCTTCGGGAGTTTCGGCTTTCGCTTCCGCCTTTTCTGGCTTCTTGGCCTTCACCTCTTCTTTTTCGGATGTCGGAGATTTCTTGGGGGCGGCTGAAGCGGGAAGCGTTCCGGTCATGACAAAACTCATAAGGTTTTGCGCATCTTCCGGAGAGACACTGCTTGAAGGTGCTTTGACGTCCAGTCCCATCTCCTTGGCCATCTCCACAACTTCTTTGCTTTTGATTCCCAGCTCTGCTGCTATTTCATGGATGCGTACTTTATCCATTCGTTCTCATCTCCTTAATTTCGGTACTGCTGCTGTTATGCAGAAGCTCCCTGATATATTCGCCCGGATCTCCCGTCAGATAGGCTTTGTTCCCGCAATGCTTCGCGAGCCGTTTGGCAAGCTTTTTGTCATCGATACACGAGTGGCATAGGTAGAAGCTTCTTCCATACCCCTGAAATGGTCGTATCTGATTGTTTTGACACTGAAGCCGTATAAGATGCGCCTGCAAGAAGCGGCCGCGGCAGTGAATGCACATTCTAACCGGATCGGACATAATCGTGCAATTATACCAAAATAATTCTGATTTTTCCGCTTTTTGGGCCGAAACCTGTCGAATTAGCCGAAGATAACGCCGTCGTTATCGAATTCGCAGACGGCACTGCGGAAAGTGGGGAAACGCTCTTTGAATTTTTTAAGCAGCGCTTCCGCATCCTCTTTGTAAACCATGTTGAAAAAGGTGGAGCCGCTACCGGAGAGCGTGCTCATCAGAGCGTTGTGTTCGATGGCGATTTTCTGCACTTCGAACAGCTCCGGCAGATTTTTCATCCGTGCCATCTGGTGAAAACGGTCCCGTGCCGCGATGCGCAGCATCTCCCATGACTCGTTGAAAAAACAGGCTGTCAGCAGCGAAGCATGGCTCAGGTTGTAGATGGCATCCTCCTTCCGGTAGCTTCGCGGAAGCGTGGTGCGGGAGTGGGCGGTCGAAATCGGCTTGTCGGGAATGACGAGAACCGCTTTGAGATAGTTGGGAATCCTTTTTTTCTGGCTGTAGACCCGCCTGTTCTCCACCACCGCCACATTGAATCCACCCATCACCGCGGGAGTGATGTTGTCGGGATGGTGTTCGTAATGGAGCGCCAGGTTCAGGAGTTTTCGTTTTGTGATATTGACACCCGCCGCACTGTAGGCCGATGCGATGGCGCTGACGATCACTGCAGAAGAGCTTCCCAGCCCCCTGGATAGCGGTATTCTGTTATAGAATTTGAACCGGAACACTCCCTGCTTTCCGGTGAGGTGGCGATAGTGGTCGTTGAAAATATTGATAAAGAGATTGTTTCCCTTCAATCGGGGGTTATTGGCCCCTTCACCCTTGATGGAGACACTGAAAAAACTGGAAGGCTGGATATGGACCTTGTTCCGAAGAGCCAACGAGAGTCCCAGCGTGTCGAAACCTGGTCCGAGATTGGCACTGGTGGCGGGCACACTGATTGTCAAATAAATCTCCTCGAGGCATCGGTATTGAAATGGGGTATTTTATAGCAATTTTGCTTAGAGACGGATTCCGGTCAAACCGCCGGCAGGATATAGAGCGGATCCGTTTCGTCCGAAAACATTTCGCTCTCAAGTCTGGCGGGCAAAACGAACCGGCTGTCCGTTTTTGGGCACCCTTTCTCTATGACGATGGCGCCCCCTTTTTTGACAAAACAACTGGTCCCGATCGCTTTGATCGGCGCGTTGTCGTTGAAGGCGAAAGCGTCCGTGGCGTAGAGGGGGATATTCAGGGCTGTAGAGAAAGTTTGGAGCATGACATAAGCCACCTTGATCGCCATGAAACTTCCGGGGCCTTTTGTGTAATAGAGTGCCTCAAGGTCGTACCGGTAGCGCACATCGTGGAGAATGGGCGGCAGCGCTTTTGACATCTTCTCTTCGCTACGGAAACTTTCTCTCAGCTTTTTGTTTTCGTAGATACCTACGAGTATCGGCGAAGCGACCCCCACCACCAGCAGTTCGGCGGAAGGTTTCACTTCATGCGAAACTCTGGGCAAAGGCCACACTCTCTTTGACCTGCAACGTCACCACTTCATACGCGCTCGCATCGGCCAGCAGAGCCAGTGTCAGCTTGTGGTTCAGTTCGTGGCTCCCCGCAAAGGCTTCGTACTTTCCGAGAATCGGATGCCCAAGCAGTTTCATATCCCCCATCGCATCGAGGATTTTGTGACGGACGAATTCGTCTTCGAACCGAAGCCCCTCGGGATTGAGCACTTTGGTATCGTCCAGAACGATGGCATTTTCCAGACTGCCCCCCAGAGCCAGATTTTTGCTTCGCAGGTACTGGACCTCCTTGAGGAACCCGAAAGTTCTCGCCCGCGCGATCTCCTGGATGAATCCGCTTTTGCTGAAAACAAAATCGCGATGTTGCTCCCCGATGACCGGATGGTCGAAACGGATCCTGAAGTCGAAATCCGCCGTTTCGGAGGGCTTGAGGGCCACATATTTCTCACCCGCCTCGACACGCACCTCTTTCTTGATCCGAATGATCCTCTTGCCAGCGTTCTGTTCACGGATACCCGCTTCATCAAGCATCATGCAGAAACTCGCGGCACTGCCGTCCATGATCGGCATCTCCCCGTCGTCGAGCACGACGCGCATATTGTCGATGCCATAAGCGTAGAGTGCCGAGAGAAAATGTTCGATCGTGGAGATGTTGACACCCTCTCTTCCGATCACCGTCGCCATCTGCGTATCCACCACATACTTCGGAAGCAGGGGAATGGTCACGCCGGCATCTTTCCTGTAAAACACAATGCCGCTGTCCGCCTCCAGCGGTTCGAGCACCAGATGCACGGGCTTTCCTTTGTGAAGCCCGATTCCGACACTCTTCACCGCTTTGGCTATCGTTCGCTGTTTTATCATAATCCTATCCTACTCGGTCCCATTCGATCGGCCGGACCTTCGCCGTCCTATCATTCAGCTTGCTTTCAACTGTTCCGAATTGCTCTTCAAATTCTCAATAATACCACAACCTTGATAAAATCTGAAAACTCGTTGACATCCGTTCACCAAGATGGATCAATGCGTCCGGCGATCAATCATCTTTCGCGCCGTATTGAAAACGGTCGTGATATTGTCTTTGATCCAGTGCGCATCCATCCACTCCACCGGCCTCACCTCGACCCCCTGAATCACCACGCCGAAATGGAGATGATCCCCCAGAGCCAGTCCCGTTTTTCCGGTCTTGGCGATTACCTCTTTTCTGTTCACGACATCCCCTTCGGCAACGGAAAGCGTAGAGCAGTGGCCGTAGAGGGTAAAAAGACCCAGGCCGTGGTCGATCAGGGGCATATTGCCGTAGATGCCGTTATAGCCCGCGAAGACAACACGTCCCGGATTGGAGGCCAGGACATCGGCCATCTTGACACTGGCGAGATCGAGCCCCAGATGATACGATTCGCTCACCCGCCTGCCGTTGTAATAATAGAAGCGGTGATCGCCGAAACTGGCCACCTTTTTGCCGTTTTTGAGAGGATAAAAGGGTTTGATGCTCCATCGGCGGATCAACCTATCGGATATTTTGGAGCTCAGTTTGTGGATGAGATCCTCGTTTTTCTTACGGATATCTTCGTTGATGATCCGAAAGCGTTCCAGCGGGTCGGACACATTCGCCGTTTCGTCGAACTGGCTGGCGAGATCGGCGATTTTTCCGTTGAGGAAACGGTCTTTGAGTTTGATATTGGACCGCCGGTAGCGATACCTTTCGACATAAAGCGGTATATGGGCCTTGGTGACGTTGTCCGCAAGATCGGTCGCTTCCACCCAGGCACGGAATTTCTTCTCCGTCACGGGCCATGCGATCAGTGCCGCGTAAAATCCCTCCTTGTAGAAAGGTTCGGGCTTGAATACTTTTCCGAAACTGGTATGGATGGCCACATCTTTCAGGTTCGCATCGGTGGCGCTGAAGACCACCAGCGCGCTTCCGCCCTGGGTGATCTTGTAGGAATTGGCCAGCACATAGGCGGAAGGCCGGACCGCATCGATCGTAATCGCCACCTTTTTGGATGCGCTGTTGCCTTTGAGCATGTTCCAGTTGCTGATATCGGTCGTTTCCACGATCATCGTGGCCGACGTCGTCCGACGGTTCCATCCCGCCCTGGGCAGTGTCACCGCAAGATCGACCGCCTTTTTCGGCGTTTCGAGTCTCTCCTGGGCGACGACGAAACTGTTTTTCCCATCACTGAGTGTCACCTTGTAGCTGCGTATTCCCGTATCGTCTTGCAGCTTGACGGCAATCGGCTTTTTCAGGTTCCAGTAGAGTGTATCCGGCACCTCGATCCGCGGACGATTGCGTTCAAACATCGGAGAGTTGGCCAGATAGATCACACCCCCGATTATTGCCAGAAACACGACAAGCAAAAGGGTTATGCCAAAACCGCTCTTTTTCCGTCTCATACAAACTTCTCCTCTTTTATCATCTTCAATAGTTTTTCGACAAGCACATCATGTTCCACCCCGTAAAGGGTAAAGCCCGCGGCATGCTTGTGGCCGCCCCCTCCGAAAGCCACGGCGATGCGGCTTACATCCGACGTGGTTTTGGAGCGCAGGGAAACTTTCAGCCCGCCATCTTCCTCTTCACGGACCAAGAAACCGATCTCCACCGTCGCCAAGGCTCGGGCATAGTTGACCATATCGTCCGTTTCGTTGACGGTCGCCCCACTCTTTTCGAGCATCCCGCGTGTCACATGCAGTCCCGCGACACGGCCGTCCATATAGAGTGTCAGCGTCTCCAAAACCATCGGAAGCAGGCGCATTTTGCACAGGGGCTGATTTTCTCGAAGCATGCGCGCCGACCATTCGGGTGAGGCGCCCAGCCGCAAAAGCGTCTTGGCAAAATCGAATACACGCTCGTCGACCCCTTCGTACCCGAAAAAACCGGTATCGCTGATCAAGGCGGTGTAGAAATTCGATGCGCTGTTTTTCGGAATATCCCATCCCGCTGTCGCGGCCAGTCTGAAAGCCACTTCGGCGGCGCATACATAATGGGGCTCGACCAGGTTCAGATCGCCATAGGCCGTATTGCTCTTGTGATGGTCGATATTCACAAGCAAGCTCCCTTCCGGCCGTTCGATACCGAGGCGGTCGAAACTGCCGCAGTCGACACTGACGATCAGATCGCTTCCGGGATGGAGCGCATGCCTGATCTTTCCGAAACCGGGCAGAAACGAAAGAAGCTGCGGAAGCGGCCGGCTGGCAAACACCACATCGGCACGCTTGCCAAGTCCCTTCACGATCCACCAGAGCCCCAGGGCTGTACCTATGGCGTCGGCATCGGGATTGAGATGACCGACGATGGTGATATGGCGCGCCTTTTCCACCGCCCTTTTCGCTCGTTTGTATTCCATGGCGCGATTTTATCGAAACCAACCTCACATAGCGCTTTTGGATCTGTAAACGAATGCCAATACTTCGGCCACCGCCTGATAGAACCGCTCCGGAATCTCCTCGTCTATTTCGACGCTTCGGTAAAGTTCCCGGGCCAGGGGCGGGTTTTCGACAATCTGAATATGGTGCTCTCTTGCGATTTCTTTGATTCTCAGGGCGATCAGGTCGGCCCCCTTGGCCACCACTTTCGGTGCGTGTCCCTCTTCCTGACGGTACTGCAGGGCCACGGCGTAATGGGTGGGGTTGGTGATGACCACATCAGCACTCGGAACCTCCGCCAGCATTCTCCGCCTCGCCATCTCCATTTGAATCTGCCGGATTTTCGCCTTGATTTCGGGATTTCCCTCCATCTGCTTCATCTCGTCTTTGATCTCCTGTTTGGACATGCGAAGCCCTTTGAAATAGTTGTACCTCACAAAAAGAAGATCGACAAGCGCCAGGACGAGCAGCAGGACAAGCATGACGGCCGCCAGGATGATCGCCCTCTCGGAAAGCCACGTAATCTGCTCCGGAAGCGGTGCCCGCGAAACCGAAACGAGTTCTTTGATGAATCCTAGAAAGACACTGAAGGCAACCGCGAAAACCGCGGCGACCTTGACGGTTATTTTGAATCCTTCGATCAGTTTCTTCAGGGAGAAGAGGTTCTTGGCTCCCTTGATGGGATCGATCTTCGTCAGATCGGGCACCAGCGGCTTGGTCGTGAAAATGAAACCAAACTGCGCCCAGGCGCCCAGCATCCCCGCGATCGCCACCGGCAGCGCAAGGGGCAAAACCATCACAAAAATCTGGATCACCGAATAGATCGTGATATCAACCAGCACTCTGGGCGTAAGCTCGACTCCGACAAAATTGACATAATACCGATAGAGTGTCTCGAGCCGATCGAAAATCCAGCCGGTCAGTGCCGCGAAAGCGACCACTGCGACCAGGAGCGTGACGAAGCCCGAGGTATCCATGCTTTTGGGAACATTCCCCTCTTTCTTGGCCTCCTCGATCTTCTTGGGGGTCGGTTCTTCGGTCTTCTCTAAATCGTCAGCCATTGTTGGGTAGCGGGTAGTTGGTAGTGAGTAGTAAATGAAGAGTGGTGAGGGAGACGCTTTTCATATCAGCTTCCCACTTCCCACTTTTTACTTCCCTCTTTTTTCATGTCACGATCTTCATCGAAAGGTCGATCCAGTGCGACTGGTGGATGATGGCGCCGGAGCTGATGGCGTCCACGCCGGTTTCGGCGATTTGGCGGATATTCTCGATCGTCACGTTGCCACTGGCTTCCAGCAGCACGCCGGGGTAGTTCTCGTTGCGGTAGAGCACCACCTGACGAATCTGTTCGGGGGCCATGTTGTCGCACATGACGATATCGGCGCCCACATCCATCGCCTTGGCGGCCATCTCCACCGTTTCGCACTCGATCTCGATCTTGGTCGTGAAGGGAATCTTTTTCCGCGCTTTGTCGATGAAAGCCTCCAGATCGTCAATGAGGCTCAAATGGGTATCTTTGAGCATCAACGCATCATCAAGCCCCATCCGGTGGTTGACGGCGCCCCCGACCCGCACGGCGTACTTTTCGAAATTGCGCAGCATGGGGCGGGTTTTGCGCGTATCCAGAAGAAGCACGCCGGTCCCCTCCAGCGCCTTGACGTAGGGCCGAACCTGGGTGGCGATGGAGCTGGCGTGCAGCAGCATGTTAAGCAGGGTGCGCTCCGCCGCCAACAGGTCCGCGGCGTCCCCTTCGATCTTGAGCAGCACCTCCCCTTTTTCGAAAGGCTCGCCGTCCCGCCTGAACCAGTAGAGCCGCAGGTTGCAAAACTCCGCCAGCGCCTCCAGGTAGGGCTGTCCCGCGACGATCCCCTCACTCTTGGCAATGATCTGCGCCGTCGCCTCTTTGCGGGGCGCCACCCGGCCGAAAAGATCCCCCCGGCCGATATCTTCGAGGAGCACCTCCTTGACGAACTCCTGGATGATCATAGCGCCAGCATCCTCTCCAGCGCCACTTTGGCCCACTCACGGGTTTCGGGATCGACGTCGATTTCGGTGGGCACCGCCCCTTTTTCGATCGCTTTGAGGGTCGTGTAGACATCCTCCAGGGTCGTTTCGTTCATCGTGGGGCACTCGGGCTTTGTGGAAGAGAGGACATACGTGTTTTTCTCCCGCATGCGGTGCACCAGGTTGTATTCGGTTCCCACCGCCACCTTCTGCTCTTCGGGCAGCTCGCCTACATACTTGATGAGCTGGCTCGTGGAGCCGCAGAAATCGCTCTCGGCCACCACGGAAGGGTCGCATTCGGGGTGGACGGCGATCTTGATGCCCGGATACTTCTTTCGGTAGAAGCGCACGTCGTCGACGGTGAAGAGCTGGTGCACCGAGCAAAAACCGTTGTAGCAGATGATGTCGGCTTCGTTGGGGTCGGTGCCATCACCGATGACGCAGGATCTAAGCCCCATCATGTTGGCCACGTTCTGTCCCAGGCAGCGGTCGGGGACGAAGAGGATCTTCTTGCCACTCTCAAGTCCTTGCTCGATAATCTTGTAGGCGTTGGAGCTGGTGCAGACCATCCCGCCCATCTTGCCCACGCTCGCCTTGACTTCGGCGCTGGAGTTGATGTAGGTGATAGGCAGCACATCCGTCTCTTTGATGCCGTGTTCCTCCAGAAACCGGACCGAATCGTCGTAACACTTCTGGTCGATCATCCGCGCCATGGCGCAACAGGCGATCTTGGGCATGGCGACCCGCTTTTCGGGGGCGATCACCTTGACGCTCTGGCCCATGAACCCCACGCCGCAGAAAAGCACCCACTCGTTGTCGTCGGCTTTGCAGCGGCGTGCCAGCTCCAGGCTGTCGCCGGTGATGTCGGCCAGTTCGAACACTTCGTCGCGCTGATAGTAGTGGGCGACGATGGTAACCGGCAACTTCTCTTTCAGTTTCTGTATATTCTCTTTCAGTTTCTGTTGTTCCAAAAAAGATCCTTAATAGCGAACTAACGATAATTTTCATATAATTGGCGATAATTTTACCATAAAGAGTCGATACGCATGGAATTTTTGACCAATCCCAATATCATTTTCTATCTTGCCGCTTATCTGATCGGCGGCATCCCTTTCGGTCTCATTCTCGCGAAACTTTTCGCGGGTGTCGATATCAAAAGTGCCGGCAGCCAGAGCATCGGTGCCACGAACGTGCTGCGCGTCGTCAAGGAGCGCGATCCGAAACTGGCCAGGAAACTAGCCATCGCCACAGTGGTGCTCGATGCGCTCAAAGGTGTTCTCGTTCTGCTTGTCGCCAAAGTGGCAGGCATGCCCGATGCCACTCTTTGGGCCATCGCGGTTCTCGCCGTCGCCGGCCACTGCTTCAGTCCCTATCTCATGTTCGAAGGGGGCAAAGGCATCGCCACCGGTGTCGGTGTTCTCGCCTTCATGATGCCGATGGTCACGGCGATCGCCCTGGTGGTCTGGTTTCTGCTTGGGAAAACCGTCCGCATCTCCTCCCTCGCCTCCCTGGGGGCTCTTGTCACTTTTATCATCGCCAGCTACATCCTCTATCCGGATGTACCGAACATCCACTCCCACGCGCCAATCTGGATCATCGCGATCATCGTCGTCTACAAACATATTCCCAACATTGTCCGCCTGATACGCGGCGAGGAGAAACGGGTCGCATGAGAATCCGGATCGAATCGCTCTCTTTCGAAGCGGTCCTGGGCATCCTGGCCCATGAACGGACAACGCCCCAGCGCATTCTGGTGGATGCGACGATAGACTACTCCTATACACCGGAGAGTTTTATCGATTACGCGAAGGTGGCGAAGCACATCGAAAAGGTGATGCAAGAGGGTGCTTTTCATCTGATTGAAGAGGCGCTGGAGACACTTTTTTCCACTTTGAAAAAAAATTTTCCAAAAATCGAAACAATAAAAATTACAATCTGCAAACCCGATATCCTTCCCAACTGTCGCGTCTGCGTCGAAGATTTTCGCAGCTTTCTTTAAAAATTTTTGAAAAATAGTTTAAAACAATCTAAAAATATGCTATAATCCCGCTTAAATTTCATACCCAAGGATTGCAACCTATGCGTATACTGATTGTAGAAGATGAAACCACGGTCAACAAAACCCTCTCCGAAGGGCTCAACGAATTCAACTACCAGACGGATTCGGCAGAAAATTTCAAAGACGGCGATTACTATCTCGATATCCGCAACTACGATCTCATTCTTGCAGACTGGATGCTTCCCGACGGCAACGGTCTGGAACTGATCCAAAAAGCCAAGACGAACAATCCGAAAACCGCTGTCATCATCCTCTCCGCCCGCGATGACAAAGAGAGTGAAATCGAAGCGCTCGAGGCGGGAGCCGACGACTATATCAAAAAGCCTTTCGATTTTGACATTCTTATTGCACGCATCAAGGCACGACTGCGATTCGGAGGCAGCAACGTCATCGAAATCGACGATCTGAGCATCAATCCCCAGGAGGAGAAGGTCGTCTACAAGGGCAAGGAGATCGAACTCAAAGGCAAGCCTTTCGAAGTACTGACCCATCTGGCACGCCACCGCGACGAAATCGTCTCCAAAGAGCAGCTTCTCGATGCCATCTGGGAAGAGCCCGAGCTGGTCACTCCCAACGTCATTGAAGTGGCAATCAACCAGATCCGTCAGAAGATGGACAAACCCCTCGGCATTCAAACCATCGAAACGGTACGACGCCGCGGTTACCGCTTCTGCTATCCGCAGAAAAACAACGAAGAGTAACACCCCTTTCCACGATGCGCGGTCTTGCCGCCGCGTATTCCAATCACATACTCCACCTTTATGATTCAATCGAGTTCCAAGCGTCTTTGAAAGCTTGCGTTTTGCCAACGGAGTGCCGGACAATCGGAAATCCGGGAGAGATTTTCAGAGCATGGGCCATGCACCCGATTGAATATCGAAATGGCATGACACTGAAATGTCAACCTAATATGCCAAAAACCTCGTTGAATTTACGTTACAATACAAAACAAAAAGGCTGATGATGGCCAGAAACCGCAGTATCCGCAACCAGTTTCTCACACAGCTTATCATCGCATCTTCGATTCTTCTTATCATCTTTTCGACAATGCTCTATGCCTATATAAAACAGTCCATCTACGACGAACTCTCCCAGCAGCTCGTCAAACAGGCCCGCTATATCGTCCAAACCTTCCCCGACTATGCCGAGGGAGAGAAAATCGATGCGAAGAATCTGAAAAACGCCCTGCAGATCACGGCAAAGGTGATCCCGGCACCCCATCACTTCTACAGCTCTCTTGAGTGGCGCGAACGCAAAGAGCATGGCAAATACTACATCGACCTGATCTATCCGTACAACTTCAAAGCGCAAACCTACCTGCTGGTGAGCAAAGAGATCACCAATGTCCGGAGCATGCTCAAAAAGATCCTGCGTTCCATTGTCATCATCAACCTGATCAGTCTCATCCTTATCGTGCTCTACGCCTTCGGCCTCTCGGCGATGCTGCTGATGCCGATCACCCGATTGACCAGGAAACTCTCCACTCTCAACGAAAATTTCCTAACAACGATCGATACGAAAGTGCTGCCCGAGGAGTTCGTTCCCCTCGGTGAATCGATCAACCGGCTAATCAACCGTATCCAAACCTTCGTCAAATATCAAAAAGAGCTCTTTATCGGCGCGGCACACGAACTCAAAACACCCCTGAATGTCATGAAACTCAAAAACGATGTCACCCTCATCAAGAAGCGGGAACCCGAAAAATATATCGAAGCGCTGCAGCTTGCCAACAAAACGATCCAGGAGATGAATCAGATGATCACCTCCATTCTTGAAATAGGCCGGCAGGAGGGTGCCCATTTCGAGCTCCCCCAGACAGTGGACATGATCGATTTCATACGGCGCAAAGGCGAAGATTTCGTCCTTTTGGCCAATGCGGAAGACAAAAAGCTCAAACTCGATCTCCAGCCCGAAAGGCTTGTGGGCTGCATCCAGACGACCCTGCTCAACCAGATTCTTCAGAACTTTCTGCAAAACGCGCTCAAGTTCACTCCCAAAGGAAAATCGATCCTCCTTCGTACACGGATGGAAGGAGAGAACAAGATTCGGCTCGAAGTGATCGACGAAGGTCCCGGAATCGACGAAAGTGTCGATCTCTTCGCCCCGTTCAAACGTGTCGGCAACGCACCGGGGGCCGGTCTGGGTCTCTTTCTGGCAAAATCGGCCGCCGATGCCATGGGGGCCAAAATTTCCCTTAAAAACAGAACCGACGGAAAGACGGGGACAGTAGCCACTCTTGTCTTTTCGACTACGCCCCAATGCGAACTTCCTGCCGGTTAAGAATTTTTCCCGGATTGCCGGGAAAATAGCACTCTCTTTCCCTCTCCCGAAAATGGCACTCTTCCGAATGAGAACTTATATTTTTTATTTAAGGCCTAGGTAAGGTTACATAGGTTATAAATCTCGGAAATTAATTTCGGGGCATAATAACAGCCCCTTCAGGAAGGTTTTACATGGCATTGATGATTACCGATGAATGTATAGCGTGCGACGCATGTCGCGACGAATGCCCCAACGGTGCAATCGAAGAGGGGGATCCCATCTACATCATTGATCCGGACCGGTGTACCGAGTGCGTTGGACACTACGACGAGCCGGCCTGTATCGCTGTATGCCCGGTTGATTGTATCGTCCCCGACCCCGACAACGTCGAGAGTGTCGAAGAGCTCAAGTTCAAATTCGAACATCTGCAGAAAGAACAATAAATCCGTAAACCATGGCCAAACGTACCGCCATCATCGACATAGGCTCCAACTCCGCCCGGATGGTGGTATTCGAGAGGACCAGCCGTTTCGGCTTCCATCTTCTCAACGAGACCCGAAGCCGGGTCCGAATCAGCGAAGGAGCCTACGAAAAGAGCGGTGAGCTCCAGCCTCCCGCCATGGCCCGAGCCAAAGCGGCTCTGCAAGAATTCCTCTCCATAGCCAAGAGTTACAAAACCCGAAAAATCCTCTGTGTCGCAACCTCTGCCGTCCGTGACGCGCCCAATGGAAGAAAATTCGTCAAGTCGGTCGAAAAGGAACTGGGTCTAAGGATCAAAGTGATCGAGGGCGAAAGGGAAGCATGGCTCGGCGGCATCGCGGCAGTCAACCTGCTGCCGGTCACCGACGGTATAACCATCGATATCGGCGGCGGTTCCACCGACCTGGCGCTCATTCGCAACCGTAAAATTGTCGAAACCTGCTCTCTCAAACTTGGTACCGTTCGTCTCAAAGAGCTCTTTTTCGACAAGAAAGCCCCCATCAAAGAGGCGGTTGCCTTTATCGACGAAGCCCTGGAGGCACTCCCCCCATCCTTTTACGCCAGAAGCGCCGTAGGCATCGGGGGAACCATCCGCGCCATCGCCAAAGCGATCATGCAGCGAAACCACCATGCGGTGGACCTGGTCCACGCCTTCATCTTCGATCTCTCGGAAGAGAGAAAATTCATCGACAAAGTGGCACACGCCTCTGTAATGAAACTCTCAAAATACGGCATCAAAAAAGACCGGATCGACACAATCCGTCCCGGTGCACTCATCTTCTTGAGAGTTCTGGAGCATATCGGCGCCAAGGAGGTTGTCACCAGCGGGGTCGGCGTTCGGGAAGGACTCTTTCTAAGTGACCTGCTGCGCAACAGCAATCACCTTTTCCCGGCCAATTTCAATCCCAGTGTCCGAAGTCTTCAGGATCGCTTCTGCACCGATAGGAAACTTTCTGCGCAAATCGCTTCGACAGCGGGTATCCTCTTCGATACCCTCAAAAAGCCATACCGTCTGCCCGATTCGTTGCGCCGGCATCTGCAGATTGCGGCAAAACTCTCCCAAATCGGCATTCGTCTCAACTTCTACAACTACCACAGGCATAGCGCCTACTTTATCTTGAACAACCTGGATTACGGATTCACACACGAAGAGATGATCCTCATCGCCACTCTCATCCGTTTCAACAAACGGCGCCTTCCCAAAGAAAGTTTCACGAAACCCTACCGGAAGCTCTTGCCCGACGCACAGACCCTCTTCTGGCTCAGTTACATCGTCTCGCTGGCCCAGGCAATTCATCAAAATCGCACACTGGGCACCGTCACGTGCGTATATGAAAACGAAGTCCTCAAAATCGCCACTCCCTTCGAAAACCATCTGGCCGGTGAACGAATCAAAGTGTTGGAAAAACCGGCTCCTATCGCGGTGCAGTTGCACAGAAGAAAATAGGCCCCACCTCTCTTTTTACTCTTCGGCAACAGGTCGTTTTATACGTCCGTCAGAACTGCTGTCCCATTGTAAATTCGAAATTGGAGATTTTGTCTCCATCCTCCCTCATCAGAGGATAGGCGAAAATCAGGCTGATGGGCCCCATCGGCGAGAACCACTCGATGACCGCACCGGTTCCCGCTCTTTTGTAATCATCAAAGTTCTCATCACCGATCATCCCGTAATCAAGAAAGAAGGCGAGCCGCATTTTGGCCGCTTGGACAAGCGGGACACTCGCTTCCACGGAATTGGAGAAAGTATATTTGCCTCCTGTCCTGTATCCGTTGATTTCGTCACAGATTGAACCCGATTCATATCCGCGCACTGTTCGCACTCCGCCCATATAGAATTTTGCACTGATGGGGAGTTTGTTGTCATTTCCGAAAAATCCGACGCGGGCTTTGTAACGCAGAATCAAATCGTAGTTGATATAATCCTCCATTCCCTGGAAGATGGAAAAAGTCAGATAGTTTTTGTTGTACTCGGCATCTCCACCGAGACCGGCAAACTGCGAACTCATGCCGAAAATCATGCCATGACGTGGCAGGTAATAGTCGTCGGTATTGTTAAAACGAAGACTTAGTGTACCGGCACTCGTTACAAAATCGTTGTTGGCATAGAAATCGTAGTCGGGAAAATCCGGGTCGATGTCAGATAGTTCTGTGGAATAGTACTGGTACATAACCGATGCATGCCAGTAACGTGCAATCTGCCTCCCCAAAGTCACAGAACCTCCGAACCTTTTTTCCGTATAGTCGTAACTTTCGAATTCATTGTGATAGATGTTGAACCCGGCGCTGTAATCGCTGTCCCATATTCTCGGATTGGTAATATTGAAGTTGAAGTTGTTGCGATGTCGGGAAAGGTCGGTGCTGAGCCCGACAGCCAAACCGCTGCCGAATACATTCCTGTCATTGACAGAAGCATTGAAGATAATACCGTCATAACTGCTGTAACCACCGCCGACCATGATATTCCCGGTCTGTGCCTCCTTGACATTGACCACCAGATCCATCTCGTTTTCACTGACGCGGCGTTCGTCAATTACCACATTTTCGAAATAGCCGGTCCGCATCAGAGCGGATTTTGAATCTTTCAAATCGGTGAGATTGTAGAGATCGCCGGGCGCCAGGAAAATTTCGCGGCGAACGACACGATCGAGGGTACGCGTATTGCCGGAAATAACAACATCTCTGATATGGACTTTCTCTCCCGGGAAAATTTTGTACTTGACGATCGTTGTATGATCCTTCTCGTCCTTCGAGAAATCCGGTATGACACGGACGTAGGCGTATCCCATGTTGGCAATGGACTCCTTGATACGCTCCATATCGTGACGCAGATCGTCGATGTTGAAAGTATCTCCCGGTTCCACTTTCAATGTATCCTTGAGAATGACCGGATCAATCACCGGTTTGGCCAGGTCAATCTGCACATCTTTGACTTTATAGACCTCCCCCTCCTCGATTTTGAAGTCTAGAATCGCCGAATACTGATCGAAGTCGACCCGCAGAAGCGGATCTTCCACTTTGGCGTCGAGATATCCGTGGCGCATATAGAGATCACGAATCCTGGGCACTTCGTATTTGAGCTGGTCGATCTTTACCTTACCGTCATTAAATCCCCACATCCAACCCATAAAGTCATGTTCACGGTTTGCCATGACACTTTCGATCTCCTCTTTTTCAAGGTGTTCGGCACCGCATAGATTGAGTTTTTTGATGATGATGTTCTCACCTTTGTTGATCTTGAACTCCACCTTGACGCTTCCCGTCTCAAGAGGTGTCACTTCCGTCTCCACCACCGTGTCGAAGAAGCCCTCCCCTTCAATGGTGCTTCGGATCAGTGCTTCCGCTTTTTCGATCTTGGCTTCATCGTAGATATCCCCTTTGTGCAGCCCAATCGTAGAAAGCAGCTCGTCTCGCTTGTTCTCTCCGTATCCGCTGAATAGGATTTGAGAGATGACCGGTTTTTCCCTGAAATGAAAAGTCAGTATCCCGTGCTCTTCCGTAACCCAGATATCTTTGAAATAACCTTGGGCGAAAAGTTTTTTTATCGCCTCGTCCACTTTCTCGATATCGATCGTTTCGCCGGGATGGATGCCCGTTATCTCCTGAGCGATATCGTCAGAAAGATGCAACAACCCATCAAAGCGAATCTCTTTGATCTGCTGGGCACTTGCAAAAACCGCCGTCATCAAGATGGCAGACAAAATACGTTTCATTTATTTCCTCATTGTCGGGCGTCTGTATGCGAATTTTTGTATAAAAGGCTTAAAGTCTATCATCATTTCGATTAAACGCCGTTTATTTTGTATTGTGATACAATTTCGGACTTTGTCACAGATGGGAGAGAATTCATGGTTGTCGGAATCGTCGGACTGGGGCTTATGGGCGGATCACTCGGATTGGCCCTCAGAAGCGTTCCCCAGGTGGAAAAGGTGATCGGATTCGATCACAATCCCGATCATTGCAACGAAGCGCTCAGACTCCGCCTTGTTGATGCGATCGTCTCCTGGGAGGAGCTCAAACGCAGCGATGTGATCTTTCTGGCAATTCCCGTGGAGGGGATCATTGCATCTTTAAAGAAGATGACCGATGTCTCTCCGCGCTGTACCATTGTCGATCTCGGAAGTACCAAAGCCAAAATCGTCGAGAATATTCCGGCGGAAATCAGGAAAAATGTCGTTCCTGCCCATCCGATGACAGGGACGGAAAAGTTCGGGCCATCCGCCGCCGTTGCCAATCTTTACAGGGATAAGATTGTCGTATTGTGCGACATCGATAAAAGCGGTACCCTTCAGCAGGAGACAGCCAAAGCGCTCTTTGAAGCAATCGGCATGAAAATCGTCACGATGGATGCGCACGAACATGACCGTCATGCCGCCTATATCAGCCATCTTCCCCATGCCATCAGTTACGCCCTCGCCAATGCCGTCATGGCGCAGGAGGATGCTAACAACATTCTGATTCTCGCAGCGGGCGGTTTCCGGGACATGAGCAGGCTTGCAAAGAGTTCACCCATCATGTGGGAAGAGATTTTCAAACAGAACCGCGACAATCTGCTGGAAGCGATGGACCATTTTGAAGAGGAGCTGCGCGTCTGCCGCGCTCTTATCAATGGTGAAAAATGGGAACATCTTCGCCGATGGATGGAGGAGGCCAACCGGCTGCACGACATTCTTTAGTCGTCAATCTTCGGTCAACATACTTTCACAGGCCTCTCAAACATCCTTTCAAAAACAGACATCAACCGTCTGCCTGTTTCCTGTTTCTTGCTTTTTTTAGTCGTTCCATCAGCTTCGCGAACTCCCGCCTGTCGATTTTCACCGACTGGCCTTCGAACATGGACGCATAGAGATTTTCCGCCATCTGTGCCGCCTCTTTCGATTCGGAAATATATGGCATCAGCCGCTGGAGCATCCGGGAATCGCTATCTGTCTGCACTCTGCTTCCCGGGTACGTTCCTCCGCGTTTTCTTTTTGAATCCATCCACAGATACATCACTCCCATACCAAGCAAAAACGCGACGATCCAGGTCATATAGATCCATTGCATTCTCTTTTCCTCTCTTGAGAAAACCGAACTTTTTTTCGGACGTTTTGCCCGCTCTTTTTCCACGCTGCCGGCCACCTCAATCGAAATCGGTTTCGTTTTTGCGGTTCTGATTTCCTCGGTTTTCGGATCGAAATAGTCTATCTCGAAAGGAGGAATGGTAAAGGATTTTTCCCCGATCAGAATATACTTTTTTTCCCATGAACCGCTGTAAGAGCCGTAACGGTACTTCTGTTCGATTTTCGGCTCCTCTTCGTAAACCGTCACTCCGTCGATTTGAAGTCTGGGCATCTCGAAATCTTCGATATTTCCCTCGGCATCCACACGTACTGTCAGTTCCACGGGTCTCCCTTTTTTCGTCTGCGTCGTGGAGACTTCCGCCTTTATTCTGAACCTGCCCACGAGCGTCACTCCCTCCGGCAGAGGTTCTACATGAAGTGTCAAAGAGCGGCTTCTTACCGTTATCCATTGAGGACGGCGGACGATGAAGCCGAAAGCGTCCCGCATTTTTTTGGTCATCGCCACTTTCACTTCCGCCGGGCCGATGGTCAAATCTCCCACTTTTTGGGGAAAGAAGAGATAGTGAATTTCATGGACGAGATAGTTGCCTTGCGCATAGCGCCGCTCCTTTCCAACCCGCTTGACCCAGAAGTTTTCGTATTGGATGGGAACGAAATCGACATTCATGACCGGAACATCGCGCTTCTCCCTGAACCGCACCGTCACATCGACAGTCTCCCCCACATAGGAGGCGTTGCGGTCTGCCATAAGCTCGATGATGAAATTGTCGACGTCGCTTTTGCTTTTCGGCTTCACCCGCACCCTCAGGGGCTGCGTCTTTTCGATTCGGCCGTCCACTTCCACTTCCAGGGGAGGGATTGTCACGCTCTTTTGGGGAGTGAAGGCCAACACTTTCACCCATTTGACGACCGTACGGTTCCCTTCCAGGCGTTCTAGCCGCTGCATGCCTTCGGAAACGACTCTATCGTTTCCAATTTTTTGGATCTCCGGAAAACGAACATTCTCCCCCTCCGCCTCAATCATGACTTCCACCGATTCGCCCGCTATCACCGGATTCTCGTCCACACTGATTACCACCTTTCCCATCAGGGGCAAAAACAGCAGCAGCAAAAGAAAAATTCTACCAGGGTTCAATTTCGGTTCCCTTCCGTGGCGGTATCAACGGATAGAGTTTCGGTTTCATCGGCTGTTTCTCTATCAGACGCATCCACTTTTTTTCCTCTGCGAGGCTCAGTTTCCGCTGATCGCTCCGTTTAGAGCTCTTTGCGCCACGTTTCCCCCCATCCTGTGAAACGGACGCGGAAGAGGAGCGCTTGTTCTTCTCTCTGCCTTTTTTACGACTCTTCGCGTTCGATCCCGATTTTTTCCTTTTCATCTCTTTGAGGGCCTTCATCACCATTTCCAGATTGTATCGCGCATCGGCATCCTCTCCCAGGGCGAGCGCTTTGCGGTAGAGCTCAGCCGCTTTTTGAAGTTCTCCAAGCTTAACGTAGCAGTTGCCCAGATTGTAGAGTTTGGCCTGCTCCACCTTCATGTCGGGTGTGACGACCTTCTCGTAGGCGCTGCACGCCATTTTGTATCTGCCGCTTCGGTAGTAGCTGTTTCCAAGATCAAACCAGATTTCACTTTTGGGAGTATGCATGACAAGCTCTTCAAACGCTTTCGTACTTTTTTTGAAGTCACCCTCCCAATACGCTTTTTCCCCTTTGTCGATCAGCATAAAATCGAGTACACCCGCTTCCATCTTCTGCGAAAAAGTCATCAGCGGTACCAGAAGCAACAATGCGAAGGTCCCGCGTCCTGTTCCGATGGAGTAGAAGGCGAAGGGAAGCCCCAGCAGTGCGAGTGCCAGAGGATAGTAAAAGAGCTCAATGCGTTTCTCCACCGTTTTTTCATAGGTTTCCCCTTCCCGGCTCAACCGTTGCAGAAAGGCTCCCACGCGCTTTTCATCCTCCTGCGAAAGCGTCGCTTCCACATAAATCCCCCCGGTCGATTCCGCAAGCCGCGCAAGATCCACGTTGGCACGACTGATGACAATTTCTCCATTTCGTTTCATGACAGAGCCGTTACCATCAACCGGAACAGGTGCCCCCTGCCGCGACGCCATCATCCACACCATCACACGCATCCCATTCTCTTTTGCAATCTTCACGAGCGTCGATATATCTTCTTCGTCCCCTCCGTCGGTCACCAGCAGCACCGTTTTGTTCGGCCTTTTTTGCAAAAGCCTGGCCGCCCCTTTCAATGCGGCGGAGAGGTCCGTTCCCTGTACCGTCACAGAATCCGGCGAGACTCTTTTCAAAAGAAACCGCACTGTGTCACGATCGCTCGTTAGAGGCGTGATAATGAAGGAGGCGGATGTAAACCCGACGATTCCAATGCGTCCGGCAGGCATTCTCGGCAGAACATCCTCCAGTTTCTGCCTTGCGAAAAGAAACCGGTTCGGATAGAAATCGGCTGCCCGCATCGACTGTGAGAGATCAAGTGCGATCACCAGATCGATGCCATGGCCTTCCACCCGCTCTTTTCCCTGGTCTATGACGGGTCGCGCCAATGCCAGCGTCATCATGAAAAAGGCAAAAAACATCAGCGTATTGTGTCCGGCACGCCCTAGCGAATCCCCGCTGATTCGCAGCCTCTGCAGCGTCTTTTCATCGAAGATGCGCTCCACCACATCTTTGTTGGTCGAAATCAGATAAAAAAGAATCCCGGCGGGCACAAGCATCAGATAGATAAATTCGGGAAAGAGAAACTTCATCCTCGGGCCACCTCGCCGCGATTGAGCAAAAAAAGATAGGCAAGAAGGGACATGGCCGCCACGAAAAGGGGATAGCTGTAGAGGTAGGTAGTCTCGACGACCGGTTCTTTTTCCACTTTGGAAGGTTCCAGAGTATCGATTTTTCTATACACCTCTTCGAGCATTTTCGGATCGGATGCCGAAAAGAAAGTTCCACCCGTGCTTTTCGCCAATGCCTTGAGAATCGCCGGATCGTATTCGCGCATACCTCCCACACCGATCGTGTAGAGTTTGATATGGTATTGCTGCAGCATCTTTTCGGCCACCTGCAGAGGAATTCTCCCGGCGGTATTCCTGCCATCGGTCAGCAAGATGGCCACTTTGCTTTTCGCTTCGGAGTGTTTCAGCAGTTTCGCCGCCATGGCGATGGCATCGTAGATTGCCGTACGCTCCCCTGCCATTCCCACTTCCAGATAGGGAATCATCGCCGAGAGAACACCATGATCGAAAGTGACTGGCGAAGCCACGTAGGCATACTCACCAAATATAATCAACCCGAGCCTGTCGTTTTTACGTTGTTCGATGAAGCTTTTCACCACCCGCTTTACCGTTTCGAACTTGTTCTCTTTTTGCACAATCGAAAAAGGCTCGTCCATCGAACGGCTCGCATCAATCACAAGAACCATGTCCCGTCCCATCGCATGGGAGGGATGGAATTCCTTTGTCGTCACAGGCGATGCGAGGGCAAGAATTGTGCCGCCCCACGCCATCCATTTGAACGCCTGCATCAAAGAGGCGCTTCGGAGACTTTTCGTGATGCGCCCGATGTGGGGAAAGAAGAGAAGCTCCAGCCGCAACGGGCATTTGCGTTCACAAAAGAGAAAAAGCGGAATGAAAAGAAAGACCCATGAATGCTCAAAGTGCATCGTGCGACATCTCGATAAAGAGTTTCATGAACCGTTTCGTCTCCTCATCCAGAGGCGGTACCGTTTTTTTGTATTTGTATCGTTCAAGACGGGGAATCAACTGCTCCAAAATCTCCTTGCGCCGCTTGTCTTCGGCAAGAAGGCGTCCATATTTTGTCATTATATATGCCGCCTTTTTGGGATCGGTGTAATCGATTCGATCCAACTGCTCCAACCAACCGATCCTGGGATCGATCCTTCTGTGGTTTTGCCACCACCGCCATGCGAAAAAGAGTACGGTTGCAAGCACCAAAAGCCCGACAATCACCAACCCGCCAAAAAGATAAATCGAAATATCGGGAATGGGCAGTAAAGGCTTTATATCGTGAATAGGCAAATCTTTGGGATTCACATCCGACCTCCGAAAAGTCGGACGAGTTTGCCGAAAGGATCCTCGTCGGTATAGATTTTGACGAACCGGATACGATGTTTATGCAAATGGTGATAGAGCGCTTTGTCACTGGCGAGAATCTGGGCACGGTAACGGTCCACACTCTTTTCACCGAAGTGGGTCTGCAGTGTCGCTCCCGTCTCCGGATCGACCAGATGCACCTGCCCGAGAGGCTTGGGATGCTCCTCGAAACGGTCCCGGACAATGACGGCGATCACTTCGTGCCGTTTGCTCAAAAGCCCCAAATCCACGGCGGATAGAAAATCCCCGATCAGAAAAAGAACACTCCGCCGCTTGATACGCTTGAAAAGCCGACGAGGCCCTTTCACGTAATCGGTGCTCTGCCCGAGAACCTTCATGCCATCGATTGACTCTACAAACCGATTGACGCCGAATATCCGTTTCGTAGCCCTCTCGACCATCTCTCCCGACTGCGATACGATCGCCCCGGTAAACAGATCCGAATTTTTGATTGCAGAGTAACCCAGTATCGCCGCTACTTCTGCCACCACTTCCTGCTTGATCCTATGGGTTCCGAAAAAGAGACTGCCCCCCATCATACAGGCTGCCACAATGTGGAGTTCTCTCTCTTCATGAAAGAGTTTGACGTAGGGTTTTTGAAGCTTCGCCGTGATAGTCCAGTCGATTTTACGAATATCGTCGCCGACCTGATACTCGCGAAGCTCACTGAAGTCGTACCCCTCCCCATGAAAAAGAGAAGGGTTGTTCCCGATCATTTCGGAAAAAACCTGGCGCTTTGTTTTTATCAAAAGGGTTTTGAGCCGTTTGTTCACCGAAAACCTTTAGGGAATCGCAACGGTTTCAAGCACTTTGTCGATCACCAGATCGCTGCTTATCTCTTCCGCCTCCGCTTCATAGCTGAGAATAATGCGATGGCGCAGAATATCTTTGGCAACATAGGCGATATCGACCGGAGAGACAAAATCTTTCCCCCGCAGATAAGCCTGGGCACGGCTCGCTTTGTAAAGGTCGATCGATGCCCGGGGACTCGCTCCATACATAATCCATTTTTCGATCGATTCGAGATTGTACTTTTCCGGTTCCCGGGTCGCGAATATCAAATCGACAATATACTTTTCCACCTCTTCGTCAATGTGGATCTTCTTCACTTCCTCTTTGATTCTGAAAATATCCTCTTTCGAAGCCACCTCTTCGATCTGGCCCAATGCATCGTTCGCCACCCGTCTGGCAATCTCCAACTCCTCCTCCGGCGTATTGTAGCCGATCACCAGTTTCATCATGAAACGGTCAAGCTGAGCTTCGGGAAGGTTGTAGGCGCCCTCCTGCTCCACAGGGTTTTGCGTCGCCATAACCAGAAAAGGAAGATCGATCTTGAAACTCTCTTCACCAATCGTTACCTGTCTCTCCTGCATCACCTCCAGCAGTGCCGATTGCACTTTCGCCGGAGCCCGGTTGATTTCATCCGCCAACAGGAGATTTGTAAAGACCGGTCCCTGTTTTATTTTGAAACTGTTGTTCTTGGGATCGTATATCTCTGCCCCGATAATGTCACTTGGCAAAAGGTCCGGTGTGAACTGCACCCGTTTGAACTTAAGTCCCAAAGCCTTGGATAGGGCATTGACCGTCGTCGTTTTTGCCAACCCCGGTACACCCTCCAACAAAATATGCCCGTCACATGCCAAACCGATCAAAAGGCCGTCGATCATTTTGTCCTGCCCAACAACAACTTTTTTGATCTCATTTCTGATTTTTTCTATAATCTGTCCCATAAGCACTCCACGTAATAATAGTAAATTGTACCGGGAATTAAATTATAAAAGCGTATATTTGCAGAAGTAGTGGATTTTATTTCTGATTGCGGATAAGCAGATGTTTTTTAAGAAAGTGTCATTTAAAAAGAAAC